>CAYUFB010000006.1:0-49097 GCA_964444125.1 uncultured Candidatus Saccharibacteria bacterium
AGAATTATTACAAAAAACTAAATCACAAATAAATCTAATTTAGGGGTGCTTGACAACCAGACATTTTCTATACCATCAAGTTTACATTTAGAAGAAAATCTATGGATCACTCCCTTCTCCTGCGTTACATAATCTCTAATACTCACCCCCACCTTATCAGTTCGAATTCTTTCTAAACCTGTGTATTCATCTTTTACGTAACTAGTGCTGAGAATTTCTAACTTAGAAGAAAGTTAAAATGCTTCTTTATTTGTCAGTAATATTCGATGTTCCATTTGTACTTTTTCTTTTCTCTAAAAAAATAAAATACTTAGAAAATAAGTTCTTGATATCTATGTCTTTAATTTTTAACAAATTTTCTTTGAATTCTTTGTAATTATGTACAGCTTTGAGACGATTGATACGCATCATTTCCTCTTGAACCAAACCCTTTTGCTTACCCATTTCCATGGCGACCTCGACCATTTCAAATATATACTCTTTCAAGGCCAAAGGCAAATTTCTTTTTTCCGTTTTGAATAGACCTTTCAAACCTATCAATGGTACAACTTTGACTTCATTTTCTTTATACAAATTATTAATAAACATTTCTACCCCAAATCTTGTTTTTTCCATTTCAAATGTATGTCTGATCAGATCATCTCTGTAATACACTCTCTCTCCTGCAAGATAAATAAAAGGATTCCCAGATTCACTATCTTTGACAGGATATCCTATCACTCCTCGAAAATTATCCTTCAATATGGGATTAAATAAAGTCTCGATATGATTTTGGTCTAGATTGACCAAATCTGCGTCAAAAAATGAGACCAAATCACCTTTTGCCATGTTTATCCCTTTAGATAATGCATATCCTTTCCCCTTGTTTTCTTTTAAATCTATTATTGTAATCCTATCTTTGAATTCTCTCGCGCTCTCAAGACTACTATCTGTCGAACCATCATCTACAAATATTACTTCATCAATTAATGTGGATTCAACTAAAGTTTTAATCACATTAGATACTGTTGATTCTTCGTTATAACAGGGAATAATTGCACTAATCTTCATAAGGAAAGTAATGAATTAAATTAACTCACCTTGTAAAAATCGTATACCAAAGCCAGGCTTAAGAGGATTGAGACTATCACAAGAACTATACCTATTGTAAGTATCAAACTTTTTGAACTTGAAATAATTTTTAATTGCTCCACCACTTTATTTTCTGACTTTTTCGTAGATACTCCAGCCACCCGCCCCGAACTATTCTTGGAGTCTCTATCTTCTAAAGCTTGTGCCGTGTATACTTCCTGAGTCTTTTGCTTGTCAGAATTCAAATTTTCATACACAAAAACTGGCACCACAAACATAATCAACACGACCATAATTGACGCAAATATCTGTCCGAATGAGGCTTCAAATTTGATTCCTTTTGATGTTTCCTGCTCCATAAAAATTAGGTACTAAACAAAAATAGTATAACGCAATCTAGCACAAAATTAAATTATATTTGTCATTAATCAAGGTATTTGGCTACATTCGCATTATGCTCTGCTAGAGTCCTTGCAAAGTGCACCTGCCCTGAGCCATCCTGTTCATGGATGAAGAAATAATATTCTGTTGTCGCAGGATTTATCGCAGCCTCAATTGACTGAACTCTAGGATTATTAATTGGCGTAGGTGGTAAACCAACAAATTTATAGGTATTATATGGAGAATTAGTCTCCAATTCCTTATAAGTTGGCCTTGGATTATCACTTCCAGTTGCATAATTGACAGTAGCATCTGATTCCAATTTCCACCCTGCCTTCAACCTGTTATAAAAGACACTTGCGATGATTGGTCTTTCTTCATTTGTGAAGCTTTCTCTTTCAATAATTGCAGCTAAGACTAATTTGTCATAAAAATCCTCTCCTTTCTCAAGACTTTTTGTTTTATTTATAAAATTGGTCAGCATCTTCTCGACTACTTCTTTCGTACTTGCTGTTGTTTTAAATTCATAAGTATCTGGATATAGGAATCCTTCAAGGCTTTTGCCCTTTGGCTTGTATTGGTCCAGAAATGTCTGAATATTTGCACTGAATTGATAATCATCTGGATTTTTGGTCATACTTTCAAATTCGCTAACTGAGAAATTCGTATCAGGAACTGAGCCAAATTTCTGGGCCAAAACATCTTGCACTTTTGTATTTCTGTAACCTTCTATTATTGTCACTTTGACTGTTTCAATGATTGTTGCTTTGCCCAAGATTTCAACTATTTCAACAATATTAGCATTTTTTGGGATCTCAAAATTGCCTGCTTGGATATTTGCTGCTTTACCTGTTCGTTTCAGATAAAGTTTGAATAACATTTCATCATCGATTAGTCCTGCCTCGACAAGATTTGTGGCTATTGAATCTGAGGATTCTCCTTTTGACACTTCGAAAGCAACTTTTTCTTCTGAGGTAGAGATTCTTTTATCTATGCCATTTGAGTACCAGTAGTTAAACCCGAAGTATCCAACTCCTGAAAGGAAAATGACAAATATAACTAAATAAACTAATTTCTTCATCTTTATTTCATAAAAATTTATCGCATACAGGGTATTTTATAGGCATATGTGCTTTCTTTCAAGTTCAAATATCTTATTCTTAATACAATAACATTTAATACTTATGATTTATGACTTTTTACTTCTTTTATAAATTACTATCATAAAAAAAATTAATATTTACTTTTCTTAGAATTACCCGATTTATTACAATATTTATTGCCAAAGAACTAGGGGTGTGGGGGGATCAACTTCACCAGTATTTTTTATACAGCAGTATTCTATATAGAAATTTGATCCTCCCACGTTTTTTGCGATACTTTCCTGCCCGACTGGCAGGCGGGTTGACACCAAAAAGTATCTAAAATTTTTTGGTTTGTATAAATACAATAACTATGAGATGGGATTTTTTTCTTCTGCCGATAACACAACCAAGCTTTGGAAAAGCAAGATCGACACATTTCTATCTATACAACGTTAAAAATTATTGTATAATACCGCCTGTATGAGAAAATTATTAATAAGAATTCTTTTAGCCACAAACCTTATCGGTTGGCTATTTCTTGGAATTTTCCAACATAAATTCCTTGGTGAATTGGTCGTCAGCTTTCTTCCACAATTACTAGTTTTAAGTTTTATCTCGATTTTTATTGTTTTTTTGTTACTAATTAATACAAAAGATAAAATCAAACCAGCATTTGCAATTATTATCTCAATCAGTTTTTTGTTATTAAATTCTTTTCACCTGCTTTCTTTTTATGATCTGAATACTGTTTCTGGTGCAAATTCTAACAAGTCTTCCTTGAAAGTTCTTTCATCAAATCTTTTTTATCAAAATTATAATTTCGAAGATATAAAAAATCTTGTAGATAATCGCGATCCAGATATTTTGATTTTCGTTGAATATAGTAAAGAGCATCATGAAGCTCTTAAATCACACCTTGAATCAAGTTACCCCTTTTCTACTATTGGCGAATCAAGCTTTGGACAAGATGTAATTTACTCGAAATACGAAATCAAATCACAAGAATATTTCGAAAATCGAGATATACTAAGTGGATTTGTGAAAGCAGAAATTGATGTAGATGGCGAGATATACTCGATTTATGCAGTTCATACAACCGCACCTCTTACAAACTCTTGGTTTCGAAGAAGGAACGATCAACTGAAATTACTGGCCTCAACTATCAATAGAGATACTAATTCTAATTTCATTATTGCTGGAGATTTCAATCTCACTCCATGGTCAAAATTTTATAGAGAATTTGAGAAAGAAATTGATAATAAAGTAGTAAATATCACAAAGAAAAATGGTGTTAATTTCACCTGGAATGCGGGAATTCCTCTAGTAAGTAATCATATTGATCACGCATTTGTATCCAATAACCAGATTGTCAATAATTTCAAAACCCACTCCGTCACTGGTTCTGATCACAAAGCCCTCTACTTCGAAATACTTCAGAGCGAAAAAGAATAATTAACTTTGAGAGGAAAGTTCATATTACAAGTAAAATTTTTTGCTAGCAAATTTCCGTTTTTACCATTCCAGTAAATATTTCATCTTGTTTAAATATCTGAGATTAAATACATTTCATTGACCAAAATAACAGAAGGTAAAATTTTAGGAGATAAGGCAACCTACAATCTTTATGGAGTTCGCACCTGTGGTAACTGTCCGTTGCCTTCATCCGTTGGTGAAATCAAATGTACTGGTGCAAGAAACGGTTTCGCTGTCGTTACTACTCCTGACATATTTGGAAGAGCAAGTAACGCTGTAAAACCACTAATAGAACTAGGAGTAGAATGTTTTCCTGAGCCATAGATATCATCTAACCGGTAAACTAAAAGAGCGCCTCTGGCGCTCTTTTAGTCTCGTTATCCCTATATTACTTTCTTAAGGCTCGAATACCTTTAATTGGTCTTACATCATTCCTGGCATTCCGCCTCCCATGCCTGCCATAGCAGCTGCTGAGTCTTTTTCTTCCTTTGGTTCATCTATAACGACTGCCTCAGTTGTAAGAAGTAACATTGCAACAGATGCAGCATTCTCTAATGCCATCCTTGTAACTTTGACAGGATCTATAATACCAACTTCGACCATATCAACAACTTTTTCATTTCTAGCATCATAGCCTTTGCCACCACCAACTTTATCAATAATTCTTGCAGGCTCAACACCAGCATTTTTTAGAATCTGTCTAAACGGTCCTTCTAGTGATTCCTCAAGTATCTTGATACCAATAGCCTCATCTCTTGTGACTTTCACTTTTGATAGAGCTTTTTTAACATCAAGTAGAGCTACCCCACCACCAGCTACAACTCCTTCTTCGATTGCTGCTCTTGTTGCTTGCAATGCATCATCAATTCTATCTTTTCTTTCTTTCAATTCAACCTCTGTTGCAGCACCGACTTCTAAAACAGCTACTCCACCAGATAATTTAGCCAATCTCTCTTGTAACTTTTCTTTATCGTAATCACTATCGGTATTCTGGATTTCCTTTTTGATACTTTCGATCCTTGCATCAATTGCTGCTTTGTCACCCTTGCCATTTACAATAGTTGTATCATCCTTACCAACGATAACTTTCTCTGCTTGCCCAAGATCACTTAATTCTGCAGTATCAAGTTTTTTGCCTATCTCTTCGGAGATTACTTCTCCTCCTGTTAATATTGCAATATCTTTCAGCATTGCCTTGCGTCTATCGCCAAATGCTGGAGCTTTCACTGCTACAACATTTAAGATACCTTTGAGTTTATTTACAATCAATGTTGCCAATGCTTCACCTTCGATTTCCTCTGAAATGATCAAAATATCTTTTTTGCCAGCTTGAGCAATCTTTTCGATAATTGGAAGAATATCTTTGATAGCAGAAATTTTCCCATCATACATCAAAATATATGGATTTTCGATTTCTGCAGTTAGATTGTCAGCATTTGTAACGAAATATGGAGATACATAACCTTTATCAAATTGCATACCTTCAACGTATTTCTCCACCAACCCAAATGTTTGACCTTCTTCTACAGTGACAACTCCATCTTTGCCAACTTTGTCCATGATATTTGCAAGCATATCTCCAATTTCCTCATCACCATTTGCAGATATTGTAGCAACTCTCTTGATGTCTTCTTTGCCCTTAACTGATTTTGCAGAAGCAAGAAGTGCTTTGATAATTGCATCGACACCTTTTTCGATACCAGTCCTGATCTCCATTGGATTTGCACCAGCTGTGATATTTTTCAAACCTGTTTGAATAATTGATTGAGCAAGTACGACTGCAGTAGTAGTTCCATCTCCAGCTGTATCAACTGTCTTGGTTGCAGCTTCTTTGACCAATTGAGCACCAACGTTCTCTAAATGATCCTGTAATTCTATTTCCTTGGCAATAGTCACTCCATCTTTGGTTATTTGTGGAGCTCCATATGATTTTTCAATTGCTACATTTCGTCCTTTTGGACCTAATGTGACTTTGACAGCATTTGCAAGCTTATCAACTCCTTCTTTGAGTTTTTTTCTTGCATCTTCATCATAAACGATTGTTTTTGCCATGATTTATAAAATTAATATATATAAATAAATTTAATTAATGACTGCAAGAATTGCATCCTCATCCATTATTAAATAATCCTCTCCATCAACTTCAATCTCATCAGGAGAATATTTCTTAAATAAGACCATATCACCTACTTTCACATTGAAGTCAATTTTGGTTCCATCTTTGGATAATCTTTGATTGCCTAAGGCAATTATTTCTCCCCGTTGAGGCTTTTCCTTATCTATTGTATCTGGAAGTACTATACCCGAATCTGTCTTGGATTCTTCCAGAATTGGTTTGACCAAGATATTGCCGCCTATTGGCTTAATTTTTAGCTTCGCCATAGATAACAAAATTAAAAAATAATTTAGAAATTTATTTATTCACTTATCAGACTCTTTTAGAAGTTTTAGCAGAGTAAGGCGATAAGTGACAACAGGCAAATATTAACAAAGGGTATGATTTTTTGTCAAGCATACTTGTTAAAAAGACTACCTAGATTGATTATATTGATTTTGTATGTTTTTGAGAGCTTTTTCATATACTTGCTTAGGTTGGACACCTACAAATTGCTCAACTACCTCGCCATTTTTGAACAACAACACGGTTGGTATGCTCATAACATTATATTTTGCAGCTGTTTCTCGATTCTCATCTACATTAAGTTTTCCGATCTCTACTCGATCTTTCATTTCTTCTGCCAATTGCTCAATTACTGGACCTAGCATCTGGCATGGCATACACCATTCTGCCCAGAAATCCACTAATACTGGTTTCTTTGAATCTAATACTTCTTCTTGGAATTTGTCATCTGTAAAAGCTTTGGCCATGGAACTAAATTATTAAAAAATAAATTATTTTAGTTTGAATAATTTTTCAATTATTTCCTCAAAATTTTTGCCCTTAGGTTTTGTGGCACAAACATATGCTTCATTTTTTAACAACTCTATACCTACTTTGGCAAGTGCTGAACGAGCTGCAGAGATCTGCTGAATTGTATCAAGGCAAGCTCGATTTTCTTCTATCATTTTCTCTACAGCGGATATTTGCCCTTTGGCTCTTTTAACTCTATGAATAAGTTTTTCTTTATTTTTCATAAAAAACATAATAACAAATTGTTTTACTCAAAAATTCCAGATTCTGAAACAAGTCTGCCAGAGGCAGACAAGCTCAGGGTAAACATAATTTTTACTCAATACTCAAAACTCAATACTCCTGCCTTCACTACAGCTACAGCAAGGCAAGCAATGCTCCTGTCAAAGGCTGGCAAACATACTGCCCCCTAGTATATTTAATGTGTGGGAATTTGTCAAGAACAAAATTACTATCGAACCTAAATCGCCCCCAGGCCTTCCTGATATACCAAGCCTTGCTTTATCAATTTTGTTATTTTGTCAACAGCGAACTCAAGTTCGTTTTCCTTGTTTTCAACAAACAATACAGTACCCGATGATAGAACCGCATATGTCATAGCCATCTGCCTTGTCACTCTCAATGACTCCCTAACCTCTTTGATAGTCACATCGTCATTTCTAGATCTCTCTTTATCAAGCAATCTTCTTTGAAATACCAGTTCTGGGTCAGCTTCAACCACTATAAACACGTCCGGATCCAGGCTTTTTATTGTTTTCATCTCAAGTCCAGGTAGAAAACCTTGCGGTGTCTTAATAGCTGCATGAGTCTCGATAATTAACTCACCATCAGTTTGTTTGGCTACATTTAAAATTTCCTGTACTACCAATTCTTTAATCTGAAGCTGTTGTTTGAGATCCAGCTTTCTAAGCTCATCTACTTCATTGATCAATCCCTGTTTCAATGCGACCTCTTTTGATAGATCTCCCCAATGTATATGTGTTAGATTTAATCTTGAAACAACTTCTTTAACTACAGAAGTTTTGCCTACACCGGGCACTCCAAAAACGACATATTTCATTATGCAAAAATTTTAAAAGTAATGCTTATAAAAAGTGCTATAAAAGACAAGCCAAAAAGCAATAAACTAAACTTGTAATAAATCGGTCTATCCAAATTCACTCCCATTCTATCACCAAAGAAAGCAAGTAACATCCCCGAAAATAATCCTCCAAGATGTGCCATGTTGTCAATATTTGGAAACATAAATCCAATCATCAAATTTAGTGCAAGCAAAATATACAGCCTTGATTTGTCGAGATAATAATCTCTAGATAATAATAGAAAGCCCAGGATCCCAAATAACGCACCTGAGGCACCAACGCCAATATTGATAGTATTTATATCCAATAGATACACCCGCATACCCTCCCACAACAAACTAGCCAACGATCCTGCAATCCCTGAGAAAATATATAAAATAAAGAGTTTTTTGCCTCCATATCTGTTTTCAAAATATCCACCGAAAATAAATAAAGCATACATATTAAATGCCAGATGTAGGAAATTTGCATGCAAAAAAGTCGAAGTAATAAGCCTCCAGATTTCACCATCTCTAACTGCAATGAAATTATCAGCGCCTAGCAAATCAAGAGCCTCCAATGTGGCAAATGGACCACCAATTATCACACTCAAGAACTGTGCGAAAATAAACAAGAGAATATTTATACTAATAAGAAGATTTGTAGTACTCAATGAGAATCTGATTTCCATTTATGATTAAACAAATTAAAGTTTTTCAACTTTATAACATACTATCTCATCACCTTCTTCTAGTTTTCCGCTTGGTTCGATAAGAATTCCACATTCCTGACCTTTTTTGACTTCTTTGACTTCATTTTTGTTTTGTTTCAAGGATGTGATTTTGCCTCTTGCAATTTCTTCTTCGTCCCTGATGACATATACAGAATAGCCTTTTAAGACATTGCCTTTGATGACTTCAGATCCAGCGACCGATTGACCATTGGATAGAACAAAGACTTTTTTGACCTTCGCTCTTGAAATTTCGACTTCTTCTTCTATTGGTTCAACAAGAGAATTAAGTGCCAAAGCCACCTCATCAATTAATTTATAAATAATATCATATTGTCTGAATAATACCCTGTCTCTTTTGGCGATTTTCTCAACATCACTTGGAATATCAACTTGAAAAGCAATAATAATTGCCCGTGAAGTTTTGGCAAGAGAGACATCCTTTAATGATACGTTGCCTGTTTTCTTGTCCAGAATATTAACTTCTACCTCTTCGTCGTTTAACGCCTCCAGCTGTTCAACAACTGCTTCAAGAGTACCTTGAGTATCAGTTCGAATTATCAAATTTAATTTTTTGATATCACCTTCTGTCTTCTCTTCCTCTAATAGCATCGCAAGAAGATCGTCGTCTTCGATTTCTTCATCTTCTTTTACTTCTACTGTTTCTTCACCTTTAATCACAGCTTTGAATTTTCTGGATGCACTTTTCTCATCATCAAAAAATATGACCAAGTCGCCAGTTGGAAGGACCTCATCAAGACCTATAAGCCAGACTGGATCTCCATCTTGAGCTGATTGAATCTTTTTTTGATTTTCATCTAATAGTCTTCGAATTTTTGAATAATTTATAGAGGAAACAATGTAGTCATCCGCCTCAATCTGTCCTGCTTTAAGCAAAACCAAAGAAACAGGTCCTAGGCTTACATCAAGATTTGATTCTAATACCACACCTTGTGCAACACCTTCATTGACGACATTTTTCTTTAATTCCAACATATCAGCCTGCAAGGCCAATGTTTCAAGCAATTCATCAATACCTTGATTTTTTATAGCAGAAACCTCAGCTACCTGGACATCTCCACCAAATTTTTCTACCAAAACATCATATTGACTCAATTCTTGAATAACCTTAGCTGAATTGGCTCCAGGAGCATCCATCTTGTTAATTGCAACGACAATTGGAACCTTTGCTTCTTTCGCAAATTTGATAGATTCAATAGTTTGGGGCTGTACTCCATCATCTGCAGCTACAACCAACATCACGATATCTGTAACCTTGGCTCCACGAGATCTCATACCACTAAACGCTTCATGCCCAGGAGTATCGATAAAGGTAAATTTTCTGCCTAGTTTCTCAACAACATGAGCTCTTGTGTTTTGGGTGATACCTCCTACCTCGCTTGCTTGTACTTTGGTACCCCTAATCGTATCTAATATTGTAGTTTTACCATGGTCCACATGTCCCATTACTGCGATTACTGGGTTTTTGTATTCAATATTTTTTTTATTTTCTTTCTTTGCAACCATTAATAGAAATTTCTTAATGAAAATACTCTCTGGATTGTAACATAAAGATATACCCAACAGCCAGAAAGAAATTACTTGGCAGTTTGGCTATTAGTTTGCTAGAATTACCATCAGTTACAAATTCAAATTCAATGACGAAAAGAGATTATTACGAAATATTAGAAATAGATAAATCCGCTTCCAAAAGTGATATCAAGAAAGCGTATAGGAAGCTTGCCAAAACCTATCACCCAGATCGCAACAAATCTGAAGATGCAGAAACAAAATTCAAAGAGATTCAAGAAGCTTATGAGGTTTTATCTGATGACCAAAAACGACAAGCCTACGATAAGTTTGGACATGCAGGCACCGAAGGATTTCAAGCAGGTGGTGGAGCCGGCTTTTCCGGATTTAATGATTTTGGAGATTTTTCTAATATCAATGATATTTTTGAACAATTTTTCGGAAGTGGATTTCAAGGTTTTGGACAAAATCCTCAAGGTGGCAATAGAGCCGCAGTCAGAGGAGCTGATCTTGAAGTAAACTTCAAGATCAGCTTTAATGATGCCGTTTTTGGGATCACCAAGACGTTGCAATACAAAAGACAGATTATCTGCGAACAATGCCATGGAACAGGTGCCAAGGATGAATCATCCAAGATCACATGCAGTACATGCAAAGGACAAGGCCAAGTGATTAGGGTTCAAAACGCATTCATGTTTGGGACTATCAGAACCCAGGCTATCTGCCCTGATTGCCATGGGGAAGGCAAAGTGATCAAAGATAAATGCAAAAAATGTTCTGGCGAAACTAGATATACAACAGATGATAAATTCACTATCAAAATTCCACCTGGGATACCTGATGGAGTGACATTGAGATTCAAAGACAGGGGTAACGCTGGCAAAAAAGGTGGAAACTATGGCGATTTATACATTAATATCGAAGTGGAAGAACATGAAAGGTTGGAAAGACGAGGTAACGATATTTATACTAACATTGAAATAAATGCAATCCAAGCTACTCTTGGTGATGAAGTTGTAGTGCCATCAGTACATGGAGACTTAACTATCAAAATCCCTTCAGGAACCCAGCCTGATACTATTATCAAACTAAGTGGCAAAGGTGGTCCCAAATTCAAAGGCAACGGAAATGGTGACGAATATGTCAAAGTAAAAGTTATTATTCCAACAAAACTTTCCAGGGAAGAAAGAAGAATTTGGGAAGAACTAAAAAGCCTCTGACCCCTTGCCTAGCAAGGACTTAGACGAATGTGTTTGACAATTTGTCTTTGACCTCTCTATAATGACTTTCAAGAGTCACTTATCCAAAATATTACGCGAATGACTAAATGATTGATCTTTTTTCGAGTTCTTCATTGCCTATTTCTTACGACCCCAATTCTGATAGATTTATTTTCACGGATGCTTTGCGTTGTAATCAATACAAAAAAATCGAACTAAGAAAGTTGATTCCAGCATTACTTAACAAGACCCTAAAATATCCCGAATTAGTATATTCTGAGACAGAAGAAATATATTTTCAAGATGATGCCGAGATATTTGCTTCAAACCCAGTAAAATATGAAGTTATTGTACTTCCGCCTGGATTACTCGGGATAGAGTTTATAAAATCTCATATTTATTACACTCAAGAAGAGAAAGGCAAATATAGCTGTATTGTAGAATGTTTGAGTGGCATACTGACTGTTATTATCCAAAAAAACAAACAAAAAGATGAATTCGATTTTGAAACAAGTATCAAAGAAGGAATATTAATCACTCTTCGAAAAGGCGAAAAGATTGCGATACCAACTGGATACTACTATACATTCATCAATTCCAGAAACAGGCCAGTTATTTTTTCAAGAGTATTTCACCATAAAGGGATTATTGACTACTCAAGCCTCAAAAGAGAGCAAGGGCTTGGTTATTTCGCTATAAGAAAAAATGCAAGAGCTGAAATAGTCTACAACCCAAGATACAGAAACATCCCTGCACTTGTGAGATACACACCTGGGTGTGACAAATTTCAACCGGATTGTTCTCAAAAATGCCTCTATGAAAGTTTCAAGCAGAACATGAATTATTTTATTGATGTGCTTATTTAATTTTTGATTGTATCTATGCCCATATATGGAATCAGTCTTTCAGGTACCTCAATTGTGCCATCGGCCTTTTGATAATTTTCCCATAGAGCTATGAGTATTCTTGGAGATGCGACAACAGTATTATTTAGCATATATGGGTAATATTTCCCTTCTTTGGTTTTAATCTTCAAATTGAGTCGCCTTGCCTGCCAATCAAGCAAGTTCGATGCCGAGTGTGTTTCACCAAAAGATTTCCTTCCTGGCATCCATGTCTCTATATCATACATTTTATATTTGCCAGCTCCCATATCTCCGGTACAAACTTCAATAACTCTATATGGTAATTCAAGAGATTGAAGTAAATTTTCTGCAATCGAGAGCATTTTTTGATGCCATTTTGTTGCTTCTTCGATAGTATTTTGACAAATAACTATTTGTTCAATTTTTAAGAATTCATGTATACGATATAGACCTTTTGTATCTCTGCCATAGCTTCCTATCTCACTTCTATAACATGGAGAATATCCCACAAGTTTAATAGGCAAATCTTTTTCATCAAGAGTTTCGCCTGCATGATAATACAACAATGATGGTTCTGATGTCCCTACCAAAAATTTTGCTTCTTCGTCATTTTTGTTGTTCAAGTGTAACATACTATCTGCCACATAAGTGTTTCCCGCATCAAAAGGAATATGGCCACTTCCAATCAATGCTTCTTTTTTGACCAATGTAGGTGGGATCATAAAAGTAAACCCTTCTTCTATCATCATATCTATTGCATATCTGGTTAATGCCAGATGCATCAATGCTCCAGCATTTTTGAGATAATATCCCCTAAATCCAGAAGTCTTGACTCCCCTTTCTAAGTCCAATATATCTAATGATTTGCCAAGCTCAATATGATCTTTGATTTCAAAATCAAACTCTTTAGGATCTTGCCCATATTCTTTGTTCCACCTTTTCACTTCGACATTATCACTATCATCCTTGCCTATTGGAGCATCAGATGATGGAATCATTGGCACTTGAAGCATGAGGTTTTCAAATTCTGTTTCAACTTCTTTGAGCTCACCTTCTATTAGTTGTATCTCTTGTTTCAGTTCTCTGCCCTCTTCAACAAGCTCGTCACTTGGTTTGGATTTTAGGTTTTTGATGTTTTCATTTCGTTTTTCTCTAAGTTCCTGGGAATTGGATAGTAATTGAGTTCTTTTGACATCTAAAGTAAGCAATCTATCTAAATCAAGTGACAAATTTTTTTGCTCAAGAGTCTTCTGAAGTTCGGCCCTTTTTTCTCTGATTGTTTTGATATCTAGCATATGTTGATTATAAGAATTGTTTAGCTGATTATATCAGTTGGGATTTTTATTATCCAATTTATTATATATATCGTGGATATCATTGACTTGACTGCAATCCCAAGGTTTGCTAGTATGTTCATGACTCTTGATCTTTTTCGTACAGAGAGAGGCTTATTGTAACATTTATTGTTACACCCAAGTACGCGAACCAATGCTGAGAGAGCCTTACGAAAGATCTTATTTTTTCTCTACTGTGAAGATTTTTATCTCGATTTTCTGCTCTTTTGGCATTTTCTTCAATGACGATGGAACAAAAAATGGCTTGATGTTTACTTCATACTTTTCGACTCCATCTAAGCTTTCTATATAATTCTTTGTTTCTTTAAGACTTTTTCCTGTAAGTTGTTTTTGTAATTCATCTTTTTTGATATCAGCTGTAATATCTCCTTGTGTCTCAATTTTAAATGTGACTGTGTCAGAATCTTTAACAACATCAGATATTTTTGGTATTTTTAGTTTTTCGATATCTACCTCACCTGAGAAGTCAGAGTTCTTTTTGATTGCTGCTGCTGCAAGCTTTTTAAGATCATCAGTTTTAACAACGTATGCAGTTGCTTCCAGTTTTAGTGAAACAGTCAATGAAGTTGCTACATCTCCAACTTTTTTATCACTATCTGACGATACTTCTTTGTATGTTGTACTTCCCTCTATTAAAACTTCATCGTTAGATAGTTGTTGTGCTAGTTTAAGTTTCAGGCTGTTTTGTAATTCAGCTGTAAGCCCTGCCTTCAGATCATCAATATCTCCTTGTGATACTGCCTTTTCGTCGCTTGTTGTACCACCTGTCAGATCATTGAAGCTTTTGGCGGATAACTCATCTGTGGTATATCCTGCAACTTTATATGTAGCACTCGCTCCCGTGTTATATTTTTCTCCAAAAGATTCTGCTTCAACTGGAATATCTTTTTGTACTCCAACATTTACGTTGCCTCCACCGTCAACTATGGCTGCAGGGATTTTGGCTGGAGCGGTTAGTTTATATTTCAAGCCGTTATTAATATTTTCAATAACTGCACCTGCTGTCAGATTTACCTCTTTTTCTGTCTTATTATAAAAAGTGACTATGCCTTTGGCTTTATTGCCATCTTGTTTGATCCCTGTTGTATCGGCACTATTTGAAGCATTATCTTCTAGTGTAATAGGCCTAATACCTACCACCATCTCTTCTGTATCCAAATCCCTTATACCGACTTTGGCTGTGACCTCAGCTTGAGATACAGCGACATTTGCCTTGGCTATATAAAGTTCTACTTTTGCGCCAGAAAATACTGTACTAGATAAAAAAACAATCATTCCAATAACTACTACGGCTGTGATTAATAACTTTACCTTTGTATTGCCTGTTTGATAAAAATCTTTAATTTTTTGTATATACTGATTTGAAGATAGATTAATTTTTGGTGCACTAAATGTTGAGGTTTTCTGTGGATTAAATCTCGATCTTTTGACCGGTCTTCCTGGAACCAAAGATGCCATATCTCTGCCAATAATTTCTGTTCTTCTTTGTTGTTTTTGAGGTTTTTGTACTTCTTGATCTTCCTCATCTAGTACTTCAGAATCTTTTTGGATTGTCTTTTCTACTGCATTTTGAGAAGTTCCTTTGGCTATTTCCTTTATGGATTTCTCCTTGGGATTTTTTATACCCATTAATTCATCAGCGAAATCAGAATTTGCTTCAATATCGCCTCCAGCAAGCACTTTGATATTTCCAAGATTGACAACCTTTGGATCAAGTCTAGGTTTTGGGGCAAATGCAGGTGCATATTCAATTTCTTCTTCTGTAACTTTTTCTGATTTAATATCTTCTTCATCATTTGTTTCAACAGTTTCTTCAACTATTGGTGCTTCATCTACAATTGCATAATCTGTTTTTTCATTTCGATCACCAATTAATCTGTCTCTTAATGCTTTTCTTGCTTCCAAAAAGTCTTTTTTTAATTTCTCGACTTCTATCCAGGTATTTGGCGTGATTTGACTGATTTTACTTACAGCAAGTAACCCTGCTTCTTTTGAGAGCTTTAGACCTAATTGATCTTCTGTAACTACAACAATCAGTTTATTTGATCTTGAAATCTGTCTTGATAATAATTTGAGACTGACCATGCTAGCAACCAAATTGGCACTCTCAGGTATGACAACAATCACTCTAGCTGCTGCTGAGTTTAGAATCTTTTCTACTGTGAAAACTATTTCTTCGTCTAAATCGACAAAAATCTTATCGCTTGCCATATCTTATATTTATTTCAAATATTTAATAATTAGTTATCTAGTGCAACAAGTGCTAATGCTGCTGGTGCCACATCCATTGGATCTATTAATAATTTGGTATGATCTACAATTCCTTCTAATTGATTTGGATAGATATAGTTTAATTTTGGAAATTTCTTGAATGGCAACGTCTGCAACCAAGGGTGAGAAATCACTCCAGTTCTAATATCTGGCAGATGTGACCCGCCACCGCAAAAATACATTTGATCTGGGAATTCTTTGACTTCCTCAAATTCTTCTAATGCAACTTCAAGTCCTTCTGTCCAGATTGGTATATCTTTTGCTAATGACTCAGATACTTGTTTCATTTTTACTTCCCCTAGCGTTTGATTTGAATATTGTATCTTTAAGTCTTCTGCTTTCTCCATATCTAGATTGAAATCTACCATGAGTCTTTTGGTAAATACCTCTCCTCCAAATGCATACATTTTTGTACCCATGACGGCACCTTTTTCTACTACTGCAACATCTGTAGTACCGCCACCAATATCAACGTAAATACCTGAGAAAGCTTCTTTCCTCGATCCCTTGACTGCTCTAGCTACTGCATATGGCTCTACGACTATATCAATGATCTCAAGTCCAAGCGAACTGACTAATTCTCTTAGTGCATTTATATGTATATTTGGAGAAAAAGTGCTGTAGATTGAATATTCAGCTCTCGAACCTGTAAATCCGATTGGATTGTCAATCTTGACGTTATCGACATAAGCAGATACTACTTTGGTACTAATTTCTTCTACTTGTGATACATTCAGCCCCATTTCACTTGCTATATCTTCATGAACCTTGCTAAATAGTTCTTCTCGAACAGAAGTAATTACTTCGTCTAATTCTTTTTGCTCAATTTTCTTATCTGGATTTTCTCTTTCATAATCTGCTACTATTGTGACTCCTTTGACTAATTCACCTGCTATGCCTAATATAACTTTTTTGGGCAAATCTACTTCTTTGCCTTCAATCTTATCTGCTACTGCAAGGGCTTTGCCTACACAGATATCAGTAGCTGATATGACGTTTTTCAGGTTCACAATCATAGCACTATGCATAGAATTGCTGTGTTGTGGGACTCTTGCATACCCAATGATATGTACCTGTCTATCTTCTTGTACCCGAAAGATACAAGCTTTGATAAACTTAGTGCCTACATCAAGAGCGAGCAATGTCTCATTGCTTACTTCATTATTACTTTTTTTGCTAAAAAACGGCAGTTTCATAGTAGATAATAGTTTACACGAAGTTGAGAAATTTTGCTATTTTTTGGAATTATATAGTAAAATTCACTATATATATCAAACTTCAAACCATTAAAGGGGAATAAATCAACAAAACAATTTAATTATTGATATTCCGAGCAAAGTGCTATATAATTTATATATAAAGGATAGTTTCATTACTATATTTTTATGACATATTTAAATACAATACTAGGTAGCAAAAGAGACAAAAAAAGTGAAGAAATACTTCTTAAATCAATTTTAAAAGAATACGAAAAGATTGATAAAGACACTATTGATTACCTAACAATGATACAAACAAGAGGTTCATATGCAATTCCCTGCAGAATTGAGAATACTATATATAAACTTATTGCCGGGAAAAGGTATACAGACTCTTTCTACTCCTATTCTCAGAAAGAAACAAGCAAATACATAGATAACTATCATATTTATAAAAATATTCTTGACAAAGCAAAAATTATCACACCAACAGATAAAACAATAAGAAAAATACACGTCAGTAACAACAGGTACCTACTTCTTGAGAAACAGAGCTTCCAAGAAGGAGACTCAACGGAAACAGAACTCAAAATGGCGACAACCAAAGATAAAGCCATCAAATCTTTTATGATCTTATTAGAATCCTATTTCAAAATTGATAACTATAATAAAAAATTACAAAATGAGAAAATTGTTGCCCTAGATCTAAAACCTTCAAACTTCATGCACAATGGAACATATATTGATTTCACTCCTCCAAAACTTCAAGATATCGATTTACCCAAGAATTATAAGCCTACAGAATACGAAGCAATGAAACGTATATGGCATTATACAAACGAAGGGAATTTATTATACTTGCTTATTAATGCGACGTTGGCCAATCCAGCTTATTTTGAAGAATATATAAATGTTTTACTTATTCCTCAACACAATAAATATCATAATAAATTTCTTCAATTTTTAAAGTCACAAGATCTTCCTAACCACGTAATCCACATTACAAATATATACCATAGGAAACTACCTGGAATAGACCATAACAACAATACTGCAAATGACATAAACATGAATATTATTAGACTTCTTAAATGGAAATTATCATTGTAAGACATGGCCAGACAGACTGGAATTTATTTGGTCGTAAAATTGGGAAGAAAAATATTCCACTTAATCAAACTGGGAGAGAACAAGCCATTGAAATAGCTAATAAATTAGCCACACAGAAGATAGACTTCATCTCAACTTCTCCATTATCAAGAGCACATGAAACAGCCTTTATTATCAAAGATAGACTCAAGAATACTAACATAATAATAGATCCGGATTTAACAGAACTTGGACTTGGGAATCTGGAAGGACTCACTTCAACAGAGATAGAGAAGATTTTCCCAGGTTTCGATACTTACGACGAAAAGCATAGATCCACTGTCAGGGCAGAAAGCATATTAAAATCAACTAACCTCTGGAGAACTAAACTACACAAAATGAAGAGTATCAAAGACAATCAAACAATTGTATTAGTTACACATAAAATACGAACCTACTCCATCTTATTAGCTTTGAGAAAAGATACAACCCCTATAAAACAATTTCAAAATTGTGATATCATTAATATTAATATATAAGAGCAAATAATTCACTTAACTGCTTACATAATTACTTTTCGGAAACTTATATTTGAAAAATTCACGTCAACGTTATATAATATTAAATATCTATTAAATACTGATAAATGAAAATATTTATAATTGGAGACAGAAAGAAGGAATATACTTCAAAAATGACCCTTTTAATTACCGATACCCTTGAGAAAATTGGGCAAAATGTCGACAAATCCTTAATAAAAGTTGATCATAAATTAGATTATCTAAACTTTGACACAGCATATAAACGCAACATCAATTCCATTAGATCCTGTGATGTAATCGTTGCCGAAATAAGCGGGATATCAAGCGGAATAGGTTTTCTTTTAGCAAAAGGCGTTGAAGAGAAAAAACCAGTTATCGCCCTCTTTAACAAGGAGTCAAAAAATAATCCATCCCTAACATTAAAAGGCATAAACAATAGACACTTCCATTATTACGAATATACGGCAAAGAGCTTAGAGAATATACTAAAAGACGCTTTAGATAAGGTAAAAAAACAACTTGACACCAAATTCATCCTTATCATTCCATCAGAGATTGATAGATATCTTGAATGGGCTAGTGACTACAAAAGAATGCACAAAGCTCAAGTTGTCAGAGAAGCAATAGAGAAATACATGGAAAAAGACGAAGACTGGAAAGAATATCTAGCTTCAGAATAAAAATATCTTAGACTATATTCTTAAATTTAAAGTTTCCGACAAAGTCGGGAACTTTTTTATAACGAAAATCCATTAACAACAAAGCCGCAAATTACGATTGCGATATTAGCAAGGCAAAAACATTACAATTCGAAGATTATAACTTTATCTTGGGAAACTTTCTTTGATAGATTTTTCTTGAAGATCTATCGTATCAATGATATGAGAATCAATCTCAAGACCAATTTTGGACAATCCTTTGACAAGCATCTTTAGAGGAAGACCTGCGACATTGAAGAAGCTACCATCGATATTTTGAATAAACATCCCTCCTCGACCTTGAACTGTATATCCTCCCACTTTATCTAGAGGCTCTTCCGATTTGGCATATTCTTGTAAGTCTGCCTTCTCTATATTGATAAATTCAACATTTGTAACCTGAACACCTTCATAAAGAAGTTTGTCGTTTTGCATGATAATTATCGCTCCTACCACTTTGTGTGTTTTGCCACTTAAGGTATCTAAGATCGCTTCCACTTCTTTAGAATTTTGAGGTCTTTGAATAATCTTGCCACCAACTGAGACTACCATATGATGTGCTACAACATACGCATCTTTCATCTTCGATGCCACAATAGTAGCTTTCTGAGTTGCTGCTTGCTTAGCAGCTTCTTCGGGACTAACCGTGAGATCTATTTGAGAGGGATCGAAACCATCAATAGGCACTACTTTGAAAGCTAGCCCAAGTTTGTTCATAAGACTTTTCTTTTGGGCAGAATCAGTAGCCAAAATTAACTCCATTTAGGTTGTATAATATTTGGAAATACGCGTAATTATAGCATATTTCATCTATTTTGTCGTCATTTTCACAAGTTGATCTGTGCCAGAATAATTAAGACTAAAACGGGTTTTGGTTAACTATAGACATCAATATCTTGAGGAATAAATTCTCTGAAATTTTGAGGAGAAATAGTCACAGAAGTCGCAATCCCCTGCACTATCCTTTTGGCCACCTTCCTTGCAACTTTTGTCAAATTCCTTTCTAATTGTCTAATCCCTGCATCAAAACCAAGAGGATTAATAATCAAATCCCAAACATCGTCAGTAAACTGCAATTGTTGTTCCGATAATCCAACGGACTTGCGCACCTTTGGTAGCAGATAATTTTTGGCAATCACTTTCTTATCATCAGAAGAGTAACTTGAAAATCTAATGATCTCAAGCCTATCAAGAAGTGCAGAAGTGATACCACCAAGATTATTTGCAGTAGTTATGAAAATTGTTTTGGATAAATCAACAGGAAAATCAATATAGTGATCCACAAAACTGGCATTCTGCTCCGGATCGAGGATTTCCAATAATGCCGCCATCACATCAGCTCTCAATCCTGATTGACTACTTACTTTGTCAATTTCATCAAGCAAGATGAGAGGATTCATCACCTGGGTATTGACCAATGCCTTGATAACCTGACCTGGTTCAGCATCTGCCTCTCCCTTGCTTCGTCCACGAAGTTCTGTAGCAGTCGCCATAGCACCAAGCGAAATCCTCACAAATTTGCGCCCTAGAGCGTTTGCAATAGATTTCGCCATAGAAGTCTTGCCGACACCTTGGATACCTACAAAACACATTATAGGCGCATTTGCACTACTTCCTTGAAGCTGCTTCATCTTTTCTATAGCATTGATCTCTTGGTTATTATCCACTGGACTTCCTCCCATGCCTTGCAATTTCATCACCGCCATATATTCTAGGATATTGTTTTTTACCTCTTCAAGGCCATAATGGTTTGCGTCCATAGTTCTTTTGACCTCATCAAGTTCCAAATAGTCTGTAGTATATGTCCCCCAAGGGATTGCAGTCGCCCAATCAACGTATTTTTTGATTGTTTCAAATTCCGAAGAATATCCACCAATTTTGGCTGCAACAAGCAACCTATTGGTCATTATCTTCATCCTATCCTTCAATTCAATTGGGGATTTTGCAGACTCGATTGTCTGCAATAGTTTATCGATTTCAGGAATTTGTCCAATATCATTGACTTGGGCAGTAGACATAGATGTTTATTTTAAAATCGAATAAATTATGCCTCTTGTTGCTCTTCTGTTTGACCCTCTTGCTCACCTTCAGCAGCAGCTTCTTCTGTTGGCCCTGCTACCTCTTCAACTATCTCTTTCTGAGGTGGAGCAATATTTACCAATGCAAGATTAGCAATTTCTGGATTTGCTAATTCAACTCCTTCAGGTAATTTCAAATCAGATACCAAAATACTATCTCCAACTTGTGCAAGATTTGAGACATCTATCACAAAGTCACTAGGAATATCTTTTGGAAGACATCTGACCACAATACTATTTAGCGAGCTAACCAAGACACCAATATTGTTTTTGACTGCTGGTGCAAGTCCTTGAACTTCGACATTAATATTTGTGGTAAGTTTTGCAGTTGGATCAACTTCATACAGTGAAACGTGTAGGTATTGATCTTTAATTGGATCTTCTTGAACTTCTTTTATTATCACCTTTGATGTGCTGTCTCCTTCAATCTCAAGAGTTATCAATTTACTTCCAGCAACTTCTTGCACATGCTTAAACTCCTTTGGGTCAATAACAATGTTTTCAGGTTCTCTTTTGGGACCATAAACAGATGCTGGAACTAGATTCTCTTGACGAAGATTTTTTACCTTTTTACCGGTAACATCTCTTTTTTTGGCTGTAATTTTCATTATTTTTATTATTAAAACTAAAAATATTTATGGCAAAAGTATAACTCGTCTAAATCCCTCTTCTCCTTCACTGATTGTTTCGACCCCCTCCTCTTTGCAAACCATATGGACTACCCTTCTTTCTGATGGATTCATAGCCGGTAATTCAATTTTTTGTTTATTGGTTTTGACTTGATCTATTGCCTTGAGAACTGTTTCTCTAAGCTGAGATTGCCTTTTCTCCTTATAATCATTGATATCAACAACTACTCTAATATCTTCTTTAATTTCGTTTTCTCTGATTAATTTATTCAAAAACAAACTTACAACCTTCTCAAAAGCTCTAAGTGATTTGCCTTGAAAACCAATCAATAATCCCAGATCATCCCCCTTGATGTATACATTTATATATTTTCTATCCTCTTCACCTGTACTCATTTCTGCTGTGATCTCTGCACTAAGCTCCATAGCTTCAATAATTTCTTTCGCAAAATCAACTGCTTTTTTTACTAATTCTTCATTTTTCATAGTTTATTGTTTAATTAATTTTTATCTCTTAAAATTATTTAATGTTTTTTCTTTTTCTTCTTCTTTTTCTTTTTGGGGACCCCTTCTGCCAACTTATTTTCTTTCTGAGCTAACTCACTTTGCTTCACACCTAGCTCATTTTTCGCTTTGAATTTTTTGTTAATAGCTTCCTTTATTTTATCTTTTTTCATCACTCCTTGCTGGATTATAACAAACAAGCTTGTTGTCGCAAAATATAAACTTAAACCGCTTGGATAGTTCAAGGAGAAGAATCCTAGCATTAGAGGAAAGAACATCATCATCTGATTATTTGTTTCCTGGAATACCTCAGCAAAACTTGGTTGTTCATCAGTTTTTTTCTTTGCATCCTTTTTCTCCTTCTTTTTAGGATTGATCGCTGTCATAACTTTCAATGAGAAGTACTGTGTCAAGACCAAAAATCCTGCAATCAACAAATATGGCCACACTCTTTCTAAATCCGTGAGGCCTATTGCATTTGCTGATTTACCAAGATTGAGAAGATTGCCCAAAAAGGTAATATCAAAGACTTCTTCGGAAGCAAACTTAGGAACGAAGCTATAAGCGATTTCATTAAATGCCTTAGTATCATGAGTAAGCAAATTCCTAATCACATAATTTATCTGAATCAATATTAATAACTGAATAATGATAGTAAAACATCCGGATAACTGCCCTGGAAGATACTTGCCTTGAAGCTTGGCAAGTTCCTGAGTTTGCTTTTCTTTGTTATTTTTGTATTTTTGTTTAATCTCCTCATATTTTTGCTGAAATTCTTTGTTCTTATCAACATTTTTAAGCTGTTTATGGGTAAATGGGATCATAACCAACCTTGAAGCAAGAGCTATTGCAATCAATGCAAGTCCTAAATTATTTCCCAAGAGGCGATAAAATACCACAAGGATATTAAACACCAAATCGTACAATGGTCCTATAAACAAAAATCCTCCTGAATTCATGAAATATAATTTAATTAATCTTTAAAATACTTGAAGATTCTACCACATTTTGATTTTTCCTTCGACAAAAAATTGCCTGTATTTAGGCAAATTGGGGAAATTTGATGTATACTTAATTAATATTAATAATAAAAATATGGAAAAAAAACTTGCCACAATAGAAAGTCAATTGGGCCGACTCGAAAAAAGAATGGATGCTGTATCTAGAGAAGTTGGAGCTCAGGAAGGACGCAGTCTCTATCAACAAATCAATGAACTAGAAAAAAAATCGATCGAACTTGATAACCACATAACCCAGCTGCTTCGTGATGTTCAAAGCATCAGAAAATTAGTTGAATACGGAGACGTACGACTCAAGGAGATTATGAAGGCACTAGCCTTGATTTATAGAAACACAGACGATTTGGAATCCAATTTGATTGAAGCCGAGAACATCAATACTAGATAATTCATTTATTAATTAACTACAATGTCCGATGCAAAGGCAATTAAACTAAGAGAAAAAGTACAATCTGAAATAGTAGCTCTTATCACTGAAAAACTAAAATCCGGTGAAATGAATCAGGATCGGGCAAAAGAGATTGCAAAACTTGTATTAGAAAAATTACCTGAAAATATCTCTTATCAAGAGTTGATAAAGATAATACCAAAGCTTGACGATGAATTCCACGAATTATCTGATGTAGTAGTGCCTATCATGACTGATTATGAAAAAAAATTGAAGGTGGTCCTAGAGGAAAAAGTTCTCAAGCTTGTCCGAGACAAAAAATTCAAAGAAGCAATAATCGAGGCCAGAAAAGCGATTGAAATTGAGAAACAACTTAGCTAGTATTTAATTAATTGATACAATTGAGTACGGCTTATTTGTAACATCAATAACAAACTCCCTATCTGCATAATATTCATTTTCTTGAGAACTAATATTTAGTGTTTTTCTATTTGGACTTTCATTAGAGACTACCGCACTACAATTTCCCTGATCAAGCTGAATACTTACTTCTCCGGTAAAGGATTTATCTTTGTTTATTAGATACATTCCTTCGTCGAAGCATGAATATAGATACGTTTCAACAATAACGTGGTCATTGAAACTGCTACTTGTACGAGCCAAATCAATTCCCACAAAAGCTAGTGTCATTCCAGCAACTAGCAAAATTGCCGAAATTATTATGACTAATGATAGTGTTATGCTCGCTTTTATATCCTTCAAATCCTTGATTTATAATAACTAGAAAAAGATCTACTAATTGCTTCATCTTTCTTGTCTGTAATTTTGATAGTAACTTTCAAACCTTCAAGCGAACCATCAGTATTTAAGACAGGCTCGAGTAAAAATTGCTCCACTACATAGTCACCTGTTGTAATATAATTTGTATTAGTACCACGAGTAACCATAATTTTTTGCCCATCGATAGAATATTTAATTTGTGAACCGTTGTGATTAAGGGTCAAAACTCCATTATTATCATTTATTAATGTATTTATTTCATCTATTCCATTTGATGAATTGAAACTCTCCTTTAAGTGTTGAGAAATAAAAACAACCGACCTTTCAAGTTCGTTTTTCTTAAAACCAGTATCATTGGCCTTATCAACAATAAAAACAAATTGCATGACCATCATCATCAAGAAACTAAATAACGCCATATATATGACCGTCTCAACTAATGTCAGCGCCTTTATTGTCGTTTTTATATTTATCATCTACTATAAGTAATAGCTATTCTCTCTAGTACTGGTGTTGCATTTATGTCCGTTGTAGTCATGTTTACTTTGTACTGAACATATCTCTTGTTATTAGCAATACTTGGTATTGAATACGGTTCCATCAAACTAAAATAACTAGTTGATGTCCCATCAGGCCCAAACCAAGAGGCTCCTGTCATATCTGATGAATTACCTGTTCTCATCTGAATTCTAACTGAAGTTCCAGGTGGTAATTTTCCATCCCAATTTAGCACAAAGAAATCTGCTGTATTAAATCCAGTATCGAAAACTTCTGATACAAAACTTCCCGATTCCAAATAATAATCTCCCGAAGCACCTCCTGAGCCTGGAGCTCCTCCTAAACCTCCTTTGATAATCTTAAACTCATTTGAAGTGTCTCCAGTGATAATATATGAAAAAACATCATTACTAGGATAAATAACTGACGAAACACCATATATTCCATTATCAATGTTTAATCCACCACACTTTTCAGGGCTAGACTCAGTCTCAAGCTTAAATACTTGGTATTCTTCTCCTCCAGTCCCTACAGCGATCAGCCTATCTTGAATAGCTGTTAAACCCGTAGTACTCATACCGTTTATCTCAAGTCTAGTTATAACACTTGGATTGTTTTTGTCTTGGATATTGACTATAGCAATCTCTGGGCCTGCCGAAGAGGCTCTCGTCCCAACATAAGCCCTAGTTCCTGTTGGATTTACATACAAAGAGCTTAATATGGCAGTCATGCCTACACTATACGTTTTGGTAATAGATATATTGGAAGGATTAGTTACATTTATTATCATTAAATTGCCATTAGTGGTTGCCACATATGCATAATTCTCTACAACCGATAATTCTACTGCCGTTGATCCAAGTGCCAAAGATCTTAAAATCGGACGGCTACCTATTTTTGATGTTAGATCAAAAGTATAAAATGTACTTCCAGCTATAGCATATCCAGTATTATTTAATACAAACACACTTTCTCCATCTGTAGAACCCGGAAGATCTACAAATCCGACTTTTTGTATAGGATTTGCCTGGATATCTAAAATCAGAATCTCTTCTGAATTTGTATCTGTAGCAAGATAAGCGAAATTTTGTTCACCAAATACATCATTAGTCTTGTAACCATCAAATGTACTAGTAGAATTCAAATTAGGAGGTCTGTTATCATCAATTTCTATCTCAATAAAAGATAATCCAGATGCATTGCCTCCGGTACCAGCAAAAGCTTTATTCGGGATAGCAGTGATACCTTTTGCGACTCCATTTCCCGGCAAGTCATAAGCTGAGATCGTAAGATTTGGATTACACCAGTCAGCATAGGCGTAAGTATCATAGGCTAGATGGATTGCTCCATCACCTATATCAGAAGATATCATCAGATCAAATACCCCTGTATCAAATTCTGCCCTTGTTGTTTGCACCCAGACCGGAATATTCCAATCATTGATAAAGAAGTAAGATTCTTGTGTTCGATTGACTCCAAAAATATCAACCCATCCAATCTCTAGTCTTATTCTTCTAGTATGCAAGTCTTCCGTCCCGCCACTTGTAACCATATTGCCATTTATATCCCGAAAAACACTTTCAATAAATATCGCATAACTAATATCTGATTCATTTTTTGAGCCATCTACAAGACCATACATACTATCAACTAATTCCAAATGCTTTGGACCAGTTCCTGTGTTATCCCTGATCATACCCCAATTTTCCTTTTTGATATAATCAAACGCATTAAACACCTCCTGCATATATAATCCCCCGCTTACTCTATACTGAGCATTCTTTGTATATTTGATGCTATCGATAGAAAAGAATGCTATAGCAGATAGAAGGAAACTAAAAATCCCAAGAGCTAAGACTATTTCTACGAGACTAAATCCCTTTAAATTGTCTATACACCTTCTATCCTTCATAATTGATTGTAACTAATAAGTCCTTCACTATTTATAATTAATCTGAAAACTTTTTCTCCATCAGATAGATCAATACTGCCTTCATTATTTGGTTGCAGACTTCCTGAGGGGAAAAATATCTCAGATGTGCCTCCAGAGATATTGATATTTTCAATTCTTAGTCCTGGCTCTAATTTTATAGTCTCCTTGTTTGTACTTGAATCAAAAGAGTAGCCTTCAAAAATTACAAAACTATCAGCATTGAATTTCACGCCATACGAATTATTGTTTTTCTTTGTGTATGAATTTTGTTGTACCACCTGCACAAGCGATTTCATATCTAACATGGCACTTTCCACCTTATTCGATCTAACCTGCGATATACTGATTGGGATAACTACCATAGAAAAAATTACAACAAGTCCTAATACTATAATAACCTCAAAGAGGGTAAATGATTTGAAAGTCTTAACCATTTATTGAACCAGTTAACTGATAAATAGGACCAACAATTACCAAAGCCAAAATTCCTATCATCGCACCAATAAATACTAATAATATTGGCTCCAATAGAGTTGATAAATTATTACTCATATCCTCTACCTCTTCTTCATAGAATTCATACAGATACTTCAAATTTTCTTCTAATGTCCCCGATTCCTCTCCTATCTTGATCATTTTGGTAAAAGCAACTGGAAATAATCTTGGGTATTCTTCAAGTGATAATGCCAAGTTTTGTCCACCATGAACTTTTTCTGCCACTTTCACCAAAGCTTCTTGGTATATGACGTTATCTGATGTTTCTGTACTCACTTCCAGCGCTTTTGATATTGGGATACCACTTTCCATCAGAATTCCTAGGGTTCTGGCAAATGAAGAAAGCACCTTAAATTGGTTTAGTTTATTAATTATTGGAAAAGATAAGGCTATCTTGTCAAACATTTTCTCCCCGACTCTGGTTTTGGCAAATCTGCCAAGAGCAAAGAAAAATATCACTAGACCAATCAAAATAAACAAGCCATTTTCCCTAACAAAGCTTGCCGAGTTTAGTACAGCCCTTGTAAGTGGTGGAGTATTATCAAATTGTGCAAAAAGTGAAGTTATTTTGGGCAATATAAAGAAAAGCACTCCACTCATCTCCAATAGAGTAATCCCAAATATCACAAACGGATATGTCAATGCTCCTTTGACTTTTTTCTGTAGAGCGTATTGTTTTTTCAAAAAATCAGCCAAAAATATCAAATTCTTTTCTAGTGTCCCACCCTGCTCTCCAATACTTATAGCTGAAATGATCACTTCGGAAAACACATTTTCGTGTTTTTTCATGGATGCAGCCAAAGTAAGTCCAGATTGTATATCAAGCATGATATCCGCATATGTTCTTTTCAATTTTGCATTTGTGGTTTGTTCATAGAGTAGCCAGATAGCTGATTCTAATGGAAGACCAGAACGCAACATTGTTGACAAATGCCTTATTGAAAAAGCAATATCAAGATCTGAAACTCTTTCAAACAAATGGATTTCAAAGGCTGATTTTTTCTTCTTTATCAACTTAGGCACACCAGTGCCATTAGCATATCCATTACCATTTGTGGTGTCTTCTGTTTTTGCGACTTTTTGATCGGGCATTGGCAGTTTATTCTTTAATTGCTGTTACTCTTAATAATTCAGCTAAATCAATTTGACCTTCTACAAGTTTGTTTACACCATCTTCTACTATCAAAGTCAATCCGTTCTTTCTTGCCTGAGTAAAGATCTCATCATTTGAAGCTTTTTCGTTCATTAATTCTCTAATTGCTTCATTTATCTCAAATACCTCATAGAGACCAACTCTACCCTTGTAACCGGTATTTCTGCACTCCTCGCAACCATTTTTTTTGTATATTTTTACTGCAGGCTTGAGCAATGCTGCTATATCAGGACGTAATAATTTTAATTTCTGAGATTCCTCTGCTGTTGGGGTATAACTTTGCTTACATTTTTCACATAATTTCCTTGCCAATCTTTGAGCTATTACGACAGTCAATGTGTCTGCGACAAGATAGCTTTCAATACCCATGTCTATAAGTCTTGGGATTGTTGTCATGGAGTCATTAGTATGCATAGTAGATAATACTAGATGACCTGTTAGAGCAGCATTGATTGCAATGGCTGCTGTTTCCCTGTCACGAATCTCTCCAATCATAATAATATCTGGATCCTGTCTAAGTACTGACCTTAAGCCATTTGCAAAAGTTAGATCTGCTTTTTTGTTTACCTGGATATGATTAACTCCTTCGATATCGTATTCAACTGGATCTTCGATTGTAGTAATATTTTTTTCTGGAGTATTGATAATTTTTAGTATCGAGTACAAAGTTGTCGTTTTGCCAGATCCAGTTGGACCTGTAGCAATAAGCATTCCATAAGGCTTGGTATAGTTCTTTTCTACAATTAGTCTATCTCTTTCTTGCATTCCTAATTCATTTAGAGCAAAAGATCTGCCTTGTTGTGTCAATAGTCTCATAACAATCTTCTCTCCTGTGCTTATTGGGATAGTAGATACCCTAACATCAACTTTGCCTGTATCAAGGACAAACCTGATTCTACCGTCTTGTGGTGCGAAATGCTCATCGGTTCTAAGCTTGGATGCAACTTTGATTTTAAATATCAATGATCTTTCTAGTCTTTTTTCTATTCTATCTATAACCTGTAGCATCCCATCAATTCTAAACCTCACAATGACGTTTTTCTCTCTAGGCTCAATATGTATATCTGAGGCTTTGTATTCTAATGCTGTGGTAATTATCTTTTTCAATAATTCTCCTGTATCTTGATTTGGCTGATCCAATTCTACTAGATCGACTTGAGATTCAGTCTGCTCAAGATCTGTTTCTTGTTCCGGATTTGCTTTTGCTTGACCTGTTTGTAGATTTACTTCAGGCACAACAACGTCTTCTGTAGCTACTTCGTCTTGTTCAAGTAATTCATCTTTGACGCCTGTCTGATTTTTATTTCCTATCCCAAATAGTCCCATATTTAATTGCTACTAAACTAGACACAAAGCATACTTAAAAGAATTTAAGTATGCTTTGTAAAAAATATCTGTATTAAATTTCTATACTATCTTTGTACAGAAATTGTCTTGTTCTCGGCTCCTGGAGCTGCGATTTGAACTCTACCGCTTGCTGCCTCACAAATAGTGTATCCAGTATTCTCTGGAGTCCCATTTGAAGGATCTTCTGGGATTGCTACTAGATAGTCAGGTACTAATGTAGTTGCCAAATTGACATTGTTCGTTCCACTTCCAATTGCTGCTGGAGTTGCTGTACAAGCTGGAATAGTTCCTAGATCAGCTAATTGGTTTCCCTGTTCTGATGTATATTGAGTGACTGCATTAAGTATTGCTGAGACATCAGAGCTTCTTTGTGAGTTTCTAGCATCTCTAAAATTTTTGGTTGGATTGATAGCGATAATTGTAATTGTTGCAAGAATTGCAATCAAAGCTACTACAACCAATACTTCAATTAGAGTAAAGGCTTTAAGATTCTTTCGCATTTATAGTTAAAAGTAAAAAATAATATAGATAACTTGCGAAAAATATAGTTATCGAGATCAGTTTATAGAGGAAATTTTAGGATGTCAATACACAAGCTGCCGGTTGTTCAATAGTTCCGGGGGTTCCTGAATTTTGGGGTTGCCCCTCACTAGAACTTGCACCCATACTTTGTTCATCCCGAAGACTATCTGCAATTCCTTGTTCACGAAAAACAACCCGTACAGCCTTCTTACCAGGGCTTACTTTAGAACTATCAAGTAAATCAATATCATTTCCCTTCCTTCCCGCCAAGAATACAACCATTTTCAATCCCCCCTTTTCTGGACCGACAGCGTCTGTGTTCCACGAGTTTGCTCCTCCATCAAGGAAACATTCAACGACTTCAAACTCAAGATCTGCGTCCCAATGATCGCTTATATCATCAATAACCAAAAATGATCTTGTCCCTTCTTCTATATCTAATTTAACCTCAATGTTTTTTTTCTTTGCCGAATTTTCCTTTAATGCATTATGCAATAGCGTACGAATCATTAGTGCTTCTTCAAGATTACTAAAAACTACTCCTTCACTGCCTTCCGCGCCTTCATGCAAAAAATAATTATTTACATTTTGAGTAATATTAACATTCTCTAATAAATACTTGGGAAAAGTGGCTTTCAAATCATCCAAAGAAATATTTTGGCGTTTATCTGAGTTTGTAAGCAAATCCAAATAGTTAATACTTGGCAAAATTGAATCATATCCTAGCTTAAAATATTTTTCTTTGTCTGACTCGTTATCGCAAAACTCGATTGCACTCAAAAACATTATATGGTTTACCAAATTCTTAAATTCATGATCTTGTATTTTGAGAAGATGAGGAGGAAGTATCTGCCCCAAAGCTCGAGAAACTTCAAGATTTATCATAGGATCGACGATATCCAACATTGCATCTTTAATTTCCCCATTTTCCTGCACAGATACAATATCGAGGTTTGCGAAAGAGGCAAGTAGAGATAGTCTTTCTCTATAGTTTTTAATAATTTTACTTAATTCTGTCTGTTCAGTTTTAGTAGGGTTGCCAGCTCTCTCCGGGGCCTCTTCCATAACAGATACTCTTACCATTTATATGTAGTAAAATGTATAATGAAACAATCCGATTATACAAAAAATATGAACAGAATTGTCAAAAAGTTCAAGATATCTAGAAAATGGGCGTTAGGGCTTATGGGGCTTGGCCTTTTTATTATTGGCTTCGTTTCATCTTATACATTACTTTTGATTTTCTCTCCTCAATTACCTTTTTTCCAAGAAAATATCACAAGCGATGAAATCAAAATTATAGAAACAAAAGAAAGTATCGACTGGCCAAACACATTGGTCATCCCCAAAATTAATCTAAAAGAAGAAATATTTGACGATGGTGAGAAAAGTCTTGAAAAAGGAGTCTGGCATAGGAAGTCAGATCAAGCAAATCCTACAACTCCGGGTAATTTCATACTCACAGGCCATAGATTCAATATGCAATGGACTCCAAATAAAGTTGTAGCAACATCGCCTTTTTATCATATCGAAAAACTTGATCCGGGAGATGCTATATATGTCGTTTGGGACAAACGAATATATAAATATGTGATAGAAGAAAAATTCAAAGTTAAACCCGAAGGAGTAGAAATCGAAGATCAAACCGAAACACAACAATTGACATTGTATACCTGCACACTTGGTGGCAGAAAAGATGGTAGAGATGTTTTTGTAGCTAGGCCAGTACCTAAATAAGAGAAATCAGCAATCAAACTTTAATCTTCAATCTCTAAAAGAGAATCTGGCTCATCCCTCCAAAGATGTAGACATAAATATTTGACCCCGTATCAGGAAGCGTTGGTAGTTGTGGATCCTCTGCTTGTTGAGAAGGCAGATAATACGAATAACCTGCCATATCATATAACAATCCTGAAATAGCCCAATATTGTACTCCATCGATTTCTACAATCGAAGTATCGCTATCTGATTCACTCCTAGATCCGAAATCTGCCCAACCATCATATGCTTCACTTGGTGCTACATTCTCTATTGATACACCTCCCGTTACTAATTGTAAACCTACTCTATTATCCCCTTCTCTTTTTGGCACATATAAAGTATAGCTATTTACCCCCTCAGCTCCAGCCAAATTTCGCACATATGATCTAAACTCTGTCATATCAATCTCCCCTATCACACCTGTCCAATCCACATCGACTAGAAGATTCGCAAATACTTCCGCCAATGTATTACCCTCAGAATCTTTTAGAAATAGCCTCTCTTCATTAACAACCCCGTAATTACTACCATAACTAACATTGTTTCCTCCTGTATTTATTACCCTTAGAGAGGAGACTAGATTTTTTACTTGAAATGCACGCGAGAATTTGTTGATACTATGAAGATTGCTGTCACTAACATAAATAAAGCCATCATTATCTACAGCAATCCCTGATACTGTCTTTGCAGACACGAACGTCCCTGAAAAATAATAAGTGCTCAAAAGATTTCCAGAAGTGTCAAACCTACGTAATGACGCTGTGCATGTATTATATACGAAATTATCTTCATCAATATACAAGGTTGAGCCACACCCGTTGAATTTTTTTATAAATTCACCTTCACTATTAAACACCTTTACACTTGAGACATCTGCTACATAAACGTTACCTATACTATCCACAACCACATCAGTTGGCATAAGAAACTGCGAATCACCAGTGCCTTCTGATCCCCATTTAGTAACAAAAACTCCAGTAGTAGTGAGTTTCTGAATTCTGTAATTCTGTGTATCTGCAACATATATGTAACCATCTCCACTTGTTGCTACGCCTTCGGGGAAATTAAATTGACCATCACCTGTACCATAACTGCCCAATTTGGTAATAAAACCCCCTTCACTATTAAATACCAAAACACCACTAGCTGTACCAGCACGATCCACAACGTAAATATTTCCATTCTCATCAATTGCAATATCTGCTGGCACTGAGAATTGACCACTACTAGTACCGTATGAACCAAACCTTCCTAGATAATTACCCTCTATGTCATACCTAACAATTCTACTATTGTTTCTATCTACAACATGTAATACATGGTTACTATCAAAGACCATTCTTGTCGGCCCAGCCATCTGCCCATCCTGGTTACCCATAGCTCCCCAAGAGGATAGATGATTATAATCACTGTCATATTTCTGTATACGGTTTTCACCTTGACTGACCACATAGATATTTCCATTGCTATCGAAAGCAAGATCAGTGCCAGAATTTATGCCATTTTCATGATAAGGCGGTATGTTCAAGTTATTGATGAATCGCCCAATTTTTGAAACATATGTACCAGAATTCGAGAATTTTTGAACAGAATTGTAGTCCGCAACATAGACATCCCCAGTACTATTAACCTCAATCCCTTTGGCATACCAGAATTTCCCATTTTCTGATGTGCCGGTCCCTCCCCACTCCGTTATATAAGTTCCAGTATTGGAGAACTTTATGACTTTATTGCTTGATCCATCCGCCACAAAAACATTACCACTTACATCAACGGCAATGCCATAAGGCTCGACAATACTAGCAAATGTCCATTTTGTTAAGAAAGTCCCACTACTATCAAATTTTTGAATTCTATAATTATTATTATCAACCACAAAAATATTGTCACTTCCATCTATCGCTATATCCAAAGGGTAATTGAAATATCCATCACCACCGCCATACCCATTCCCGAACTTCGAAATGAAATTCCCATTTGTATCATATTTTTTTATTACATTGTTATATTGATCAACAATAAATATATTATCATTGCTATCAATCGCAACACTTACAGGTATTGATGGATGTAAGTCACCAACCTCATCGGTGTCCCACTTAATTAACACCCCCCATTTGTATTATACTTGTTGATCAAGCGTGTCCCAGAATCAACTATATAGATATTATCATTACTATCTATCGCGAGCTTTTCTGGTTTTGTGAAATAATTCACAATCGACTTACCAAATACAGCAGTAGTTTCGGGCCAACCATTTTCAAAAACACTAACTTCCGCAGAAACCTTAGGTATAGGGTATTGCAAGAGGAAGTAAACAAAACACACCAAAACTACTAAGCTTATAGATGAAACAAACTTCATTTATTACTACTAAAAATACTAATAACAGTTTACAAAATTTTTCACAACAAAACAAGGATTGAAGTTATGCTAAATATCACTTAACCCCAATTTACGAATTTTCTCATCCCTTGAATATTTTTTTATCTCATTTTCTCTTTTTGAAGCAGATGATCTATCAGGATGTTCTTCTTGGTAGATTAATTTAAAGGGCATTCTTGAATACACATATTTCGAACCTTTACCCGATTCATGCGCTTTCATCCTTTTTTCGATATTATTTGTGATACCTGTGTAAAGGGAATTATCGATACAAAGCAAAATATATAAGTAGTACATCTTGTTGTTATAAAAAAGGACTTATGAATTATTTATTAATAAACAAAGCGACAAAAATTGGGATATATATCAAGGAAAATAGTGTACTCAAAAAACACAGAAATCGCAACTTTGTCAGGGTTGTTCTTTAAAGTTGTGGCGTACGCTACAGAATTTGCTGCTATTGGTACTACTGAAAGCAAAAGGAAAGTATTATGAACCTCATTTGTAAACTGATGCAATAGATTCTGATCGATGAATATAAATCCTAAAATTAATATTGGCCATAATAAGAACTTAGCAACAAAAGACAATCCTACAAACCTGAGATAAATTTTCAGGGAAGTTACATCAGACAAGCCTAGCCCAACAAGCATCATACCCAAAACAACAAAAACCCCTTTGAAATTGATTATCATTGCTTCATAGTTAGCTCCCATTAGTATGACAGAATCAATTTGAAAGCCCAATGAACGTAAAAAATCAATCTCATGCTTGATAGCTAATTCGAATTCCTGAGTGTAAGTTTTTTCTTCCATTTCATTTTGAACTGTAGCCATACCTTTTATTGAAATATAACGTCATAATATCATTCGATGAGTAAAGCTACAAAACAAAGAAGCAGACTTCTCCCCTATCAAAACAATCCAGATCTATTATTTCATAGCTTTTCACTTTCACTCCCCATCAACCGCTTTTTCATGAAGGTGTGCCGAATCAGATCTTCAAGCCTAAATATCAAGTCCAAGAATTATTATCTTCTTCTCTCTTCGCCATCCTTTTATCTGCCTTTCTCTTTTGGCGGCTGAAGATTTGTCAATCTCTTGTTCCTAAAAGCTCTGCCGGATGGAGTTTTAAGATACTTCTCGAAGGCTATTGCTTTGTCTTTATTTGAGAAACACAAATAGGTTTCTACTCTCCAAGGCTTGAATTTGTTAGTATAGATAGACTTACCACTATTATGCGCCTTTAGCCTATTCTTTATATTTGTTGTAATCCCAGCATAAACTTTATCAGCATCTTTTATACTTCTGAGAATATAAACGTAAAACATCTAGTGTCTTTAATAATTGCCCGATATTATCAAAAAGTTCTGAAAAAATCCTGAATTCTTTAGAAGACCCTCCTTCGCCCAGCCTACCTTCTTCGATCTACGGCTGATTTCGGAAGGATATAAGACATCGCAATAATATTCACAAGCTTTAAAAAAATTCTGTCTTTTAGCAATAGAAAAGGGTTTGTTGGACAAATATAAGCCTTTAATGAAAGGTAGTCCGACTACGCTAAAGCTTCGCCGGACACTCAGACTTCGTCTATTTTAGCAGCGGCAAAAGGCTCAATACTGGCTTGCCAGACGAAGCTATTTAAGCCTTGCGAAAATAGCGAAGTCTGGTGGAGATGGGGGTATTGAAACCCCGTCCAGGAGATACTAACTTAAACCTCTACATATTTAGGTTATTTATTTCAGACGACTATCGATAGAAATAACCAAAAACCGATAATCGACTGTTTACTACAACATGGGATCTGATGGCAAACAAACACCTAGATCTTGTACTTGAGACTTTGTTTCGCTCGATAATCCTCGCCTCAAGGAAGAATTAAAGAACGGCTGTTAAAGGAGCTATGAGCCAAAGGCTCACGTAGCGCTCGACTTTATGCAGCGATTGCAAGATTTGCATTCACTCTTGCGAATGAAGGCATTTCCAAAGTTACCTTTGGAATGAAGCTTGCAATTGTTTTGAATGTGTTTTTGACGATTGTTGCGTCTCCCGGCTTACGCCGGGCCTTTATTCACTTTTACGAGAGAACAAAGAAATCCTCGATATGCAGCTTAAATCATATATTTCCTGTCGAAACTTGCATCCCCCCTAGCCTTCCTAGAATCCTAAGACTTCTAGGGGAAATGTCGACACGAATTGTCAATGAACAAATGCTTTTGACGTTATCATTATATCATTTTTTGGCTATTTCATTGTATAACCAAGCAATTTCTTGATATATATGCGAAACGGATATATAACCAAAATTTCGGAAATTAGTAAATGGGCAGAATCAATCAACAAAGCCTCATCAATCAACGATATCATAGCCCAGACGATACAACTTATTGAGTACTTAACAAAGAGTTCTAGTATTCTCTTTTATATAAAGCAAAACTCACACTATAGGCAAATTAATTCTTCACAAGCGCAGAAAGCCACACCAGATGAAGTGATAACTCAAAACCAAATAAAAGATCTTGTTACAGACAACTCAGCAATACAAAAGATTGAAGCAAATCACAAAGTATTTCAGGTTATAAAAGTAAACAAGCGCAAACCAAAAGTTATCCTATGTGTCCAAGAATCCCCAATTTCAGAAACCGACAAGAAACTACTCATGATTATTATCAGTCATCTAGAGAACCTTTTGCCAAAAACCGAAAAAATCGAGAACGATATTATTAGCTCGCTTGTTGCCATAGAAGAAATAGTAAAGGTTATTGAAAAAAGCAGTGAAGCCCAAAACTTTGGCAACTCAATTGTGAACCTTATCATCCATGAACTTGGTTATCAGGCCGCATTATTTATCTCTATAAATACGAATACTTTTCATTATTCACATAAAGGAATTTCCTCATTTAGAAAACAGGCAGACAGTTTGGCTAAAAAGTACACCAAAGGATTGGCCAACAAATTCCTGGACGAGCAAAACACAATTGGACGAAGTATTAAGACAAAAAAAATTATTTTTTCAAAAGATTTTTTATCAATCTACAACCCCCCATTTCCCAAAAGTGTTCTTAAGTTAATTCATAGATTATTGCCTTTTAAAGAAAGCGTCATAATCCCTTGCGTAAATCGCAACACCGTAGAGGCCGTGATTGTTGTTGGCAGTTTTGATCATATCAAAACTGCCCAAAAAGAAGTACTACGAATATTGCAAAGAGAAATAGCATACGCTTTACAAAACAAAAGGCTGATTACTCAGATGCGTCAAGAAAACAACGACTTACTTAGAATATTTGAAAATATATTTGAGGGAATTTTTATCTTTAAAGACAAAATCAGATTTGCTAATTCAAAACTCACAGAAATTACTGAATACAAATTAGAAGAATTAATGCAGATAAAAAACTTACAAAAACATTTGATCCCAGAAGAACGTAAAAAGCTTATTGAATATCTAGCTCAACGAGAAAAAGGAGTAAATTTCCCAAAGGAACTGGAAACAAAAATTATTACAAAAAGTGGCAGAATCCTTGATGTAGAAATTAGAATAAATCCTATTATTTTCCAAAACGAAGAGATGTATCTCATTGGTCTTCGTGATATCACTCAACAAAAAAATTATACAATCAGACTCAAAGATATGTATCATAAACAGGCAGAAATATTTTCAGAAATTGCACACTCATTGAAAACGCCTTTTACAATAATAAATGGATATCTAGATCTGGTATTAAGAAATTACGAGGATCAGAAATTCACAAAAAAAACAACACAAACAATCAAAAATGAACTCAAGAGTGCAAACAAAAAAGTTACAAAACTTCTGGATGTAGCCAAACTTGATCTAAGACAATACGATATTAAGTTTCAAAAAATCAAATCTGAAGACTTCATTGAAGCAGTCTATGTCAAAGCCAAATCGATGGGATACAAATATTGCAACATGCAACATAGTTCAAGCTGTGATTGCTTGAAGTTATTATTCAATGAAAATATTGAAATTGAAATCGATACTGATGCAATTATGGATGTATTGATGACATTAATTGAAAACGCATATCTGCATTCGAAAAAATCTGAGGACAAATACGACATCAATCTTTCAAGCAAGGTCAAAAAAGACTATCTTGAAATAGTTGTAGAAGATAAAGGCAGAGGGATTCAGCCTAGATTACTACCTAAACTTTTCGAACCATTTTCTAGAATTCATCACTCACAAGGTAGCCACGGAATAGGCTTACCCATGTGCAAAAAACTTATTGAAGAACATGATGGCAAATTAAGTGTCAGAAGCAAAGTCAATATCGGTACCAAAATGACAATACTCTTACCAATCAGCCGCGCATAAAGACTACTGCATATACTTTTTTGACGCCGTTACTTTTGAGCAATTGGGCACATTCTTCAAGAGTAGTTCCCGTCGTCATGATATCATCAACAAGAATTACACTAGATAGCGGCGGAATAAATTCTCCGGATAATTCAAAGGCCTCTTTCAAATTCTCTTCTCTTTCAGATTTCGATAACCCAACTTGGGTCCTAGTTTGTCTGGACCTATTTATTATTAATTTCATTTCCTGCTTGATCCCTTTAGCTACAAATCTTGCCAAGATTTCAGCTTGGTTATAGCCTCTCGCCCATTGTTTCTTTTTGTATAAAGGGACTGGTACGAATATCGCATCTTTGAGAACCTTTGGATATTTTTGGAGTGTTTCGATATAAACTGGCACCAAAAACTTGGAGATATTTGAATACGACTTGTACTTATACTCCTCAATAACTTTCAATCCAAGCTTCGAATAATTTTGACAAACCAAAACCCCGTCCAAACTGGTAAGCTTTTGGCATTTTTTGTGAACTAGACAATTTTCGGCTAGCCTTTTGCAAACGTGACATTGCATAGATCTTCTAATATCTAGAAACTTTTTGTTGCAATTATCACAGACATATTTACCCCAGTAACCACACTTAATGCATTGTATCGGAAAAAGCAAATCTTCTAATAAAAGTTTTATATTCATTTGTTACCTACATTAATCTTTTTTACTTGGAATTTTAACAACCAAATATTAAATATCTCTGAAAAATTTATCTAAAATTATCGATATGCTATAATTTCAACTAATTAAATGCGTCATATCCGGATTCGTCCTCTGGAAAATCGCAGACTGAAGAAAGCAAATTATTGTAAGTAGAACAGTCCGAATTTGATCTCGTTAGGATCACAAATAAAGTGCCAATTTGAAATCAAATTGGAATGTGGGTGGTACCGCGGATTATCCGTCCCTGAAATTATTAATTTTTGCTATTTGCAAATATTTTTTAAATTGGAATAATGCTACCGAATGGACCATACAACCCACAACAAAACGAACTTGATATACTGAAATACTGGCTAGAAAACAAATTCTTCAAACCGGAATACCATAAAGACAAAGGACTTTTGAGCACAGATGAGATGAAAAATGATGGAAGAGATTCTTTCTGTATTATAAATCCCCCCCCCAATGCCTACATGAGGCCGCATATTGGAAATGTCTCCGGATATGCCTATCAAGACATCTTCCTTCGATACAATAGACTGAAAGGCAAAAAAGTATTTGGCCAACCAGGCAAGGATCATGCTGGCATACAAGGAGAGGTAGTGTTAGAAAAGATTTTTTTGGAGAACAAAGGCAAGACGAAACATGATATGGGAAGAGAGAAATTTTACTTGTCAGCATATTCTCATTTCGAGAAACTTATGCCAAAAGTTATAGATGATGAACAAAGGATCGGATTGTCCAGTGACTACGATAGGAACCTTTTCACACTTGATCCAAAAGTCGTCAAAACAGTATTAGGTACTTTCGAGAAAATGTTTAATGAAAAAATGATTTATAAAGGAGTCAGGATTGTTAATTGGGATCCGATTGCCAAAACGACACTATCCGATATTGATACAATAAGAGAAGAAAGAGATAGTGAACTTGTATATATCAAATACCCCTTAGCCGAACAAACAGACGAGGAATCATTTATTGTTGTCGCAACTACTAGACCTGAGACCATGCTTGGAGATACCGCAGTTGTTGTAAATCCCAATGACGAAAGATACAAAGACTTAGTTGGTAAGAAGTTATTATTGCCACTAGTAAATCGAGAAATCCCAATCATCACCTCCCCTCATGTGGATGTTGAATTTGGGACTGGAGCAGTGAAATTGACCCCAGCGCACTCGATGGATGATTACAAAATGATGAATGAGTGGAACCAGCAGCATCCAGCATCCAGTATTCAGTATTCAGTAAATAACTCAACACTAGACTATATCAACGTTATCGACAAAGACGCAAAAATGACAGGTCCCATACCAGCAAAGTACAAGGGACTCACTACGCAAGAATGCAGAAAAGTCATTATCGAAGATTTGGACAAATTAGGTCTTATTGTCAAAAGAGAGCCCCATAGCCATGCCGTGATGATTGGAGAAAGGTCGAAGGCAGTAATTGAGCAGATAATGTCTTCTCAATGGTTTATCGATGTTGAGAAACTCAAACAACCAGCGATTGACGCAGTCAAAAACAAAAAGATTAGAATCCATCCAGAATATATGGAGAAGAAATATCTCAACTGGATGGAGAATCTCCATGATTGGCCGGTTTCCAGATCGCTTTGGTGGGGATATAGAATTCCAGTCTGGTATAAAGGATCCTTGGAAGAAAAAATCGACCAGGAAACCGGCCAGATTATCGAAACTATCGACGGGATAGAAATTGATAATATCCAGGATGCACTAGAAAAGGATCTAATCAAAGTCCAGCAGGACAAGCCCACTTCAAAGCAAAATGGTTCTCAAAAGTTAACTTTGAGCGCCGTAAGACATGGAGAAACAGACGAGAACAGAAAAGGAATTTTTGCTGGAAGACTTGATGCAAAATTGAATCAAACAGGCATAGAGCAAGCAGAAAATTTCGCTATCACACAAGATTTATCAAGCTTTGATCTAATCATCACCTCCCCTCTTTCTCGTGCAAAAGATACAGCAGAGATTATTTCTAAAAAGACAGGAATCGAACTTATTGAAGATGAATTATTAGTTGAAAGAGATTTCGGGATTTTGCAAGGCAAAACATGGGATCAAATTTGCGCAGAATATCCGGAGATAACTAAGGATATTAGCGAGAAATATCAAGAGGAAATCAGAGGTGGAGAGAGCGTCAAAGAAGTAGAAGCACGAGTTGATAAATTCTTAGAAAAAGTAAAAAAAGAAAATAGTGGAAGAAAAATACTAATTGTAACCCACACAGGCATATTAAGGATTCTTCGCAGAAAACTTGGCGGAGAAACTGTTGAAGAAACAAGAAAAAATGATTCTGATAACCTGCAATTATACAATTTCTCCAATCTCTTTGAAGAAAACTGGATACAAGATAAAGACGTACTTGATACCTGGTTTTCATCTGGACAATGGCCATATGCCACACTTATAGCCAATGATCTTATCGACTCATTCTATCCAACAGATATTATGGAGACTGGGTATGACATATTAGAGTTATGGGTAAGTCGTATGATTATGTTAGGACTTTATACTCAAAAGGAGATCCCATTTAAAGATGTATACTTACATGGATTAGTCAAAGCTCCTGATGGTCAAAAAATGAGCAAGTCTAAGGGCAATGTGATTCAACCTGATGAGATAATCTCAAAGTATGGAGCAGATGTCTTAAGGCTTATGTATATCGTTGGCAATAAAGCTGGTGCTGGGTACCCGATTAATTACGAGAAACTTGAAGGATACAAAAGATTTCTAAACAAAATCTGGAATGCTTCAAAGTTCGTGCTCTCAAATATTCAAGATATTTCTGCTTTTGAACCTGAGAACCTCGATAATCCAACTGATATCAAATTGTTAGAAAAAATTGAAGAATTGAAAGCTGATATTGCAAGACATATTGAAGCATTTCGACCAGGGCTTGCTGCAGAACTAATTTATTCAAGTTTTTGGCATGATTTTTGTGATATTGATCTTGAAAGTTACAAACCAAGACTATATACGAAAGACAAAGAGGGAAATATAATCAACCAGACTGATGAAGCTATCAAATCAAGAATGGATGCTCAAATTACACTTGCTATTGCCTTAAAAGAATACCTGAAACTCATGCATCCATTTATTCCATTTATTACAGAGACGATCTGGCAAAAACTGCCGGAAAATCTTAAAGACCATAAGAGCATAATGTATTCTAGTTGGGATTGATAATTATGGCTCAGGAATATTAGTTTGAGGATTTTCACTTGATTCTAAAGGAAAACTTAAGGCGAATTTTGTGATAAAACCTTCAGGGAAATCTAGTTCTTCTGGGTTTAGTGCTTGTATAATTATTTGCTCGCCTTCTCTTCTCGCCTTGATACCAAATGCTCCATCAGAATCAATTGAAGCCACCGTCAAAACATCCTGACCATCTCTTAGGTTTTCTATAATAGCTTAATCCCATGCCAGTACCTTCGATTTCTCCGGCATTCTCACCTCTATAATGTTCCTGCAATATTGGTGGCAGTAGACCTTCTCCAAACTGCAAGTCCTGCCTAGATATACCTATCCCTCTGTCATAAAAAGTAAAAATAGCATTATCATTTTCCTTTTCAACAGATAATATTGCTGATTGATCTTCACCATATTTTCTGGCATTTATTGCAAGTTCTTTTATTCCCATAAATACGTTCTCATTTATTATAAGCTTCATATCTTCTTTTGAAAGCTTTGTTCCAGGCTGAGTCATTCCATGCACAATTTCCCCTTCAAGGAAACTTAATTCATTATGTACTGAAAAAAATAATTTACAATTCCTGATCGTATCCCAAATCGTAAATTCATAGGATCCATCAATGCATCTTGCCAAATCTACATAATGACTGTGAAGATTACCGATCAATTCGGCCCCTGGTTTGGACAACTTACTTTGCAAAGCAATACGTGGAACAATATTCCTTATTTCATGCCTTTTTTGTGAGCTTACACCTAAACTTCTTTCCGATATACCAAAAACTCTATCCATCACTGCTATTATATCTTCAGTCTGTGCGTCAAGGGATAAGACGCCTATTCGCCCTGTTTTTATGTCCAAATCTTTAAATAAAAAGTATCCCCCTTGAGTATTATTATTTTCAGACCCGTTGTCGGATCTTTCGCCTGGGTATGTATTACATAATGAATCATCTAACGCTTGACTATCTAACCAAGCGACCATATTAATTAATTTAACTGGATCAGGATCATCTAAATTATGAAAAACTTGATACTTGATAATACCTGGTTGAGTATCGATTTCTATCATAGATCCATTCGGAATTTCTTGCTGAAAGGTTATATCCGTAGGAATGTTAATTTCTATTTGACTAACAGGAGGCATGGGAGAATTTTTTATAAACTTAAAGCTTCGATAATATTTTTCAAATACGACGGCTCATTTCTCTGACCCCTATATGGAGCGGGTGCAAGAAACGGACCATCCGTCTCAAAGAGGACCTGAGCATCATACAAGCTTTTTAGTTCATTTTGCAAATAAATCGATGATAAACGAGATATACCAGTATTGAGTGATATATGTTTAATTAATTGTGCCTTAAGAAGATTTGCGCCTTTGTAGGTAGAAATTGCATTGATTCCTATATAATAACCCGAATTTATTATTTCCTTCCATTTACTCTCAAAGATTGCTTCTGTATCTAGATTATCTGGAGTTAGTGAATGAAATACTGCTTTTCTTTTTTCTATTTTTTCAGATATTAAAATCTTCAGCACTTTATCAATCGCGTTTCTACTATGAATAGAAAGTGGCATGTTATTTGCCTTGGCAACTTGGGAGTGTACTTTAAATAAATCTGCCTGCCTGTCTAGTGATATTCTTCTAATTCTCTCCTCCAAATCAGATTTTTGTAGCCAGTAATTATCAATCCCCGTTTCTCCGATCATAATTACTTTTTCCTGCTTTGCTAGTGAATTTAGTTCCTTTTTTATAAACTCTAACCAATTTTGGAAACCAACATCATCTAAATCAAATATCTGCTCATCAAATAGGTCGCTTCCTGGGATCAAGATTTCTGGATCGACTCCAACTGACGCGTATACTTGTTTATACTTTTTGGCACTTGCTATAGCTTTAATTGAACTATCAAGGTCAACTCCTATATCTATGATGAATTCTACATTAGCCCCTATAGCTCTAGTTACAACATCATTTCTGTCATCATCATAGGCCAAATCATTAAGATGGCAATGCGAATCAAACAATACGTTTTTTTGGATTATTTCTTCAAACGTCTTCATCAAACTCTAACTTTAGCTAAAGTATCTTTTTCTAGTACTTCTAGTATTGATTTACCAAGAGCATTTTCGTCAGCTTTAATTATGTATATCCCATCGTGATCGTCTGATATTCCAATCTCATCACAAGCCAAGATCATACCACTAGATTCAACCCCCCTAATAGCTTTTTTCTCCAGGCGAATTTCTTTACCATCATTTATCAACCATCCAGGTACAACATTCCCCTCACTAAGATATGGGACATATTGTCCTACTTCGACATTTGATGCGCCGGTTACTATCACGTTTTCACTATTTCCATCAGTTATAGTCACAAGCAAAAGCCTATCTGCATCAGGATGTTTCTCAATATTTATAATCTTCACAATTTTAATCGGTGCAAGCAATTTCGCTATTTCCTCTTTGCTTAATTTCAAACTTTCTTTCTCGTCTACTTTGACAAATTTCTCGATATCCTCGTCCTCAATTTTTTTAAATAGAGGTTTAACGTTGTTTACATTTTCTAAAGCAATAATTGGATTCAATTCAAACAAATCTCGTCCTACTTGAACCTCCTTCTCTTTGAACCCTAACATCTTTGTCAATCTATCGTATGCATCAGGAAGAAATGGGCGCATGCCCAACCTCAAATATTCAACAATATTTAAAAGCAAAAACATCCCAGACACAGTTTCGTAATCATGATAATAGTTTTTTTCTTTCACTTTCAGCCACAACTTAAACATATCAAACCGGTAATTCCCAATTCTAGAAATTTCCATTAACTCCTTAATAGCCTCTACAAATCTGCACTCAGCTAAATACTTTTGCATATAATCAAAATGATCTCTTACTTGATCAAGTACAGCACTTGTTTCAGATTCAAATTTAATATCAGACACAGATAACTCTGACAATCTGATTTCCTTTTCATATTGACTAAAATACCTAGAATAGAAAACCAATGTTCTATTTATAAAATTCCCCAAATTAGCAACTAGTTCATTATTATTAGCTTCCTTAAATCTTTCCCAAGTGAAATTGCTCTCTTTGTTTTCTGGAAGATTGGAAAGGATGAAGTACCTAACTGCATCAGTTCCAAAAGCTTCAGCTATTTCTTTGCTATCTATAACATTCCCTCGACTTTTAGAAAACTTGCCGTTGTTGAGGTTCATAAATTTGTTGACCACTACGTTATACGGCAATGTATAGCCTTTTTGGGATCCAATTAATTCTCCTGGCCACATTAGAGTATGAAAAACAAGATTGTCTTGGCCCATGAAATAATAATGTCTAGAAGTTTTATCCAGCCACCACTCTTTCCAGTCATCACTTTGGCCCTTGTACTTTCTGAAGATATAATCATTTGTAACTTGCTTTTGATCCGTCATTTCTTTGGCGTAGAGCGACCACTCTTGTGGGGCGCTTAAATAACCGATTACAGCTTCAAACCAGACATAAATTCTTTTATTCTCAATATTTTCTACTAGCTTATCCTGTGGTATGCGATCAACTGGTAATTCAATACCCCAATTGATATCACGAGTTATCGCTCTTTTGTTCATTCCTTCTTTTAACCATCCTTTTGCCTCTTTGTAGACCCAATTTCGCCATATCTCTTTTTTATCTTCGCCATCGACCTTCCCATCCAAATAATCCTCGAGTTCTTTTTCAAGCTTCTGGAAATCAAGGAAATAATGCTCGCTGTCTTTTAGTTCCACCTTCTCCCCTGTTTTTTTGCTTACAGGATTTATCAGTTCACCCTCCTTTAGCCATCTGCCACAACTTTCACATTGGTCACTTCGCTGCTCTGCTGCCTTGCAATATAGACAAGTGCCTTCAACATATCTATCCGGCAAAAACTCATCGTCTTTGGGCGAATAATACTGCTTCATAGTATCCTTGATGATGTACTCGTTGTTCAATAAATCAATAAACAAATCCTGGACGACATTTTTGTGTGTTTCAGTTGTAGTTTTCGTATACAAATTATAATCAAGATCATAAAGCTCAAATAATTCGATATCTTTTTTATGATATTTTTTGACAACTTCTTTTGGAGAGATTTTTTCTTTTTCTGCTTGGACTGTGATAGGAGTACCATGGCAATCAGATCCAGACACCATCAGCACATCATATCCTTTGATTCTCGAGTATCTTGCAAAAACATCTGCTGGAAGCAAGTAGCCCGCCAAATGTCCTACATGGATATCCCCGTTTACATATGGCCAAGCAACTGCTACTAATACTTTTTTCATAGTCATAAATTATTAATTTTTTGATTATATCACTCTTTAGAAAGCGAGTACTCTACAAATATAACTATAGCCAAGAAAATAAGGCCAGTATAGATATCTAAAAGAGCAAACAACCGAAGCAAGATTAATAATACTATAAATAGATTGGCTAGAGCTGCTCTTCGGAGCGCTTGCTTCAAGTTCGGCTCTTCATAGAATTTCTTGAAAAATAGCTTATCAATAACTAGATGCACAAAAACTATAACACATCCAACCGAGAGACTGGAAAATAATAGAAGTAACCCAAGATTAATAAAATTTAGGTACTTAGATACCAATCCAAGTTCAATAGCATCATCTAAAAAAACGATCGCCTGATCTTGAGATACAACTTCATCTCTTCCAAAATCGGCAATCAATTTTTCTTTATCCCATGGGGATGTCGATACGAAAAGATATTGGGCAATATAACCAAACACAAAAGCCGAAACAACCAATACCCATAAATATCTCATAGAACTTAAGCAGTTAATTTCAAATAATTTTTATTTCTGGGTCACTCCAAAGAGTAAATCATGATAAACAGGATATTTTCCTTGTTCTGCTGCACATCTTGCAGCAATTGCAGCACGTCTTGCTTTAGGGTGACTTGACTCTATTGGATAATCCCTAAATACAAACCTTACTTCATTTTTGTCGATGTATTTTTCTTTAAGTTCAGATAAAGTATCTTGTGCAAATATCTGACAGTATGGACATTCATAGTCACTGTAAGCGATAAGGACGATAGAAGCTTTTTTGTCCCCAATACTAAGTCCATCACCTAATTCATACTCCCTAACATCATATAAAGCTAATTCTGTATCAAGCGCCTTTTGGGCATACTCAGTTAAATCCTCATCAGACACTCCTTGAGAGCTGTACGCTTCTTTGATTTTCACTAAAATTTCTTCTTTTGTGCCATAATTATCAAGGATCAATTGATCTCTAACTTCCTCAAGAGATTTTGTTTTTAGACCCTCGATAAGTTCTTCATAATAAGAGGCCTCCTGAGCACCTCCTGCATAAAAACCCTTGACCTTGTCGTTTTCGTACTTTCCAATAATGACATGTGGCGTACCTCTCAAATTCACATCTTCAGCTGATTCTAATTCCTGATCAATTACGTCGTTGTATTTTTCTTCTTCCAAACACTTGTCGAATTTTGAAGTTTTCAATTTTGCTTCTCTAGCATACTCTTTGAGACAACCTAAACTTAATCTATCTAATTTGTCACATTCAAATTTCTGCCCCCCAAATATCGATTGATTCGATAAAAGTAATACTACTCCTAGGAGAAACAATACCGAAGCAATGACTATTGCAATGGGTAAATAGATGGGGCTAAAATTTACAACAAGCTCTGAATCCTTTTTCACGACAATTGGTTCCTTTTTCGCTTTAACTTTTTCCTCTTTCTTTTTTTGCTTAACAGCTGTTTTTTTGACAACCTTTTCTTCCAGATTTGCTTTTTTGGCCATAATTATTTAATAAGAAAATATAAAAATATTTAACTCAACTAAATCCCATTATATACTTTTTGCATCAAAAGTGCATCCTGTT
>CAYUFB010000007.1:0-47202 GCA_964444125.1 uncultured Candidatus Saccharibacteria bacterium
TGTATCCTACTAATAACAAAATCACACATAAGACTATTATATTTACACCTTGTGGCCAATTCAACAACCCGAAGAATAATCCGGAATTAATTACATAAAAAGAATTATTATATACTAGATACTTAGATATCGAATCAAATAAGAATAATGAAAAAAGAGAGAAGTACACATAATTATCATTAATTAGAAACTTTTTGTTATACTTTTCTAGAAGATACAGCATCAGTCTTAAATAATTGAAATTTATTATTTCTCTGGTATCTAGAAAAAGACTGATTATAATTTTTGCCTCTAATTATGCTCCTAGATTGTCTTGCTTTTTGACTAGTCTCACTACTTCTTCTAAATAGTACTAGATTGACTAGATAATCAAACAATACTAATATTATTGCCAAAATCCAAAAAATCTGGAAAGTGTCAAAAATCCAAAATTGTTTTTGATAAAGACCACTTTCAAACCATAATATAATTTTCATAGCAAAAAAAAGAATCGGAAAAGCAATTACCAATAGTTTTTGGGAAAAATTTCTAAACCTAATTCTATCTAGATAGAACGCCCAAATGAGCATTAATCCTATTATCTCTATTATCTGAATGGCGAACCTTGCCGAGCCATCTATTTTATAAACAATACTAAAAGGAAGTTCAGATGGTTTACCATAATAAGTTCCATCTAGTAGATATCCAACACTAAAGATTATCATCGCAGGAATAAATCCCATCCATAAATTACTCCAGTAATTTGTATATTCAAGCTTAAGTTTATTTAATCCATAAAAAAACATTCCTGCAAGAAATACTGCAATCATGATCATCCCAAAATTTACTTTTGGTTCCCAGAAAGCAGCTAATGTCCAAGGCATAGATTGAAACCAACTTATTCCATCAATTGATTCTTGAACAGGAAGAAAGGTCCAATCATTTTTGTACTGTCCCCAATTTTTGAAAACAAAAAACACCCTACCTAGAACTATCGAAAGCACCATAGTCATAATCACAATATCGAACCCCAGATTAACATTCTTTATATTCTTAAATCTTTTTGACAAGAAATACCCAAAAACAATAAAGCCTAATACCCAAAAAATAGTTATTGCAGGTATATCAATTCCGTTGATAGAAAAAAGAACTGGCTTCATGCTAAGTCTCTATATTTATATAAAAATAGACAATATAATCCAACAATAATACTACTCCATACCAATGTAGTTGGAACTCCAAGGAAAAAATCCGCGGCATATCCTATAATCACTGCTGGTATAGAAGCTATTGCCTGACTTAATGACAACCAAACTCCATATACCCTACCTAAGAAACCATCTTTGGTATTTTCTTGAATAACAGTCTGACTAGGTATCAACATGAAAGGTAATCCAAATCCTATCAATATAGTAGCAATTGAAGTAAGTATCAATACAATTTGATTTGTCGATAGATTTATTAATTCAATTTCATTCCATCTAATTAACGCAGCTCCAGATAGGATAAATGTAGCAATAAATTGAATGACCACGCCCATGAAACTTAACTTCACTCTTTTGCTATTTTTATAAGTTGTGTTCATCAAGATAACTCCAGCGGCCAATCCTATCCCAACTGGCAATACAGCGACCAAACCAATGTTTGTAGGACTCAAGTTAATCAAAAACTCCCCTAATTTAAATATCAATGCAATAAATACGAATAATAATGATTGAGCGAAAAGGTTATGAACTAACATCAGCCTTTGCAATTTCTCTGACATTATATATCCTACTCCTTCAACAAAAGAATTGTAAAAATCTTTTACTAATGAAATAAATTTTTTATACTCTACAATTTTTATCGACTCTCTCTTTGGAACTCTAATAAATACCGTCGCAACAGAAGCAGAAATAAAAAGACTAATTAACACTATTAATAACAACGTTGGTCCCATCAACTTGAGAAGTGGACCAGCAATCATAAAGCCTAACACATAGGTAATGGCTGTTGTGAGATTAAAAATCGAGTTAGCAGTCATAATACTTTCTTTGCGAACAATATCAGGGATCATCGATGCTTCTGCAGGTATAAATATCTGTTTTGCTGAAGAAATCAAAAAAATCACTCCAAAAGCAATGATTGCATAATTCCATCCTGCAAAAATTAGAAATATCGTCAAAAAGATTGCCCTAAATAGATTTGCAATAAGCATGATTCTTTTTCTATCAAACCAATCTGCCAATACTCCTGCAAAAAATGCGACAAAAAATGAAGGGGTATTATTTAGAAGTATCACAAGTCCCATTGCTGAACTTGAAGTTGAAATATGATGCCCTGTCATCTGACCACTATCTACCATGAACGCTACAACTAATCCCAATACTCCACCGCCAATTAACGTGGAAACCTGGGAAAACCAAAGTAGCAAGAAATCTCGATCCAATAATACTGGCCTATTATCCCAACCTGGGACGTTTCTGGCATCTCTTGGTATTTTGTAAGTAAAACTCTTGAAGTTGATAGCTTTGTTATTAATAATTAAATCTCAAAAGACTTATGAGGTGTAACGCTTGCAATCAAAACATCCTCATAATCAAGGTAACTAGAAAAGGCTTCGGCTATCTCTGCTTTTTTGACCTTATTTATCTTAGACTTCATCTGATCAATAGTCAAAGTTTTGCCCAAAAGTAGTTCCTGTATACCAAACCACATCGCCATATCATCACTAGTCTCTATACCAATAGACAAATTACCCAATAAGTAGTTTTTTGCTCTCGTCAGATCATCATCAGAAAATTCACCTTTTGCGATCTTTCTTAATTCTTCATTAACTGCTTCAATAGCCTTATGCGCTTTTGAATTATCAGCACCCAGACCAATTTTATGTACTCCGATTTCTTCAAATTCTTGATAAGTTGAATAAACATAATATGCAAGCCCGAGTTCATCTCTAATTTTCTGGAAAAGCTTCGAACCAAATCCTTTGCCCAATATCGCATTACCAACTTTATATGCATACTTTTGATCCATATTCCTAGATGGAGCAAACGTCCCCATCATGATATGTGATTGATTAATTGGTCTTGATAAATGAACACTATTAATTCTATGTTTCGATTTAGAGTAGACTGAGGGTTTGACAATTTTTCTTGATTGCATTTTCGCAAAATTTTTGCCAATTAAATCAAAGATATTCTCAGAATCGACGCCACCAGCTACAACTACTAGAGTATTTGAACTACTGTAATTTTGTTGCATGAATTCAATAAAATCTTCACGTTTCAAATTCTTGATACTCTCCAAATGACCTATTACCTCTCTTCCCAAAGGGTGCTTCTCAAATTGTAGATTACCAAATATCTCATCAACCTTATCCATCGGTTGATCTTCATACATATTTTTTTCTTCAATTATCACTCCTCTTTCTTTCTCAATTTCACTATCTAAGAATAATGAATTCAAGAACATATCGGCTAATACCTCAAAACTGTTTTCGAAATTTTCTATTGGAGCTTTTATGTGATAGCCGGTATATTCATATGAAGTAAAAGCATTCATCTGTGCGCCAAGATTCTCTACTTCAGATGCAATAAGAATGCTTTCAGGTCTTTTTTTTGTACCTTTAAATATTGTATGCTCAATAAAATGAGCAACGCCAGAATTGGAATCTTGTTCATATCTGGCACCGGTTTTTACTAATATCAAAGCTGTTGCACTCAAGCTCTCCTTATCCTCAATCACTAAAGCCTTAAGACCATTTGCATAATCTCTATTATTAATTTTCATAATATATTATTTCTTTTTTTTCTTATTCTTGTTTTTCTTTTTATTAGGAACTTGTTTTCTCTGTAATTGCTCAGCCTGTTTTGTGATTTCTTTTTTAGCTAAACCTTCTTTTGGACTTTGTTTATCATTTCTTCTCCATTTTTTGTATGAAGCTAATATTTCTTTGATTTTTTTGATTCTTTTTTGTACTAGACCACTAATGTGGGAGAAACTTGTCTCTATTCTCTGATCAGGCTTATCTTGCATTACACTTCCTACAGGGCTAGTAACAAGTTTCATATCTTCTTTTGGAGAGTCCCAACTTACATCTATCTTCATATCACTTGCTATTTTTGAAGTGACCTTCGATGGATTTAGTTTCAGTTCCAAAACCATCTCAACCCCCTCTTTTCCAACAAAATTAACTAAAGGAACATTCACACCACCTAGATCCCATTGGTCATAATATTCGTATTGCTCTTCTGGTCTAATAATGAAATAAAAGATCAACATTGGGAAATTTAATACCAAAACTAAAAGAAAAAACAAAATTGCATATTTTTTATTAAAGCGTTTTCTAGCATCCATTCCTACCCATGCAGAAATAACTATCCACAACAACAATATATACGAACAAAACAATTTAACGAATATTCCATAATCAATATTTTCATTCATATCTACAAGCTCTAATAATAGATCAGACATAATAAGTATTTTAAATAATTAAACAGAAGGATTGAAAAAATAGTATCACAAAGAATACTATCAGACAATCGAAAAAATGCCGGCAGTGAGAGTCGAACTCACACAAGGTTTAACCCTCACTGGATTTTGAGTCCAGCGTGTCTACCAATTCCACCATGCCGGCAAAACAACGCTATAATTTTATAACTGTTAACCAATATTAGCAACTATTTTTAACCTCTATTTCCTGATCTGAGTTCATCACCTACTGCCCCCTCTTTTTGAATCCTCTGTTTTTGCATCATCATGCTAAATTGTGACAAAGCAGCCTCAACAGCAGATCTAACTGCCTTTGATTTCTCCCGTTCAATTCTTGATTTGATATTTTCCTTTTCCCTTGCTCCATTGGCCTTGATTGATGCAATCGCCAACTTGACCTGAGCTTTTATTTGTTTGTACTGTTCTTTAAGTAAGCCAATATTCTTAATCACGTCATCTCTTCTTGGATCTGAAGTATCCATCTGATTCAAGATATCCTGCATTTGACCGATCTTCGAATCAACGGCATCCAATTGTGCCTGTTCATTTTCCTTCACCTGTTCGAGTTGTTTATCAATTTGAGTCGAAATTTGACCGACTATCTCTGTCTTTTTTTGATCAAATTGTGCCGAGACAGCTTCAGACTGCTTCCTCACCAATACTGATGGATTTGGTATTGCCATTTTTATGAATCTTTTTCTTTTATATAATTATCTTTGTACTCATACATCGCATCGACAATTTTAGTTTCTAGATCTTCTATAGAATTGACTAAAAACTGGAACACTTCATCTTGATTGACATAATTCTCTGAAATCTGTGCAAATTCAATTTTTGCCTCTTCACTTAACAATGGCTCAAATTTTGCCAATAAGAAATCCCCGAATTCAATATATAGACGCTCTCTCTCGACTTCAAGAAATTCCAGACTTGCGTCATCTCCATGTTTTTCTTGAATCATTTGAGTCAAAAAACTCAACACATTAATATCTTTATCTGGCATAATTTTTTAGCATTAATCAACATATAGCCTAATTTTACATTCTTTCTGACAATTAGTACAGAATTTAATTTATATATTTGTACTCTGCACTAGTCATAACAATGATATTCAAGTAAACTTATTATATGGATAATAAATTAATCATAAAACAACTTTTAGTCGTCATACTAATATCATTATGTTTATTGCCTAGATCAACTCATGCCCAAAATCAGAGAGAAATTGATGTTAGAGCCAGTGTGACAGTCAAGACAATTGCCTACAAGGCCTATCCAGAGAAAAGAATCCCAAGCGTTAATAATTGGGGTACCATCTCAAAAGTTGAACTATTAGATTGCCTAACCCAAAATACGCTTTATACCTTTCTAAGCATAAATAGCAATTCCTCCGGAATTGGACAAATACATATTGAAGAAGGGGTACCAGGAGGATCTTACATATTGGCAGTTAAGGGAGCTTCACATCTAAGGCAAATATCAAATTGTAATCTATTTCTCTCTCAGTATGCCTTTGTCGATCTGACTATTGATCAATTATTTTTGAGAGCCGGTAGTATAAGTGTAATACCAGATAATTACATAAATAGTTTTGATATCTTGGAGATAATAAAAAACGCTAACACTAATTATTATTTTTCGGACCTAAATTTAGATGGAAAGGTGAACTCAATTGATATGTCAATATTATTATCCAACCTATATCAACATGGACAATAAAATTAAATCAATTTGGTTATTTCTCATTGTAATATTTTTTGTTATTACAAATATTCATATAAATGCTGCTGAATTTTCTTTTAGCAATGAAAATATCACCTTGGCTGCAAATTGTGAAAGATACGTAGACATAATACTTGATACAAACGGAGTCAGTTCTTCTGGTGCAGATATTATTATTAACTACAATCCTCAACATATAGAAATAATTGATTCCATGCCAAATATCCCAGGTATACAAATCAAACCAGGAAGCATATTTGAAGGATATTTTGGAAGCACGGTCAATACGCAGACAGGAATTATAACCTTATCTGCGGCATCTGCCTCTGCTCCGTTTAATGGAAAAAATATATTCGGGTCGATATTATTGAAATCAAACCCAGGTATATCGTCAACTAACTTGAATATTATATTTAATGGTACAGGAAATACCTTCGATTCAAATATCGTAAATCAAGCTGGCACAGCTGATATTTTGACTCTCACAAGAAATGTGTCACTCAATTTCGAGCAAACCACTTGCACAATAAATGAACCAGAATCACAAATCACGTCAAATCCTTTCATCCTTTTTATAAACCCAAAAAATAGTACTGACGAAATCAAAAATACTGACAATATTATTTTTAAAATAATTGGAAATGGACAGAATATCGACATTAGTTCATTATCGATCAAACTAAATAACAAATCCTATACATCAAGCTCTCCTGAAGTCAAAATAATTGGAGATCAAAATCGATATACTATAGAAATTTCTGGATTTGATGCACTCCCTAATGGCAGTTATTCCATAATCCAAGTTAGTATCAATAATTTCGACGGAGAAACTACCCAAGCTACACTTTATTTTAATATCAATAGAATCAAGCCTCAAATCGACGAGACAATTTGTGAGGAAGCTGAGCAATATTGTAGCCTAACCAATCAGATCAAAAACGATATACAAAATATACCTATTATCAAAACACTAACCGAATCCCCGATTATTCAGTATATTTCAAATAATATCCCCGAACCAATTAGAGTTATTAGTGAAAAGCTTGGCGTAGCAGGATTTCTTACTTCAATCCTATCCTCTGCACTACTAGCAAACATACTTGGATTATTGTTACTAACTCGATCTCCATACCTACTCTTTGCTTATTTGGGCCTTGTTAAGAGACGTAATCCCTGGGGAATAATATATGATATAAACAATTCGAAACCTGTAGCATTTGCTGTCATCAGAGCATACATTAAAAACAGTAAAGCACTACTATTACAAACCGTTAGCGATATGAAAGGCAAATATGGGCTATTGCTAGATCCAGGGGAATACCGAATTACTGTCTCACATCCAGAATATAAAGATTTTGAGCAGAATATTCTCTTAGATCAACCCAATTTCATGAATGATATAGGACTTATCCCTAAAGAAGGAAATATACAAAAACTATTACTACAAATACGACCGAAAAATCTACTAACCAATTACACTAACTTTTTTGATAAGAACAGTAGGATCTTGAATATTTTTGGCTTAATAATTTCTACTTTTGCAATAATAATCAAACCCAATATATTAAATCTTGCATTCTTTATATTATATTTATCTGTATTTATCGTATATAGTTATACACATCTCAGAAGCAGAAACTTTATTGGAAAGGTTTTTGATTCATCCTCAAACCTAGTCATTCCCAAAATATTGATCAAAATATTTAACAAAAACTCATGGGAGCTAGTTGACACATATATTACAGATCAAAAAGGTAGATTTCCTATAAATTTGGATCCAGGAGTATATGCAATTTTAGCCTCTTCTAAAAATTACAATTTCCCATCTGATAAACAAAAAGAACTTGAGCTAATCAAAGAAAAACCGGAATCTTTACTTGAATTAGATATAAAAGAAGGAATGAAAACTAAAGTCGAGATATATTTAGATCCAAAAGGTAACATAAAAGACGATCAAAATAAATTTGATTCTCCTTTTTCATAAACAAGATGAAACAAGGAAGTAATTACATTGGGGAATTTTGCAAATGTTTTTCCAAATCTCTATATCTTGCTTGCTCTCGAACAAAAAATAATTCTACCTTACCAACAGGACCATTTCTATGCTTTGCGATAACCAAATCAGCTACTCCAGGCCTATCGGTATCCGGGTTGTATAGTTCTTCTCTATGAATAAACATAACGATATCTGCATCTTGCTCAATAGATCCAGATTCACGCAAATCTGATAGTTGCGGAATCTTATCGTTTCTCTGCTCAACTGCTCTACTTAACTGCGATAATGCTATCACTGGAATATCCAATTCTCTTGCAAGTAACTTTAGAAATCTTGATATTTCTGATACTTCTTGTACTCTACTTTCTTTCGTTTTTCCTTCCATAAGTTGTAAATAATCAACAATGACAATATCTAAGCCTTTTTCAACTTTTAATTTCCTGGCCTTTGTCCTCATCTCCAATATGGATAAACCAGGCGTATCATCAATAAATATCCCTGATTCTGAAAGGATTCCCATTGCATCAGCAAGTCTAGAAAATGAATCATCGTTTAATTTGCCCATTCTCAACTCCCAGAGACCAATACCAACCTGCATAGATAGCAATCTATCCATCAATTGTAGATTTGACATCTCCAATGAAAAAATCCCTACCCTTTTCTTTTCTACAACGCCAATATGCCTGGCGAAATCGAGCGCCAAAGCTGTCTTACCAACAGAAGGCCTAGCTGCAAGTATAACTAAATCAGACTGCTGAAAGCCTCCCAAGATGTTATCCAATGAAGAGAAACCAGAACCTATACCTCTTAAGGTCCCAGGTTCCAAGGTTAATTCTTCTGCTCTATCATATGCAGTTTCCAACAATGAGGAGACATGAACAAAATCCCTTTTAATATTTGCTTCTGTAATATCATAAAATCTCGATTCTGCTTTATCCAATAATAATTCAATATCTTCACCCTCTTGATATGCCATTTCATTGAGTAGTCCAGAAAATCCGATGAGCTTCCTTCTTATCGCCGTTTGTTTAATTAACTCTGCATACTCTCTTACATGTGCTGTTGTGGGTACAGATGTTACAAGATCAGTTAGATAAGAAGCACCTTTGGCTTTTTGGAGTAATTTTTTCTTTTTCAAAAAAGATGTGACAGTAAGCACATCGACCGCCTGTTGTTGCTCGAAGAGCTTAGTCATAGCTTCAAACAGTATCTGATGTGCAGGTTCATAAAAATCTTCAGCTCCGACGACTTCGAGTGCTGTAATTAAAGCATTTTCGTCTACCAAAACAGAGCCTAGAACGCTTTTTTCTGCTTCAATATTTTGTGGTGGTAATTTGAGTTCTGCCATAATTAATTAATTAATTTTTGAAAATTGCATCAGTCTATCCCATATAGCTTTATAAACTTCAGTATCTTGAGCAACAGGTGTAGGTTGATACCATACACATCCTTGCTTTTCTGGTATTAAATCAACTTCAGCATATGTCATTTCACCAGACTGGATCTTCCAGGCAAGATTTTTGGTTTTATTGTATGATTCTCCTCCAAATTGCTCATATCCACACATCTTGTGAGGAATTATCCTAGTCGTTATTAATTTATCATTTTGATAATAAAGCCTTATCGAAATCCCCTGTCTTGTTTCACCATTTTCCCTAGACCAATCCGCACTAACTCCTTCACCTGTTTGATCAAATATGAAATTTCCCAAACTATAATAAATGTACTTTCCTTTATATAATTCAATCTCCTGGACCCAATGTGGGTGAGATCCGACTATCAAATCTGCACCAGCATCAATTATTGCGTGTGCTAATGCTTTTTGGTGATTGTTAGAACTATTCTTGTATTCATTGCCCCAACTCATCATAACAATTACAATATCAGACATTTCTTTTGCTTTTTTGACATCGTTATTTATTTTTTCGTAATTAATACCACCAACACCCCCAGTACTACTTTTGGTTGAATAGAAATTTACTCCATAATCATTGCCGAACCAATAGTATGCCGCAACATCTTCTGCACTCATAAATGCCACCTTTGTACCGTTCATATCTAATAGCACTCCACTTGACGCCTCTTCTAGACTGTTATAACTTGCCCCAGCCAACTTCAGTTCATGTTCATTAAATAAATCAATTGTCCTAATTAATGGCTTTTTGCCCCCATCTCCGAAATGGTTTCCAATTCCCATAGCATCAAACCCTACTTCCTTAAACCCCTGCACATTTCTTTCATCCCCAACAAATACCATACAGCCTCTACATGGTTCAGGATTTCCACTTAAAGGATTCTCTATCATTGCCAAAGACAAATCACTTCTTTTAATAATTTCTCTATACCTATCAAAGAGCAATGTATAGTTATCACTTTGATTAAGCCATACTCTATCTACTGCCCTTGCAGGAACGATTTCTCCTGCCACAAATACAGAATTGATTTGATCAATGTCAATATTGTAGTAATTTGAACGATATTCACTATACTTAGCTTTTTCTTGTTCATAAACATCTTTAGATAATTGAACTTCTCTTTTCAAACACAATGGATAGCTACCTATTTCTTCTTTATCAAGTGGAAACTGTCCATCGACAGATATGATTCTCATTCGTTGGTCTAGATCATCAAATTTTACGATTACAGGCATTTCTTTTGTAGTCTCTTCGTACGAATCAAACACATTGTCTCCTCTGATTTCCAAATTTTTTGAGAATTGATCCCCCAATAATATTGCGCCATCCGAAGAATATGTATAAAACCCTCCATTTATTAACTGATCTAAAGAGATATCAGAAAGATATGATTTAAAATCAACCAAAACGTAATAACATTCATTTATTTCTAAACTCTTCTTCTCACTCTGCTCTCCTACAAAACTCGCTTGATTATCTCTAAAAATATTCAACCCCATAAAGGCGGCAAAAAGAAATACAATTATTATGAAATAAATAAGTATATTTTTTTTGCCAAATAATTTCATCATTTTATTTAAGATCAATTATTTGAAGTTTGTATTCTTCATTATCAAAATCACTTGAAGCAAATTTATATTTCCCCTCTTTGTTATCTACGGGGATACCAAAAAATTTATTGAAATCTTCACTTCTATCTTTTGTAGCTCCATCAGTTATCAAAACTTGTGGGTCAATTTTATTGATAAACTTAACAAGCTCGGAATTAATTTCATATTCACCTACAAGTGCGAGCACATCAATTTGACCAATCAAATCCAAATCTGCTTCCCCTAATTGCATACTAGGATCGATAAACAAAACATTTACTTCCTCAACCACAAGTATGTAACATAGTTTTTCAATTCCATGTGCGATTACAAAAACGCTCTTAACTTCATATTCCCCTGGTGTTTTGATTGAATAAATACTATTTGTAAAATTATTAATAACCAGATCAACCTCATCTTTCAGTTTTAAAGGAGATTCTTCATTTTTTGAAATAGCAACCTTTGCACTTGAGGTTTTTAGTAGATAATAAGACCCTTTATCCCTTATTTCCATATTTCAAGAATTAATAATTTATAAAATATAATAGCATTGTTGCACATTTTTTTCCAAGTATCCACCCTAATAAAAGTATTGTTACACGAAATAGAGTTTGTCACACTAAAGCGTAAAACCGCGACGCTACTCGTAACAATTGGTTTGGATTGTGTTGATCTTGCAAGATTTTTCTCAAAAACAGGATATTGTGCTATAATCATTTCGTTTTAAATAATTAAAGAAAATGAAAACCAAAATTCATCCACAATCTAGACTTGTCGTATTTCAAGATATGTCTAGCAAAGCATCTTTTTTGACAAAATCAACCATCCAGACTGACGAAACAACCACTTGGGAAGATGGCAAAGAATACCCTGTAGTCAAGATCGAAATTTCAAGTCAATCACACCCTTTTTATACCGGCAAACAAAGGATTGTTGACACAGAAAATCGAGTCAAAAGTTTTGAGGATAAGCTCAAGAAACAAAATATTGCTTCTGTATCCCAAAAACGCCAGAAAAAATCACTTAGACGTGCAAAAGTCCGGGAGATAAGAGGTAACAAAGAACTTACCCTAAAAGATATGTTGAAGCAAATTCAATAATCTTTAAGTTCCAATAAACATCCCAAATTAACTATATAATTTTCTTCTTTTTCTGTTGCATAATGAGGTTTTGTTATCTATACTAGATAGGTAAATATATTCCTATTTAGTTTTTAGATTTAATATAATATGCAACCAATGATGACCGCGAATTATACAGAAGCACCTATTCAGAAGAAGAATAAACAACTTTTCAGCAAATCATTTCTCCTACTTGTTACATTGATACTACTATTGGCAACAGGTGTTGGTTTTCTAGGCTACAAGTATTACACTTTAGAAAAAGAATATAAATCCACATCCGAGAAGAAATTCGAGGAAGTCTCAAATAGTGTAAAGAAGTTAATGAATATTGATGAGAGTGAAGAAATGAGAGTGGCAGAAATCAACAATATCGACGAACTTAAGGCTCAAGATGAAAAATTCTATAAAGAAGCAAGAAATGGTCACTTTCTTATAGTATTGGCTGAATCTCAAAGAGTTTTAATTTATGATAAAGAACTAAATAGAATAGTAAATTTCTCAAATTATACAATTGCAGTTGATCCTATCCCAGAAGACAAAATTCCCGAATCAGAAAAGCCCTTAAACATTGAGATAAGAGCTGAAGAGTCCATAACAGATGCACAGATCATTGAAGTAGAAGAAGCTATAAATAATCTTGGAGCAAACTACGAAGTCATTGGGAGTACAAGAACTACAATAGATTATACAGAAGGTAATATTTTTGTACTTAACCAACAAAACAAACCAAATTTATCACAAAACATAATCGCATATCTTAAAGCAAGTGGCGCTAAAACACAGCTTCCTGATGGCGAGAAAAGTACTAATGCTGATGTAGTTATATTACTTGCTACAAATTGATACAAGCAAGTACTCTAAATTATAAACTATCTACAATCTCTATATTTTGATCAATATCTTCATCTGGATCAAGCTCTTTATTCTGATTAAGAGACGGTGTAGTATCTTCTCCCTGAATAAGATAACCGACATTAATCAATCTATCTTGTTTTATATCATATATCATCACCTGGTTGCTTTGCTCAAATAATAAGACAATATCCCCTTCTCTGGCCTTAGAGAAAAATTCTGATTCAAATATAGCGTCTCTATCTTTGACAATAAGAAATTTAGGTCGCTCGGCGGGTAACAAAACTAATTTCCCAACTCTTTTAATTATTTCATCCTCTTGATTATTACTTAGTTTTCCATCTACCGATATATTTTTGAGTACAGAAAACCCAAACAAATCATCCCAATAAAGTATCTCTACCTGATATATTCTATAAATCATTACCCCCAACAATATATTTAAGAGCAGAAGAACAGTGATTAATAATTTATTTATCATCTTAATAATTACAAATTTAAATTTTATCAACTATCAACCAATAGAAATTAGTATCCACATCATTAATTTGATCGATTTCTATTATAAATCCTGTATTTGTAACCTCTTTGACTCTATAATTACCAAAAAAGCCCACAGGTGTGAGCTGTATAGAAGGTACCGAAGTTTTTGGGACTGGGAACTCAACACTAATCTCAGTACTTCCTGTGGTGATTGTAGCGAGATTTGAGATATCATCTGATAGAGCAAGGCTTTTTTGTATATTTATACCTGCTACAGCAGATATTTTTGCATTAACTACCAAAACTCCAGAGTTATTAGTCATTATCGATTTATACTGATCCAAATCAGACTTAATTGCCACAACATCACCTTCTAAGCTTGCAATTCTTAATTCCTGATTTTTCATGCTTGTATCAAGGTCCGCTAGTTTAACTTTTTCTTCTTCAACAACAGTATTTAATTCTTTAACTCCACCCAAAGCAATAACTCCAATTCTTTCATAAATAACACCTAGATATTCACTATCTTCATTTACTATTTCAGGGAAATATGGCAGAATTTCTTGAGCAATCACACCAATTTCTCGGTTTGGACCACCATTAAGATAATAAGAAACAGTACGAATATTATTGATTCGATCAAGGATATTGGTTTCATCAATAATATCAGATTTAAGACGTATATCAGAATAACTAGTCCATCCACTGACATTTTGCGACAAATATGCACCATGAGTACTATCTGCATCCAATGCATACAAAACGCTATTGCTATCTGCATTATACAGCGACCAGCTTTTTACAGAATCCTCTTCGAAAATGACTCCCGCACTGCTATCACCAGAATGAGTACTATTTAGAGTTAAATATGCTGTAGTCTCTGCAACTTCAAGTGCAGTACCAGGAGACGTGGTACCGATTCCAACTCTTTTAGCGGAAGTGATGCGCATAACTTCGGTAAGTGTTGTATTGGTAGAAGCTGTTCGAGTCCCAAAAATTAGATCCCCAGTTCCATAATTAGAAGAGTCAAGAATATAACCCCTGATATTTGCAAAAACATCACCATAAGCTCCAAATAAGATACCTCCACCTCTACCAGATGCACCGCTTCCACCATCGATTTGGATTTGTCCTGCACGAGTACCAGTAGTATCGAAAGCGGCAACTGATTGAGAAGTACCTTCAACATGCAAAGAACTGCCAGGAGAAACAGTACCAACCCCTAGATATCCTGATGATCTACCAATAGAAAGAGCTGGAATCCATGATGACCAATACTTATCTAAAACTAAATTGGCATTACCAGAATCCATTCTAAATCCAAACAAACCAGTAGTATTTGCTGAAATTCTAAGTTTATGACCATCTCCAGCTGTATTAGTATTTGCCGTACCTCCTATATCAATCATAGCAGATGGGCTTGAATTTGTAAGCCCTAGATAACCAGTACTACTTTGGAAACGAAATCTCTCACCAGGAGTACCCCCATAATCATAAAGACGTAGATCGTTACTACCTCCAATCATATTAAGGACCCAACTATTACTACCTGCAGTTTGAAATACTATTCCAGCATATCCATTAGCTTGATCTGCGCGATCTAGAATTAGATATGAAACGTTAGTAGCTCCCGTAGTTGTAGTCTTAATTTTTATATTTGAACTTGAAGCATGGACGACTTCTAGCAATGAGCCAGGAGTAGTCGTACCTATACCTACTTTACCATCCCCTAATATAGTCAATTTATCTGCCCCATTATTGCTAACAGCAAATAAAGTCTCAGCATCAGCTAAATATGTTATGCCTGTATCTAACCTTTTACCCCCAACAATCCATATAGCCGGAACCGTGTCTGTAGGATCAAGACTACCAAAATTCCCAACTAAACGTAATGGTGTTACCCCCACTGCATCACTGAACCCCCATATTCTTGCACCACCATCATCATCAGTAACCTGATCTACAGAAAAAAATGAATCAGTCTGTGCATAAGTAGTAATCCCATGAGTCAGACCAGTGTCACCTAATGCAAATTTTGGTGCTGTAGCACCAGAAAGTTCAAGAGTATAATCAGGGCTTGCAGTCCCAATACCAACTTTACCTGTACTTATTGTAGTCCCCGTGCCATCAAGACCAGTTGCGTATATTAAGTTGCCTATATTAAGCATATTTGCAGAATCAACAGCGGGAAGATCGATATTGTAACCGATTACTATATTATTATTTCCAGTGGTCAAAGCATCTCCCGCTTGATAACCTAAGAAAATATTGTTATTACCCGTAGCAAAATAGCCAGCAACTGAACCTATTGCCACATTATTATCACCAGAGACATTATTGTACAAAGCCGAATTTCCCAGCACCACATTACTATAACCTGATTCATTTGTAAACAATGCATACCCCCCAATAGCGGTGTTACCATAGCCATACAAATTATTATAGAGAGAAAGCGCACCAACTGCCGTATTGAATTTACCTCCTAAATTTAATCTACCTGAAGAGCTACCTAGAAATGTATTAAACATTCCCGAATCTCCACTTCCAGGAGTATTAGCATTCCCAGACATAAGGCCAAAAAATACATTGGAATAAGAATCTGAATGAATCCTAAACATTTCAGTCCCAGACGAATCATTAATCTTTATAATTGGAGTTGCACTTGTCTGTGTAGAATGTGCATTAATCAGTAACTGAGAAACTGCCGAATCACCTACTATTTGTAATTTGCCAGCTGGTGTAGCAGTCCCTATTCCTATTCGATCTGAAGATGTTGTTGCATATGTATATCCATTTACTGCATCTCTCGACCAGAAAGTCACACCACCAGCAAGTAGATCCGTATTACTTGATCCATCATAGAAATACAAATTCGTTCCGTTATACCATAGATCACCATTTAATGGACTTGATACATCTATTGCACTTGATGCTGTTAGATTTATCTGAGATAAACCCGTTGTATTTGCTGCAATTTTCAACCTACTTGCCCCTACTTGAGTCCCTATACTTAATACACTAGTAGATGTATCTCCATATATCAGGCCACCTATATTTAATTGATTTGATCCAGTTGCCACTGGTGCTGTTGTACTTGCTCCAATTATTATATTCGAACTTCCCGAAGTCATATTAGATCCGGCTAAATAACCTAGAAAAATATTATTATCACCAGTAGTAACAGCGTGTCCGGCATTGAACCCAATTGCTGTATTATTTAATCCGTCAATACTACTATCCAATGCCTGTGCACCCAGGGCAGTATTATAATTTCCTAAAGTATTCGCAAAAAGAGCATTATTACCTAACCCTGTATTATTTGAACCTGAAGTATTCGCATTCATTGCATAACTACCAATAGCAACATTTGCAGTCCCTATGGTATTAAAGGACATAGATCCATCTCCAACTGCCGTATTGTGATGCCCCGTTGTATTTGCAGAAAGAGAAATACTACCGATAGCAGTATTAGAATATCCTGTAGTATTTGCATCGAATGCTACATAGCCAAAGGCCGTATTTGAATAACCAGTAGTATTCAATCTACCAGCATATCCCCCAACGAAAGTATTTTGCCCACCAGAATTCAACGCTGAATATGTATTGGCGTTACCAGCTTCATATCCGGCAAAAAAGTTCGAAATATTGTCAGAATCAACCCTAAACAGTTCAGTACCAGCATTAACTTGAGCCAATAGATATGGCGCAGTTTGAGTTGAATGCCCTCTCAAAATCAATAATTCATCATCCGCACTTCCTGAGATATGTAGCTTTCCTGCTGGGACGTTGGTGCCTATCCCAATCAAATCTGCCGAAGTTGTGCTATAGGTATATCCATTGACTGAATCTCTAGACCAATAAACAGCACCACCTACAAGCAAATCTGTACTTGTCGTACCATTATAAAAATATAGATTCGTACCATTATACCAAAGGTCTCCATTATTTGGCGTAGTTGGATTCACACTACTTGAAGGTACAAGATTGATTTGTGCTCCAGAAGTTGTCGGTGCTGCAATGGTCAATAAAGACGCTGTTGTAATATCCGTCCCTATAGCAACAGAACCATCACCTTTTATGACAAAAGCATCAATGGTACTATTACCCGTAACAACTTTAAAAGCATCTTCTGTATCTGCACTCGAATCTATACCTATCAAAACACCATTTCCTGTCAAATTAGAAGTATCAAATAAGGCTGCATACCCTCCTCCTGCATTGGATATCGTCAACACATCTCCACTTGCTTCAGTGAATTGCTGTTCCAAATATAGTAAAGATGAGGAATCTCCACATAGACCACTCGTTTGAGTACAATTTGAAGTGAAATACGCAAGAGGCCCAGTCATTTCAAAATCCGCAGGTGTTTCACCACTTGGATTTAAGGTAATGGCAGCAAGTACAGGATAAACACTATCAGTGTATCCAATAGCATTATTTCCTGTAACAGCAACTAATTCACTACTAATAATGTAATTTCCCGTATGGATTTCTGTTTGACCGCCGGTTGGATTCTCACTTGGGTCAACTCCATAGACATCAACAATCATCTGACCTGCTATCGCTCCAGTAATAGTAAGACTTATTGAATCCCAATTTGGATTTGCTGCCTCAACTGCTTGATCGATTGGATCTGCAGTATCAATATTAATATAATTAGTAGCAAATGCCGAAATTCTTGTAGAACCCCCTGTCGTAATACTTATTGTATCAGTTCCAGCAGGAGGATTCACCATATAATAAATATACGCCTTATTCTGATTAAAACCCGCTTGATCCATAATAGCTAAAGTTAATGGTGTGCCGCCATAAGTTGCTCCAGTAACGGCGACATTAGCGCCTAAAGTTATACCTACAACAAGAATTCTATTACTTGCACTACTTACCGTATGTGAAAAACTCAATGCTGTTGACGACGCTACTTCACCATCAGACAAATTAGCATCTCTTGAGATTCCTCCACCCCCGGGACTTGAATGATTTAAAGTTATATCACGTTGGGCATGTATCACATTACCAGAATGTGACACCGTTGAAGTATATGTTGCATTATGAAGTATTTGCATTACATCACCGCTTGATACAATTCCTGATGTCGATTCAACTACAACACCTGTACCTGTAGTTAGGCCATCTGCAGATACCCCAACTACATTACCCGTAGTTTCTGTATCGTTCACAACCCCAAGAGTCGCATTTGGTGTATTTGTGCCGATCCCAACAGATCCTCCATTGAAATAAAAGCTATCATTTGTTGTGTATTCTATTGTTGCTGTATCACCATCACTAGCATACATCCCTAAAACTGCATTTGCAGTCGCTCCTGTTCCTATTCGTATTGTATTAGTATCTACATCTACACTAAATGCACTAGCTAATGCAGAACCACCAATTGCAAAATCATCTGTAGTACTTGTCAAATATGTTAATGTGCCTCCATCAGTAAATAAGCTTCCACCCGAAGATGCTGCACTTAATGCATGCATTATCGAGTTATAGCCAACAGGCAATGTAGTATATGTAGCATCACTGAAAGCAATGTCGCCTGTATACAAATCATTAAATGTCAAAACACTTGAAGCACTCGTTATCGCTCCAGATGTTGTTTCAATGGCATTTGCAGTCAAATTGCCACTATTATTGACCACAAATTTATCAACACCACCAACCTCAAGCTCCATCAAATTTGGTGTCCCTGTCCCATCTTCGTTTAACCAAATTAACGCATTAGAAGTATTTCCACTTGATTGAGCAGAACTTGGCCGAAACTGGACGAAATCAGTTGAAGCTAGCCCAGCGATACTTCCTGCCTCATCGGCATAAAAAGCATAAGGAACATTTGTCAATTTACTTCTTGAAAAGGTTTCTGCTGAAACAAAATCTCCATTTCCATCATCATCAAAATCAATTTGCAAATAATGATCAATACCAGCAGCCCAAACAACTCCACCAGATGCTACACTACAAGCCCCACCTGCTCCATCTCCATCAACAGTCCATGATCCTCCAAGATTAGTTATACAATAACTTCCAATATTGAAACTAAATACTCCATCATACTCTCCAATTTCAACATTAGATTGAACCTCAGACCATAAAGCATTTCCCCCGGAGGAAGCATCATATACTGTCAATTTGAAATCACAGGTATCATTGCCAACACCACTTACGATACAGGATGGAGAGATATTTGTACCAATTGTTTTATTGACAATTTTGCCCTGGAACTTGATTTCCTGATTCCTAGCTGCAGAAACCCTCCCTGGATGGGTGTAGATAATAGCATATAGTGCCAAAAAGATAGCACTTACAACGAAAACAATTGCATTTTTTAATATTTTTTTTGACATTTTCTTGCAAATTTTGCTTTATACAATATAGTGAATAATTTAGCTCTTTGCAAGTGGAAATCCCTATCCAATAAGGCGACCGAAACTACCACATACACTAAAAAAATATATATACCACAAACAAGAATAGTGAAAGATGTGCATTCTTCGGTAAACCTAAAACATATCACACATAAACGGGGAAGATAATTATACTAACCCACAAATAATGTTATAATTCACCATGATGAATAATTACGAAGAAATTGTAAATAAATTTTCACAAATTGAAAGTGATCTACAAGACCCAAAGATCATCAACGATCCCAATAAGCTCTACAATCTATCCCTACAGCATGCAGAACTAAAAGAACAGGCATCTATTGCTGAAAAAATTATCAAGACCCAAAAAGAAATAAAAGAAATTGAGCAATTAACTAGAGAAGAAACGGATAATTCCCTGCTCGCCCTTTACAAAGAAGAGATCAAAAACGCATCAGAGATAATCGCAAAAAATGAAAAAATTTACAACGAACTGACCAAAAACATAAATCCCGACGACATTAGAAACGCTATAATAGAAATTCGTGCTGGCACCGGAGGCGAAGAAGCTGCACTTTTTGCTGGCGACCTATATAGAATGTATTCAAGATATGCAACAGACAAAAAGTCCTGGAAGATAGAGATACTTAGCACCCACTACACAAGCACTGGAGGTATCAAGGAAATAATTTTCGAGATTAGTGGCAAAGGAGCATTTGGTGAACTAAAAAATGAAAGTGGTGTACACCGAGTCCAAAGGATCCCCGAAACAGAAAGCTCTGGAAGGATACATACGTCAGCGGCATCCGTGGTTGTACTTCCATCAGTAGACGATATACCAGAAATCACCATAAATGAAAGTGATATCAAAATCGATGTATATCGAGCGACAGGACCAGGCGGACAGAGTGTCAACACAACTGATTCAGCAGTTCGCATTACGCATTTACCAACAAACATTGTAGTTACCTGCCAAGACGAAAAATCACAACACAAAAACAAAGCAAAAGCCCTGTCAGTTCTAAAAAGCAAGCTATACCAAATTCAACAGGAGGAAGAAGCTTCAAAAATCGGTGATAAAAGACAATCAGCGATCAAAGGCGGAGACAGATCAGCTAAAATACGAACCTACAACTACCCACAATCAAGAGTTACAGATCACAGAATCAAACAAACCTGGCATAATCTACAAAGTATTTTAAATGGCGAATTAGACCAAATCATAAAAGAAACACAAGAAGGATTAATTGATTCAAATTGAGCAAATACACAAACCTCCAGACGACAATCTCAAATTACCAAGATCTCCCGACAGAAGATCTTGTCAGCATAATTGTGCATATTTCAAACCGTTCGAAAGAATATCTATTTGCACATCCCAAAGAAAACATAATTAATCATCACGACCTAAACGAAGCCATCACATTATACAAAAAAGAAATGCCACTAGCCTATATTATTGGATCCAAACACTTTTATAAAGATAAATTTTTTGTAAACAAGTACACACTCATACCAAGAAACGAAACCGAATCCATTATCGAGACCTCTTTAGATATAATTAGCAGATGCCATAGCGAAGTGATAAACATTCTTGAAATCGGTACAGGAACGGGCTGCATCCCTATTTCCATTCTTAAGCATGCGAAAAGAACTAATAATATCAATATCATTGCAACAGATATCTCAGAAAACACGCTAGCAGTTGCCAGAAGGAATGCTAAAAAACTCCTAAACCCCTCGCTAGAAGTAAAATTAAGATTAATTTTGGCAGACATCATTCCTTCTAGACTTGAAACAGTCTTTGACATAATAATATCTAATCCTCCATATATCCCATCAAATGAAATCCAATCACTCCCAACAAGCGTACGAGAGTTCGAACCAATAATAGCCCTAGATGGTGGCAAAGATGGAAAGGATTTTTACAGAAGGATCAAAGAAAAAACAGATATTCTTAGCGACAACAAAACAATCTATGTATTCGAAGGCTACAACGGACTTATTTATACATGCAAGAAAAAGGACCTAGATAAAACAATTAATTCAATGAAATACTAAATTAATTTTCTCTCATTCCAATTTTGACCTTGATCGTTAATTGCTCACCTGATCTGATAACATTTAACTCAACGTCATCTCCTATTTTGCTTTCCTGAATTAATTGATGTAGCGATTTTGTAGAAAGATCTTCATTATTAAATCCGACAATATGGTCACCAACTTTTAGCTCTGCATTTGCTGCGGGACTATTTGGTGCTATTCCTCGAACTTGAGCCGAAACGACAGCCTTTTGTCCGACAAAAACCAATCTTTCTATATATTCCACACCCAGGTATGGAGTTCTAAAATCACCGAACTCCTTTAATTCACTAATTCTCTGCTTTATTTGATTTATAGGAAGCGCAAATGATAAATTATCTGCACCACCTACTGTTGCGAAATTGATACCTATTACCTGCCCCTTCATATTGATTAATGGTCCTCCAGAATTCCCTGGGTTGATTGCAGCATCAGTTTGAATCACCCCTTCATATTTATTTGTTGAAGAAGAAAAGAATCCACCACGACCAACTTCTACAGTCCTATTTGTTCCACTAATAATTCCCTTGGTCACCGTCCCAGAAAGATTGCCCAGTGGATTTCCAATTGCAATAACGCTTTCTCCAACCATTATTTCATCACTATCACCTAAAATAACTGGAACTAAATTGTCATTTTGTGCAATTTTGATAATTGCGATATCCCCTGCTGGATCACGAAAGATCTTTTCAACATCTATTACTTCTTCCTGGCCAGTAATTTGAATGAAGTATTTTGCCCCCGTATTTGAAACAACATGTTGATTTGTTGCTATCAATTGGTTGTCGAGTACAAATCCAGTACCTACAATTCCTTGCTCTCCCATCATATCTGATTTAATTCCAATTCCCACTACACTTGGCTGCAACAACCTAACAATTCCTGCTACTCTTTCTTCTTGATTATCTGAACTTAATAATCTCTTTATCTCGTCATCAATAACATTGCCGTCTTGTACAATTTCAGACTCAAGGCCGCAATCTAGTCTCTCATAAATATAAGAGTCCTTTATAACAACTTCACAAGCCCATCGTTTTGTATGCCCCGTCAGACTCAAAATTAGAACCACCACAGCAGTCACTATCAACAAGGCAAGAAGAAGCGAACAACAACCTAGTCCTAATTTTAATTTTCGCCCTGCATTCTTGAATCGTGATTTGATATTTTTTTCTTCCATATTGCAAATACAATAAAAAATATGTTTATTATTTTGCTAATAATTCTAACGCTTTATTGAGCTGAGTATCATTCTTTTTGACAAAATCTTCTTCAGAATAATCGATTTTGTAATCCGGACTAATAGGTTCATCTTTATTTATCGTCCTACCGCTTGGTAAGACCCATTCTTGAAAAACTATATGTAAACTAGCGCCGTTTGATAATGTCATTATTCTCTGCTCAACTCCCTTACCGACTGTAGGCATACCAATGATTTCACCTCTTTTATTATCTTGAATTGCACCAGCAAATATTTCAGATGCTGAAGCACTTCCTTCATTGACAAGTACGACAAGCTTAATTGATTGCAATTTGCCATCTCGTGATGACTTGGTATAGACCATACGACCTTCTCTATCTCTTTCTGAAAAAAGCAATGTATCGGATGCAAAAAATTCTGAAGCTACATATTTCACACCATCAACATAACCTCCAGGATTATTGCGCAAATCAACAATTACTTTATCAATTTTCCTTTCGTTTAGATCTTTGACAGCCTGGTCCCATTGTTTTTGAAATTCTAATAAACTGGATTCGGTAAACTGAGAAATTTTTATATGGGCAATGTCTTTCTCTGGATACTCAACTGTTATGCTATCAAGATCAACTTTGACCCTAACAATTTCGAATACCAATGGATCTTTATGCCCTTTGCGTATGATTTCAATTTTTACAGTTGTCCCTGCTTTTCCTTTTACTAATTTCGCAACTTCAAAAGCTCTCTTGCCTTCTACAGAAACATCATCCACTTTGCAAATAATATCTCCCGAACGTAGTCCCGCTTCAAGTGCCGGATATCCTACAAGAGGAGTCTCTATTTCTGTATGTTCACCATTGTAACGTAATACTGTGCCTATTCCCTCGAAAGCTCCTGCATTACCCTGTAGATATTCTACAGTTTCCTCCTGACTCAAATAACTTGTATATGGATCATTCAAAGATTCAACCAAACCTTTTATTGCACCTTCTAACATCAAATTACCGTCCAAATCTTCCTTTAAATAATTTGCTTCAAGTTTATCCCACACATCCCACAGTGTATTCACATTCACTTCCTGATAACTCGACTTAACATCACCCTTTAATACATACCCAATATCACTTTTATTTGTTAAATCTAACCTCCCAATAAAAAATCCTCCTAGAAATATTAATACTGCAATTATTATTATAAGTATTGGATTAATTTTTTGTATTCTCTCTTTATTCAATTTTTTGATCATAATAAATTAATAATGCTAACTATTGTTTTCGATTTGCCCTGAACAACAACTTCTTGTTCGGTTTTTGCTACTACCTTGACAATATGACCCCATTCTTGATCATCAATCATTCTAACATAATCTCCAACATTATATCTATCCTGTAAAGCAAATTTATCAAAAATCAATTTCTTTTTTTTAGATTCATATCCTACATAAATCAACTTTTGTGCCACATCAATTTTTATTATATACTTATTATTTCCAAATTCAAAAAAATTATGCGAACCTCCCGCAACCCCAATCCCATCTAAAACTACTATAGTTGCCAAATTGTCCAATTGATACATACTAACATCTTCATAAAAGCTCTGCTCTATCGCCTCGCAAATAATAGCCTTAGCCCCTTTTTGTATAAACTTTGTAAAAGCTTTTTGGTCAAGCACTGATACGAAGAATATATTATTTTCAAGTATTCCTTCTTGATTTGAACCTAAGATGATTCTTGGCCTAACTCTAAGCCCACATTGAAATTTTTTATTAATGATCGAAGTTTTGTTTTTCACAAGTACATATCCCTGTTTCAGATACTTAAAACTAACAGTTCCTTCCTTAGGACTTATTATATGTTTTCTTATAAATGGAACAGTAGCATCACTAATTGTTGCAACTTTGTCGCCGATTCTAACCTTTTCTCCCTCAAGCATATTAAGCCTAACAGATTCAAATGCCCCGGCATCGTGATAATCAAACAATTTTAGAAAGAAATCATTTTGCATAGGATAATTCACCGTCATTTTTTGAATACGAGTATCCATAATATCATCAGTTCTATTGATAACAGTGTTTTGATCAAATGGGATTTCTTTCCCAATTGGAAAATTTTTACCTACCAAAAGCAATTGATAATTTTTCTCAGAAAATTTTTCTTCATTATCTAATATATGGAATCCTTTGCCATTTTCAAAGTATAAATGCCTTGTTTCTCCATTTTTTTCAGTCATAGTCTTGTTATTTTGAATATTTGGAAGATATTTTACATGCGAAATCAGATATCTTTTATGTAACATAAAAAGAGGAAATTTTTTATCTAAAGTCCCCAATATTGTTTCCAAAAAACCAAATTTATCTAAATACACCTCAGTTTCGGCATATGATTTTGTAGCAAATAGATCTTCCAACAATCGATTTGACGGATTTGCCATCACATACTCTCCAGTTAGAAGAATCAAATCCCAATTTGCTATCTCAACGCTCTTGTTTTGATTAATAAAAGCTTCCCTAATGTCAGGGTTAAAAAAATTGATGTCACCAACATATGGATCAAACAGAACTTCATTTATATTAGTTTTGGTATAATCTATTTTGGCAAATCCTGTTTTAATTGAGCCTTCTCGATATTCGACCCTTGTTACTTCATCATAGTTAATCTTGAAAATTAATAAATTCTTGACCTTCAAAGCCTCGCATAGTAATTTAATTTGCTTATCTTCAAAAAATTTTGCGCGCTCAACAACATAATCAACATCTTTATATTCTAAGCTAACTCGGTCTAACAAAATGACTTTTTGAGAAGGATTTTCTGATGCACAGAGGTTTGTGTAGTAATCTTTGTTATTAAATCTCGAAGTTCTAACAAGAGAAAAGGACCCTATTTCTAAGGCCCCTTCGCTAGATCGTTTCATTTTTGATATTCCTGAAAAAAACTTGCCTTTGTATAAAAACAACGTTTCATCAAGTTTATCAGGCAGCTTATTGTATATCAAACGTATTCACTAAAAGGAAGTAGTGCCATATATCTTGCTCTTTTTATTTCCCTTGCTAATTTCCTTTGACATTTAGGAGAGACTCCAGTTTTTTCTGGATTCAATAATCTCCCTCTAGTGGTTACAAATTTCTTTAGCTTGTAAACATCTTTATAGGATATCTTGCTTGGGTCTTTGCCAAAAGGACAAGATAAATTTTTTGGCGCACCTTTATATCTGTTATTTTTCTTCTTTTTAAGCATTATTAAAGTTGCCTAATATTAAAATAAATCATCTGCCTCTTTATCTAACTCTGAATCATCCTTTTTTTCAAGAGCTTCTTCTGTTTCAACTATTGTACTTTCTTCAACTTGAGTATTATCATCTGCCCCTGCTGATTTTGCACTTTCAATACCTACTCCTTGTTTATCTTTGTTATCAAGTAATTTCATATCGTCAATTTTTATTTCTGTTCTGTAATGTCTAGAGCCATTTTCATCATCCCAAACTCTTGTTCTAAGTTCTCCTTCTAAATAAACCAACATACCAGTAGATAGAATTTGAGCACAAATTTCAGCTAATTTATTCCATGCTACAACATTATGAAATTCTGTTCTCTCTTGAAGATTGCTGTCAGCATCTCTCCATGTAGTATTTGTAGCTACACCAAAAGTACACACTGTTGAACCTGATGTAGTCTGCTTTAATACTGGATCCCTTGTAAGGTTTCCAATCAACATAACCTTATTTAATGACCTTGAGGTTGACATTTCCTATATTAATTAATAAATAAACTTAAATATCTTTAAGACAAGTTTTATAGTTGATCTTCTCGAAGCAACAAATATCTTAAAATATCACTTTCTAATTTCAAATTTCTTTCAAATTCTTTGACATTAGACTTATCCATTTCAATATCCATGATTACATAATAACCTTCCTCATGAGATTTGATTGCATAAGCTAGATGTCTCTTCCCCCAAATATCTGTCTTATGAATTTTGCCAGATGCCTTAGAAACAAACTTCTCGACCTTAGAAAGAACTTTGGATTTGACATCCTCAGGCAAAAGTGGCTTGATAATAACCATTAATTCGTATCTCATTAACTTCAACAATAATATAATATAGACTCATGAGATGATAACATAAACAAGGACATGTGACAACTATCAATATTCGCATAAAGCATTGCTAAATTAGCTATTGTGCTTAAAAATAATGATATCCCCCTCCTTAACGACGTAATCTCGCCCCTCCAAACGAACCTTTCCAACATTCTTCGCACCCTCCCATCCCGATTGATCAATAAAATCTCTGAAATTCACAACATCAGCTGCTATGAAATTTTTCTCAAAATCTGTGTGTATCACTCCTGCCGCTTGTGGTGCTGTATATCCTGTTGGAATAGTCCATGCTTTGATCTCTTTTTTCCCAGCAGTATAAAAAGATATTAATCCAAGACTTGCGTATACAACAGATATTAACCTATCTAATCCGGTTTGCTCCAAACCTAATTCCTCAACTAATAACTGCCTTTCGACCTCATCCATAGCCATCAACTCTTCCTCGGTTTTTAAATCAATCTCTAAATAGACTTTATCATCTAAATATTCTTTTAATTCGCCAGAAATCGCTTGGTTTGTATTTACCAAAAATATAACTTTTTTGTCAGTCAATAAAGACAATCCTCTTCGTTTCTCAATAACTTCATCAATCCAATTATAATCAATTGCTAGTTTTTCCGCTTCAAGATGTTCCTTAATCTTAATTAATTGATCAAGCCATATTTGTAAAGATTTATCGGTTTTTGCATATCGAGAAACTTGGTCGATATTTTTATTTACCGTCTCAAGATCCTTCAGGATTAACTCTAAATTTATGGTATTAATATCTTCAATTGGATTTATCCTGTTTTCCACATGTACAACATTCTCGTCTTTGAAATTTCTAACCACATGTACAATCACCGAAACCTCACGTATACTTGCAAGAAACTGGTTACCCAAGCCCTCACCTTCATGCGCACCCTTAACTAGGCCTGCGATATCAACAAATTCAACTACAGCGGGCACTATTTTTTCTGATTTAATAATATTATCAATTTCGATTAAATTTTGATCCTCAACTGTTACAATTCCAACATTTGGATCGATTGTACAAAATGGATAGTTCTGAGCAGGCACTTTGGCTTTAGTCAAAATATTAAACAAGGTCGACTTACCTACATTAGGCAACCCAACTATCCCAGCTTTTAAATTTGGCATAAAAAAAATCTAAAACAAGTGATTATATCATTATTCTTGCCAAATGAAGACTTTATCCTGTTCTATAACCTTCTTCCCTAATTCCAATCTAATATCTGAAGTAGCATAGATCCTTGCCAATATATCTCCGGCTTTGACTTCTTGATTGGCCTGCACTTCAAGGTAGATCCCTGCTTCTTTTATTCGAGGATTTCCTAAGGCTTTTGCTACCTCAAAAATTCGCTTATTATCGATTCCAACTAATGTTCCTGATTTTTTCGCCTTATATTCGTAAACCATACCTCCCAATTCTAAAGATTTTGAAGTGACATCTGGATCACCACCTTGAACACGGATAATATCTTTCAGTTTCTGATGCGCCTTACCACTGACAAGTGTTTCTTTGGCTAGCTCATATCCTTTGCCGGCCGGAGCTTTATTTATTCCTTCCAACAATAATCCAGCCATCTCAAGAGACACTCTTTCTAAATATTCAGATCTATCCGGACTCTGTTCATAGATTTTCAAAAACTCCATACATTCAAGGCTCGGCCCAACTGCATTTCCATCTATCCATGATACATCCCTCTTGTAAATGAATACATTGATACCAAATTCTTTTCCAAGCATTTCAAACATATCCTTAACTTCATCAAACTCTTCTGAATGAATTTTTGCACCTTTTCCAACTGGGACATCGAATACTACATGATTGACACCTTGGGCAATTTTTTTTGCCAAAATACTAGATACAAATTTATCGATTGACTCAATCCCTAAAAATTTTTGAATCTTAATTATTTCATCATCAGCAGGAGCCAAATCCAGACCTCCACCCCAAACCATAAATGCACCGATTTCATCAATGAAATTTTCTAATTCTCTTTTCTCAAAAGACATAGGCATAATAACTTCAAGCATATCGGTTGTAGCACTTCCACTAGTAATAGCTCTTGTCGATGTATTTGGGACAATAATATCGTTTGCCGCAATAATCGGAACGACTATTGGAGTGACACCTTTCCCAGCTACTCCGCCTATTGAATGTTTATCTGCAACGATCCCAGGGAATTTCAAAATATCACCAGTCATAGCCAAAGCCTTTGTCATTAACTTTATTTCCTCAATATCAAATCCCGGGGAATAACCTGCCGCAATATAGAAAGAGGTCAAGATATCACTTAATTTGCCATCTGTGATATCTCTCATGATGGAATAGAAATCCTGATAATTGAGCTTACCTCCAGTCAATTTTTTCTTTATTGCTCCAAGTGACTCAGGTTTATCAAGTAATTTAACAGTTATAACTTCTCCATCAGGGATATGATATTTTTCAAATATATCTCTATAAATTCCTATCTCTCCCTCCTTTACTATAGAAGTTGAGGTGTCGATCGTGACAATCAAGGGTTTTTCAAGTCCATTCCAATTGATTTCTACTCGATCTCCTGCATTAAGACCCACTCCATATTGCTCAGCATCCAAATTATTAATAATACAAATCAACTGATCTCCAGACTCTAAATCGATACTTTTGGCAACTAGATAGAACTTCATTCTTTTTTATTAATAATTTAGGCAGTAAGCAAGTTACCAGATATACTATTTGTTCGCAACTATCAATTCACTAGACCCATGGATATTGTGAATGCAGAGCATCTTTTAATTCTTCTGCCTTCAAAATACCGACTTCAGTAATATATCCTGTCACAAGACTAGGATAGACTAGCTCAAATGAAGGGTTGATTATACTTAGCCCTTCTGGAGCATCTTCCCAGACTTCTTTTGCCGAACGCATCTCAATTTCTATATTACTTGCATTTTTTAATGTATCAATTTTAAGCAAAGTTGTCGCTACATAAAAGTCGTCTTCTCCTTCTTTTGCTGCCAGTGCAATTTGATAGGTTCCTACTTTGTTTATAAAGCTACCATCGAGCAAAACTTCATCTGCTCCAACGATTACTGCCTCAACTGGAAGATAGGTATCATCCACAATAAAAGAAGCACTTGCAGAATCAACAATCTGAGTGACATCTACTCCTGCTTCTAATAAATTCTTCGCTGTTTTTCTTCCTTGATACAAAGGCCTTGTTTCTGTAGATACTATTTTTAATTGTGGATTTTCTTTCGCTGCTTCTATCAGCGCATTTGTAGAAGTCGATGAATGACAATGAGTCAAAATTACTTTGTAGTTTTTTAATGCCTGTACAGCATTTTTGGCAATCAATTCTTTCGAATCTTTTAATATCATTTCAAAATCTTTAACAGCCTTATGAATTCCTTTTCTTAATTGATCGTCATCTGAAACGTTATCAAGATGGCTTAATACATACCTAACAGCGTTTCTAGCTAGTGGCTCATTATTTCTAGCGCTACTTAATCGAAAACCTGTTAATTCAACGTTCTCAAGAATATTATCTTTTGCTTGATCAGCAACTAGTTCCATCCCTTTCAAAGTCGCAAATGCCACATTGGTTGCTCCTTGAATCGAGACGCTGATTATATCTTCATCTATTCTATCGATCTGCTTTTTTGTCTCCTCATCCATATTGATTATTTAATATACAAGCTAAGTTTAGTATGAATACAAAAAAAACTCAATTTGTAATTACTCTATAAAACGACACTCTCTTTCCATTCTGGAATGAGAACTTCATATTTTGCCTTCAGTTCTTCTTTAAATGTAAGCATTGTTTGCTTTTCTGCATGTACTAATATTACTTTTTGTAGCTTATCTTTATCGAAACAATCCAACCACTTAATCAAGTCACCATGATCTGCATGGCTTGAGAAGCTATAATACTCACAAATTTGTGCACTCACATTTACTTGCTTGTTTTGAATATTGACCACTTTTTTGCCATTTACTAGTTCGCGTCCCAAAGTTTCCTCAGCTTGGAAACCAACAATAAAAACTGAATTCTTTTTATCGGGCAATGCTCTTATCAAATGTGATTGGACTCTGCCAGCATCAGCCATGCCACTTCCCGCAATAATTATTTTTGACTCACCCTTCTTTCCTAGCAGTCTTCTTTTATTATTAACAAAACGAAATTTATCGAAATAAAAGAGGTCTGAGCCAAGTTTTTCTTCACCATTTATTCGGTAAACGTGTTGTGCATATTCATGTGAGATTTTAGTTGCTAATGGACTATCGACATACACATCTACCTTCGGACTAATTAGGTTATTTTGATAGGCATCTTTCAATATGTACAATATCTCCTGAGTTCTTTGCAATGCAAAAGCCGGAATAATAACATTACCGTTTCTCTTGAACGTTAAATTTATCTGTTTTATAAATTTTTTAATCATTTCTTCTTTGTTTTCATGTAATTTAGTTCCATACAATGATTCCATAATTACATAATCACTAATCTTATTATTCACATCAAAAGCATCCAAGAACTCATGTTTGCTCCTTCCAATATCTCCAGAGAAATGAATGGTTTTATCTTCAATAATTAATTCGATGCTTGCTGCTCCTAGTACATGTCCTGCCGAAATAAACTTCATATCAATCCCTTTATATGAAAATTCTTCATACATTCTTTTTGTTTCAAATGCATCAATTGCTTCTAGCGCATTTTGTGTGTGATATAGAGCCTTTACTCCATTGCGACTTTCATTATATTCTTGAATCTTCGCTGCATCCAGAAGCAGATGCCTTGATATCAAGGACGTTTCTTGTGTCAAAAAAACTTTACCTCTAAATCCATGCTTGAACAACTTAGGTAATAAACCAATATGATCTATATGAGAATGAGTTAGAATAACGAAATCTATACCAGATGGGTCAAAATCGAAATTTAAGAAATTTCTAGATTCTACATCAATCCCTTGAAACATACCACAATCTATCAAGAACTTAACAGACTTAGACTCAACAAGATAACAGGAACCAGTAACTGTACTTGCAGCACCATAAAATGTGACTTTCATTATAGAAATATAATAATTATGACAAATACTTTTGTTTAACTATTGTTAATAGACTTTCTTTTTCATTAAGAAGTGGATCATCAAGAACCAGCTCCAACAACTCTCTTAGTATAGCTCCTATAGTAGGACCATCCTCTATTCCAATTTGCTTCAAGTCATCGCCATTTATTACCAAATCCGTAATTTTTAGTACACTATCTTGTTCTAATATGTGAGCGATTCTCTTTTCCAAAGCATCTATTTCTATCGTACTAAACGTACTTTTTGGATTCGCAGTTGCATCTGCTATTCTCAACTTGATTAAATCATTTATATTATTGATACCTCCAACTCGAGATATAAACCTTCGAACAGCACCGTCAGACCACCCACCAACCACTTTTGCCATTGATTTTTCGAGTTTTTCTAAATCCTCGAGTCCCAATACATAATCCTCGGATATATTTTGCGCTTTTCTCCAATCGGCAGAGGGATAATAAAACATATGATGTCTAACCAAGTTTACCGTCTGTTCTATCTCTTTATTAGAAAACTTGAGACGTGTCATTATCTTTTTTGTCATTTCTGCACCAACAATATCGTGCTTGAAAAAATGAACCCCAGTTTTATCTTCCAAATATGTATCTGGTTTTCCGATATCGTGAAAAAGAGCCGCTAATTTGACTTCATCTTGTGCAAGATCTACAACATTTAGAGTATGATCAAAAACATCTTCAACATGATATTCTGGCTGATTCACTCCCACACACCTAAGCAATTCGGGAATAAATATCTCCAAAATTCCACATTCATACAATAAGCGAATTCCTTTTGAAGGCTTTGGGGATTTCATCAATATCTTCATTAGTTCATCTCTAAATCTCTCAATTGATATTTGACCAACTATCGCAAGTACTTCTTTAATTGTAGAAAAAGTCTTTTCCTCAATCTTGAAATTTAATTGTGATGCCAATCTACAAGCTCTTACCGGCCGCAAACCATCCTCCTTAAATCTTTCCAACGGGTCTCCCACAGCCCGAATTATACCATTATCCAAATCATCCAAGCCTTCAAATATATCGAATATCAATTCATCAAATGTTGCTCCTTGATCATCAAAATCATTTAAATTTATCGCCAGGGCGTTAATTGTGAAATCCCTTCTTGATAAATCTTCTTTTATATCTTTCGTAAATTCTACTTTTGATGGCCATCTACCTCCATAATAATCACTTTCTGAACGATAAGTAGTGACTTCGACATTATGTCTCTCTCCCATTTTATCCTCCATTACTACTGTAATTGTTCCAAATTTTGCCCCAGTAGCTATTGCTTTCGGGAATATTGACTCCACTTGCTGTGGGGAAGCATTTGTCGCGATATCAAAATCTGAAGGAATTTTTCCTAACAACAAATCTCTCACCGAACCTCCCACCAAATATGCTTCAAATTCATTTGAATCTAATACTTCTCCAGTCCTTTGAACATAATCAGGAATATTCCTTCTTAAATATTCTATTGAAGCGATCTTGTCAACCATTAGTAATACGTGCTAATAATTACGAAACATCCACCCTAGCAACGAACGCACTACCTAGCGTAGATTTATCCAAATAGTCCAAATCAACTCCTCTAGATATACCTCTTGCCAATCTTGAAATAATACCCCCATATCCATTCTTTTTTAATAATCCTGAAATATATAAAATTGTCGACTCTCCTTCCATGTCAGTATTTAATGCAAAAACTACTTCACTAATACTAATCTTCCTTATTCTTTCAAGCAACTCACCTACCCTCAATTCATCAACAGATACGCCTCTCATTGGGGAAATCAATCCGCCCAAAACATGATATCTTCCATCGAAAACGCCTGCCTCCTCTATAGCAACCAAATCGAAGGAATCCTCTACCACCATAACGACATCTTTCCTTCTTTCATTACTTGAACAGATTGGACAAATATCCTTCTCGGAAAGCCCAAAACACATCGAACAAGTTGATACATTTTTCCTAGCAGTCAATATTTTCTCTGCTAAATTTCTCGAAACCCCTTGTGGCGCCTTTTGCAAAAAAAGTGCCATTCTTGCTGCCGACTTTGGACCCACCCCTGGCAACAAAGAAAGATCCTCAATTAATTCATCTATCTGTGATGGCAAAAATTTCATATTAGATACCCAACATTGATTTCATTTTATCTAAATTCAAATCCTGTGCCATTTCTTTTTGTGACTTTTTCGACGCCTCCTTGAATGCTTCCTTTAATCCCTTAACTAGATCTACCTTTTTTGCGGGATTTAACAATTCCTCTGCAATATCAATGGATTCAATTTCTTGAACACCATTAATTTGAATCTTTACTAGTGAATCATTTGATTCCCCTGTAATTTTAAGATTCTTCATTCTTTTCTGCATTTTTCTGGCCTCTCTTTGTAGATTATACATATCTTTTAATTGACCAAATGCCATAATAAGAAAAATAATAATTATAAATACAAGACAATATTACTATATATCCTCAAATATTTCCTCTACCAAGTTCTCATTTGAATCATTTTTATTTGTTTCATAGACTTGTTTTACTAAGCTTGCGTCTACTATTGACTCAATGGACAATTTTGCGCCATATATTTCCTCTAATAAACCTGAAAGGATTTGACGACTTCTTACTGAATCGATACGCTGTTTATGGAATTTATAAGCTACATGAATTTCTAATATCCCATTTTTACAATTACTAATTTCAGAGGTAGCTAAAATTGCGTAAAGGTGATGATTCAATTTCTTTACTTTTTCAAGAACGGCCCCCCAAGATTCTTTAATATCATCTTTCGAAATATTCACATCATTTTCCTCAACTTCCAACAATTGCTTTTGTTTATTATCTACAACCCCCACCTTTTCGTCAGACTTTGATTGTACATTTTCTGGTACGTATGTGGGACTTGTTTTAAGATTTTTCTCACCTTTTTGTTCATTTACTGGTAGAATTCGAGGTGTATTTTTTGTATTTGAATCTTGTTTACCAACCTCCAAGGTATATTCATATAGAAAGATTTCCAAAGGTAACGATAGGATGGCCGCATCTTTAAGTTTAGACAAGACATCCGATAATCCTGATATCAATTTGATCATATTTCTTATATTATCCATTGATCGAGTCTCATAACTTTTGCGCACTCTCTTACGAACCTCAAATATTGAATCACGTACTAATTGCTCTATCGCATATCCATCAGCAATCAATTTTTCAAGGTATGAAATTGTATCTTGCGTATTACATTCAATAACTAGATCAACAAAATGCAAAACACTAGAACCCGAAACTAGCCCCATTGCATCTTCCAAATCTTCCAAATTGACTTTTTTGTCTTTCTTTGTTTCAATATCAAGTACTTTTGCTAGTATACTTTCGCTATCACGGAAGCTTCCTCCAGAAAGATCAAATATCTTTTTATACACTTCTTCCTCCACCTCAACTTTTTCTCTTTCTACAATCATGGAAAGCTTAGTTTTTAGTTCTTCATAACTTGCTAATTTCAGATCAAATCTCTGAACTCTAGAGATAATTGTCAATGGTATTTTATGGACCTCTGTGGTAGCCATTATGAATACAACGTGTTTAGGTGGCTCTTCGAGCGTCTTTAATAGTGCATTAAATGCCTCTTTGGTGAGCATATGGACCTCATCTATGATGTACACCTTTCTCTTTCCTTTCGAGGGTACAAAACTTACATTTTCTTTCAGTTGACGAATTTCTTCTATACCCCGATTAGACGCAGCATCAATTTCAACAAGATCCAAAAAGGTTCCATTTTGTATAGACATGCAATTTGCACATTTATTACAAGAGTCAGCATTTACTGGTGATAAACAATTGAGGGATTTAGCAATTAACCTAGCAAGACTAGTCTTGCCGGTACCCCTAGGTCCGGATAATAAATATGCATGCGCAATATTGTCCTTTTTTATGGAGTTTAACAAAACCTTTTTGACCAAATCCTGGCCCACAACATCAGCGAAGCTCTGTGGCCTATATTTTCTATATAATGCTATAGACATTGTATCTTGAAAAACTATTTAACTCCTTTGCCCTTTAGTCTCTGTCTTCTAGAAGCAGTCCTTCTTCTTCTTTTTTGCTTAGCAAATTCTTTCTTTACTTCATGTCTTTCAGCAGTAGGTTTTATACGATACCTTCTCTTTTCAAATTCTTCGGGAATATTTTCACGGATTGCTTCTCTCCAAAGCATTTTAAGAGCCTGATCTATTGGAACATCATCATGCACGATTACTGACATTACGATTCACCTCCTTATTAATTAAAATATTGGTAAATTATACCAAAAAAACGTGATAGATTATACCACCTGTCTTATGAATTTACCTATAACCCCAAGCCAAATATCTTTTAGAATAATCAAAATACTAAAGCCAACGAGGATATAAAATGATGTCTGCGCTATTTTCTCCTTGACCGAGGGGCGAATCGGTGATCCCTTGATCTTTTCTACAAACATAAACATTATTTGCCCACCATCTAGAAGTGGAATTGGCAATATATTCATAAAGGCCAAAGCAACGCTGATAATAGCAACAGTATTAATTATATTTAAATAATCTCTACTTACCACCATTCTACTTAAGTATTGTTCACCTACTCCCCAAACACTGCTTACTGTTTGTGAGGCAAGCTCAGCATCTTTTGTATCAATTGAGATCTTTATTATTTTTGCTAAAGCCACTGGATTGTAACCCGTTATATTTATAGCATGATATACACCCTGCAGAAGACCTTTCCCTGAATAATCAAGGTGATAGTAACCTGGATAGAAAGCCTTATAAACATTATACTTAGCGCCTAATAGTGGTACATCTCCACTTTTTTCATTTAACAATACAGTCTTTTCTACAATCGAACCATCTTCTTTGAGTATCATAAAACTTGTATCTAATCCGGCATTATGTTGTAAGATTTCGAGAAACAAATCTTTATCAACTAATTCTAATTCTTCAGAATTTATGCTTAAAATAATGTCATTTTTTTCAAGTCCCCCCTTGTTGGCAGGAGAATCCTCATTTATTTCTAAGAAAATTACTCTATTTTGGATTTCTGGATCAATGTTAGTATCAATACCATCCGAATTCAAAATAACATTTTTCTCAAGGATTTTCCCTTCACCAAACACAAAGTATTTAACCTTTACTTCTTCGTTTTCTATTGATTCCCAAATACTAGCAAGTTGTTCTTGATCTCTTATAATGGAATTATTTATAGCTAACAACTGTATTGGGGATACTTCTCCATTTCTAAAAAATTTCTTTTCCAAGTCTTTATTGTAAAAGTGTTCTAAAACAGGCTTATAATGCACTTCTTCTTGGGTTCCTATAAAATTATAATCAGCAATATAAGCAATTTCGGTTTTCTGATTGGTCATAAACAAAAAAATGTTGAAGAAAATAACCGCCACAAAAAAATTCATAACTACTCCGGCAACAAAGACAAAGAATTGTTGGTAAGCAGACTTGTTATCAAAGTAAGAGTTACTATTGGTTAATTGATATTTATAAACAAAGTCCAGTAATTTTAATCTATCTTCTTTTTCAAGTTTACTATGATTGATCTTCTCTATCCTGGAAATGATTGAACCATTTGAAGCATTTATGCTTCTTAATAAAGATTCGTAAATAGCAATATCATCCTTGGAAAATTTCTTTTTATCAACTCTTTGAAAACTTGAAGGGTCTTGATCTCCCAATATTTTTACGTATCCACCTAAAGGGAGCCAGTTAATTTTGTAAATTGTATCTTTGTATTTATACGCCCATATTGATGGTCCAAAACCGAATGCAAATTCTTCGACCTCTACCCCGATGGACTTGGCAGCCAGAAAATGGCCCAACTCATGCACAAACACAAGTAACCCCAAGATGGCAATTAACAGAATAATAGTAAATATTGCATCTAACATGGTAATTTATGATAAACGAAGTTATTCTAGCACACCAAACTCAGAAATCGAAGTGGCTCATATTTTCATAAGCTCTGCTTCTTTTTCGGAGCTTATCTTATCTATTTCTTTATTTATTTGATCGACCTTGTCTTGAAGAAGCTTCTCTTGGCGTTTTTTCTCATCTTCACCAATTGGATTCTTTTTGTCGTCTTCCTGCATGTTTAATAACACCTCTTTTCTAATTTGTCTCACTCTTATCTTCTGATCTTCAGCTTTTTGTTTTAATAGTTTGACATATTCAAGCCTTCGCTCTTGCGTTAATGGAGGGACTGGGAGCCTAATCATTTCTGCATCCACAATTGGAGCAATACCTATATCAGCAATCTCAACTGCCTTTTTTATTTCTGGTAATAATGTCTTGTCCCAAGGCTGAATAACCAGCAAAGTTGGATCCGCCACACTCACATTTGCCAATTGATCGATTGGCATTTGTTGTCCGTACGCATTTACCTTGATACCTGATACTAAATCTGGATTGGCTCGACCACTTCTCAGTTTTGACAATTCGGAATTGAAATAATCCAATGAAGCGGAAAAAGCCTCGTCAATATTTTGCATATTGATGACCGACATGGATATCAAATAATAATTATTATTTATTATACCTCTAATCCACAACTACTTGTAGGGCCTGCCAACTCAAATCTCACAAATCTACCTATCTCTATTTTCTCCCCAATTGCAGCAACAGCCTCGTTGATTACATCCTTCACTTTCTTAGAGTCATCTTTGACATAGGCTTGTTCTAATAAGACGACTTCCTGATAGAATTTTGATAACTTGCCCTCTAATATTTTTTCTTTTACTTGCTCAGTTTTACCTTCTAGATCCTTGTTATATACAGATTTTTCTTTCTCCAAAACATCTGCTGGAATATCTTCAATATTTATATATTCTGGGTTTGAAGCTGCAACGTGAATAGCAATATCATGTGCCAAGTTTCTAAATTTTTCATTTCTCGAGGCAAAATCAGTCTCACTATTTAATTCTAATAATACTCCAATACTACCCTCTCCATGAATATAATGAGCTATAAATCCATTTTCTGCGGATCTTCCTGCTCTTTTCGCTGCTTTTGCAACGCCTTTTTCTCTTAGATATAACACTGCCTTTTCCATATCCCCTTTCGAAACTTCCAATGCCTCCTTGACTTGATGCAAACCAACACCAGTTCTTTTTCGTAGTTCTTTTATTTGATCTAGTGAAATCGACATATTATTTATATAAAATTTAAGAATTTAATATCTCAAGTGCTGCTTTTTCTCCAATACCTTTTATTGCGACCAAATCCTCCTGACTCATTTTTTTTGCATCAGCCAATTTAATTTTAGCATCCTTAAGAGCCTTTAATGTTCTTGCAGACACTTCTGATTTAACATTCTTTTTTGGTTTTGCTACACCCTTCTTTGTTGATTTTTTGGGTTCTTCAACATTTGTTTTAGATTCTTTGGCTTTCTGTACCCTTTCTAATATACCTTCATTTTTAAATCTTTTTGATAATTCTACTATTTTCTTTTGTCTGATAGGTGCAGCAACTTGTTGACCAGTTGAAATGTCTTCTTGGACAACCTGTGCTACCTGTTCTTCAAGTCTGGTCTGTTTTTTGATTACAACGTCAACTTTTGAATAATCCTTGAACACATGCTTAACGCCCTTTCCTTTGTTTCCTTGTTTAACAGCTTGAGTAAACAAAGAGAATAACAATTCTATCGAAGCGATAGCATCATCGTTTGCAGGAATTGGGTAATTAACAACATTAGGATCTGCGTTTGTATCTACTACCCCAACAACTGGAATTCCGATTTTCTTGGCTTCTTTGATTGCATTTTTTTCATATTTTGTATCCAAGACAACAATCGCAGTAGGATTAATATCCATCCCCTTCACACCTGCATAAAGTCTATTAAGTCTTTCCCATTCCTTTTTCATCTTTGACACTTCGTACTTGGTCCTACCTGCTACACCACCTTCGAAATCACTCTCTAGTTTTTCGAGTCTAGCCAAACTTCTTTTGATAAAAGAGAAATTAGTAAGCAAACCACCAACCCATCTGTGAATGACAAAAAATGCACCGGCTTCAACAGCTTTGTTTTGAACAATCTCTCTTGCCTGTCTTTTTGTACCTACAAAAAGAACCTGACCTCTTGATGCAGCATCTACTAAAAATTTCAATGCTTTTTCAAGTTCTACCAAAGTCTGATCGACATCAATAATATGCAACCCATTTCTTTGAGTATATATATACTCTTCCATCAAAGGATTCCATCTTTTGACTTGATGTCCAAAATGCAAACCAGATTTTAAGAAATCTGCTACTGTAGGAATTTCAAAATCTAACTTAACCTCTTTCTCTTTTGGAGAATTGATACTATCCATATTGTTATACCTTAATAAATAAACAACCCCATCTTGCACAAGAAAATCTTGCAGGCATTTATAAGACAGGTGCTAAATTGGAAAGATTATACCAAAAAAAACCATGCAATAACAATTGTTAGTAATAATTTCTCATATTCATAAATCTGTAACTCATCATTTCATCTAAAGCATCCTTCAAATCCTCTGCTTCATCAATAAGCAATCCATTGATTTCAAACAAAACCTGCTCTGAATTTACTTTCTTTGCACCTACTACAGCACTGTGCCTAGATTTTTTTTATATAAACATAGCCTATGTCCATAGCGCTGTAGGTCTCTCTATTTTCTCCCCCTCCAAAAAATGGTCGATACCCAAGAGATATTCTATTGGGATAAACTTTTACCGTTAGTGTAGTAAAAAATTGAGCACGATTTGTTTCAAGATTATAAACAACTTTATTTAAATCAATCGAACCATTATACAAAGTAGATACCTGTGGACGTAAAGAATTCTGCATTATTCTACTCTAACATGTAAGTTTGACTACTATAACGATTGAATCAAACTCCCTTTACTGAACAATATAATTGATATTAAGTATTTATCGTTACTTTATTCTGTAACATATGCGTATCGGGTCACGGTTCGGCACCTAGGGTGTTTGTGGATATCGAGTAACACACCTATACGCAAGACACAAAAGCGTAAACGCCATCGAACGAACAATAACCTAGGAAATTAAATAGGAAGATTTAAATCTTTCTTTTTCTTGCCAATTTCTTTTTTATTAAGCGAAACTATTTCTTTTGTTTTTGGATAATCAGGATGCGCCCAAAATTCGCCGAACCGTCCTCTTCTTAAGACCATATTTTTGCCATTTTTTGTTTTTGGAGTAGAACCATAGATTGCCTTAATTGTTTTCTTCGAATATTGAATCGGCCTTGCATCTTTGACCTTTGGATAATCAGGATGCGCCCAAAAATAACCAAATCTACCCTTCTTAAAAACATATGCTCGCCCATCTTCTGTCCTTGGTGATTGCTCATAATTTTTCAGGAACTCATCCGTCCTAACCCATTTTTCAAGATTTTTCAATTCCTCATCTTCAATCCCTACCATGCCTTTACAATCGGGCCACTTTTTACAACTATAAAAACGGCCGTATTTTCCAAGCTTGATCGCCATTTTCCCTTTACATTCAGGACACTTGAAGCCTTTTGGGGCTTCACCAAGAATCGTATACTCGCCTCTATCTATTACCTTATCTATTTTGCCCAAATGCTTTTCGAATGAACCATAGAAATTTGATAACAATTCAATCCAATCTTTTTTACCATTAGCGATTTTATCCAAATCATCCTCCAAATTCGCTGTAAATTGAATGTCGACAATTCCATTGAAATTCTCTTCCAAGAATCTCGTAACAACAAATCCCAAATCAGTCGGATAGATATACCTACCTTCTTTTTGAATATACGATCTTTGAGAAATTGTAGAAATAATTGCGGAATACGTAGAAGGTCTCCCCACACCGTATTTCTCGAGGTCCTTGATCAAAGTTGCTTCAGTATACCTAGACTTCGGTTGCGTAAAACTCTGACTTCCGACTAAAATGGCAGGATACAGCTCTTGATTTTCTTGTATTTCTGGCAAAATACTTTCCTTGGCCCCTACGCCCAATACTTTATAAAATCCATCAAATACTAATCTAACACCCTTAGCAACAAATTCACAGTCCCCCACTACAATATAAATATTCTTACCTTCTAGCCTAGCATCAGACATCTGAGAGGCCAATGTTCTTTGCCATATCAATTTATACAATTTAACCAATGACCCATCATTGAGTTTGGCCCCATCCTCATTAAAGTTTGTAGGACGAATTGCCTCATGGGCCTCCTGCGCAACTTTGGATTTAGTCTTATATCTTTTTGGAACCTCTGGCAAATACTCACTACCAAATTTTTTATTAATATATTTCCTTGCTTCATTTATAGCCTTGTCAGACAACGTAATAGAATCAGTACGCATATATGTGATATGCCCCGCCTCATAAAGTTTTTGTGCTATCTGCATTGTCTTTTTGGGGCTATAACCAAGAACATTTGCAGCCATTTGTTGTAATGTACTCGTCTTTAATGGAGCCGGCCCGGACCGGACAAGATCTTTAGACTCAATATCTTTCACATGCCACTTATGGCCGGTCAATCCATTTAATAAATTTTTTATATCCGCCTCATTTTTCAGATCAGGCTTCTTATTTTTGTATTTCAACAAATCAAAACCAATAAATCTTTCATCTATTTCAATTTCTTCTTCATATTTTTGAATTACAGTTTTGCATCTAGATTGATCCTTCTCTGACAAATAAGCTTTTACTTCCCAATACTCTTCTTTTTTAAATGCCTCCCTTTCTCTTTCTCTATCAACAACAAGCTTCAGAGCCACTGATTGAACGCGACCTGCCGAAAGACCGTAACGTACCTTTTTCCAAAGAAGTGGAGATAATTTGTATCCTACAAGCCTATCTAATATGCGACGAGTTTGTTGCGCATTAACCAAATCCATATCTATCTGCCTTGGCTTCATAATAGCTGCCTTAACTGCCTCTTCAGTAATTTCTCCAAAAACTATCCTCTCTAAACTCATCCCTTTCTTCACTACACCATTTTTATTTACGACTCCCAATCTCTGAGCTACATGCCAACCAATTGCTTCTCCCTCGCGATCAGGATCAACTGCCAATACCAAACCCGATTTCCCGGCAAAAGCTTTTTTCAAATCCTGCAATACTGTCCTTTTTGTAACTATATATTTAGCCTTGAATTTATCATCAACATCAACTCCAATCTCTTTTTTGGGCAGGTCAATAAGATGCCCTTTCGAAGCGAGCACCTTATAACCTTTACCTAAATATTTTTGGATAGACCCTCGTTTGGATGGAGACTCTACTATAACTAACTTTTCTTCCATTATATTTTTTATACTTTATTTAAGATATCACCCTTCAAATAATAATACAAAACTTTCCATCATCAGCCTTCTTTATTGCACCATCTAACTCCAATAACGACAATGAGGCTAACAGATCGGAGCTACTTATGTCAAATTCTTCCAATAATCCTTCTTCAGACATAGAAGTCACTTCTAGTTTTTTTAGAATTTCTTCATCAAGACCCAAATACTTCTTTCTTATCTTATCATTGCCAATGCCCAAACATCCCAATTGGTCATACAAATTATTCGAATTTGCTATCACACAAGCTTTCTGAGAATAAATTAATGAATTATTACCCTCGAAATTCTTCTTTCTAATATCCGCAGGAAATGTATATACATTGCGATTTTCTCTAAAAGCAACATCCGCGGTTATCAGTGCACCGCTTTTTTGGGGTGATTCAACTATGAATATCGAATCTGAAATACCTGCAATAATTCTATTACGGGCCGCGAAGTTCCCCTTGTTAAACTTGACTGGTCTCAAATATTCGGAAATAACCAAGCCTCCTTTTTCTAATATTTTTCTATATATATCATAATTACTTCTCGGACTAGGAATATCCGGTGGAGTGGCTAGAACAGCAATAACCGGCATACCTTCTTTCATCGCACGTTCGTGAGCAAGTCGATCAATACCAAAAGCCATCCCACTCACTATCGTAACAGGCAAAACTTTCAAATCTTCAACTAATTTTTTGGTCAAATATTGTCCATATTCACTAAATCGTCTAGTACCTACTATTGCAATGTTTTTTTGCTTATTGAGCAGCTTAATATCACCCTTATAATACAATACAGGTGGTGGGTCATATATTGAAGTAAGAATTTCCGGGTACGATGATTCACCAAACACGACATATTGTATATCCCGTTGCTTTAATTGGTCCATATCTCCAATCATCTCATTATCATAACAACCACTCAAAAGATCTCGCGCAAAACTATTACACATTTCACCCAAATCACTCTCTCTCGAGATCCGAAGGAAAGCACCAACGGATCCAAACTTATTTATTACTTGCTTAAATCTAACTGAGCCTAATCCCTTGACTCGGGATAACTTATATCTTAAACACCTCTCGTTTTCATCCATTTCATAGAAATTAAACAACACGATAATACTCATCGAAGATTAAATATTTATGAAAAAATCCTGAATAATTAACGAAAGATTATTTTTTGTATAACCAATTTATGAAATCTTTTATAACTGGCAAAGATTGATATCCTCTACCACCCTCTTGAAGATGAATCAAAAATGTATAATCTGTGTTGTCGTATTCAAAACCACCCATCACCCAAGAATGCGCACCAGTAATTTTTTGTCCATTACGATACTCTGTAGCATCAGCTGAGCCAGTTTTGACATAAGGACGCCCTTCAAGACCCTTTAACTGATTAGCACTACCCATTTCCCCATTTATTGCGTAATACATTCCATCTTTTATTATTCGAAAGTTTTCATCCTTTACTGGTATCTCTCTAATTACTTCACGATCAAAGGACAACAATTGCTTTCCTTCTTGAGAAACCGCTTTTTCTAATATATGTGGTCGAACTACCGATCCCTGATTTTCTATTGTACTAGCAACAACCGCCATTTGAATTGGCGTAGAGGTTACCAATCCTTGACCAATAACCGTATTACAAATATCTGCTAAATACCAGGGCTCTTTTTGTAATTTTAGTTTCAATTCTGGAGTAGCCATAGTACCCGATTGTTCGCCTGGAAGATCAATCTGAGTCAACTGGCCGACCCCAAAATCATTGGCATATTTAGCCAAGGTATTTATACCCCCAGCATTATATGCTAATTCCAGACCTGTTTTGCAGAAAAATACATTACTGGACCTACCTAATCCTTCTACTATTCCCATTTTCCCTAAATATCTGTTATCAGCCTCACACAATTTATACATAGGCAATTCAACACAACCTGAATCAAACTTAGTTGAACGACTGACAACCCCCTCCTCCAAAGCGGTCGCAGCCACTATTGGTTTAAATATTGAACCAGTAGGAAGTTGTAATGCTATTGCTCTATTTAATAATGGCGTTGCCTCATCAGAATTCAAGCTTTCAAAGTCCTTACTACTAATACCTGAAGCAAATAGGTTATTATCATAACTTGGGTAGTTGACCATAGCACGTATCTTTCCTGTGTTACTTTCCATAATAATTCCTACGCCCGCAAAGGCGTTTGCATCATTTACCCTTTTTTCTATTAATTCATATAATTTTTCCTGCCAATAAATATCAATAGTCAAAAACACATTAGCTCCACTTGCAGGCATCTCAGAAATTACTTCCCTATACTTTGCTTCAGTTAGATTTGCTGTTTGTAATTTCGTCCCATCAACACCTCTAAGTAATAAGTCATACTCCTTTTCTACTCCATCTTTGCCTATTTTAGTATTCTGATCTAACCCGGTTATTTCTACTTCTTTTGAATTAATATCTCCAACATAGCCTATCAGATGCGAAGTCAATAAAGGATATTTATAGACTCTCTTAGAGTCTTCCGCAACGGTTATTCCATCAAACTCATCAATTTGCAATATTAACGAATAGTATTCATCTTCAGAGAGAGAAGATATCAATCGAATCAAAGATCTTTCCTCGTTTGCTGAAAACTCCTCATATTTGGATTGGTAAACGGCAAGAAGCTCAACACCATCCTTGTTTAGTATTGAAGCTAATTTCGTTATCTCATTTTCAATATCTTGTGTTTTTGCAGGATTCACAAATACAGTGTATGTGCCCACGTTTTGTGCCAAGACTATCCCGTTTTTATCGAAAATCAATCCACGCGGAGCTCTAAGAATTTGTTCATTCTGATAAATATTTCTAGCTTTTACGAGGTTTTTTTCACCATTAATTATCTGAAGGTCTACCAGATTTCTGAATATGAAGGCTATAACCAACATAATCGAAAACCATACAAAAAGTGATCTCCACCTGGAACTTATCTTTTCCTCGGTTGTAATAACACTTTCAATGGAAAAATCATTCATACTTTTATTCTTTTATAATCAATTTTGACAACGAATTTTTGTATTGATAGCCCTATGAGAATGTTTAAAACAAGGCCCTTTAAGACCACTACATACAATAATTCCAACCCAGCAAAAACAGATAAGAACGCTTTTATAAGTGTACCAACCACAACATAAGCTAGAAGCAATAACCTTCTCGAATCTCCCGAAAAGACTTTCGTTACTCGATTAATGAAAAACAGTAGAAGTACACCCCCAAGATTAATAATAATATTAGTACCCAAATAATCAACCCTAACCAGATCTACCACCAATCCAACAATTATTATCCATAATAAATAATTCCTAAAGTCGTTTTCCGAAACAAAAATGATTGCTGATATGATCAGAAAGAAATCAAAATATCAGATGTAATG
>CAYUFB010000008.1:0-6856 GCA_964444125.1 uncultured Candidatus Saccharibacteria bacterium
TGATAGAATCGTTATAAATGGTGTGATAGATTATATTCATTTTGTCGGAGGGTATATAATAAATTTAGCGGATATTTATATATCTGCTGGTATAATATTTCTCATTATTGGTTATCTAAATGCGAAAAATATTGAAAGTAGCGCGTGATCAAAATGGAAAAAGATTGGATCTGTTCATTGCACAAGCATGGAATAAATTTAATCGTTCTAGAATCAAAAAAATAATTGAATCAAACAATGTCACAGTGAATGATGAAGTTCAATATAGATCTAATTATTCAGTAAGGACAGGTGATAATATCATAATTAATTATGATAACACCCAAGAGACGCAAAAATTTAAACCAGAGAAGATTGATTTGGATATAATATACGAAGATGATGACTTGGTCGCTATAAATAAGCCATACGGCATGGTTGTACATCCTGCAACTGGAAATTATACAGGGACTCTTGCTAATGCTTTAGCATATAGAGATAGCAAAGGAGTTTTCGATGATCATAGACATGGCTTAATTAATAGGATTGATAAGGAAACATCTGGGGTTGTTTTGGCCGGGAAAACTAATGAGGCTTTATGGTTTTATACTAAGCAATTTGCAGAAAGAATTCCTCAAAAAGTGTATGTCGCAGTTGTAGAAAGGGATTTCTCGCAGGTTGCTGTAGAACATAGCTATGTTGTCCAAAACTATATCATGCGCAATCCTATAAAAAGGAAGAAATTTAGTTCCTCGAAAGATAATAAAGGGAAATTAGCACGTACAAGTTTTCAGTTTCTAGACTATTCACCCAAATCCGACAGTTCTTTAATATTGGCTATGCCCGAAACAGGCAGAACTCATCAGATAAGAGTACACTTGAGTGAATTAGGATATCCAATTATTGGGGATACTATATATTCAGGCAGAAAATATAAAAGATTGTTATTACACTCACATTTGATTCGTTTGAAGAGTAAAGTTGGGGAGTTGCTGCTCGAGGCACCTTTTGATCCAATATTTAAGGATTACTTATTGAAAAATTTTAAATATGAGACTGTTCGGGAACTCTTTAATAAGAAAGAGAAGAAGGAAAATCACAAAAAATAATGGAAAATCTTTTCATGGCCTAAAGGATAGGGTGTCTTTGAGGTTTCTGACGTCTAAGTTGTTTATCAGAGGAATCCTCTTGATATTACTTATTTTCTTAGTCGCATTGATAACGTTTCTGGTATCTATTTATAGAAAATTAGATTCGGACAATGTAACTACTTGGAAAGGAGATGAAAACATAAATGTTGCACTCATTGGAATTGATGAGAAACCCGATGGATATAGATTTATCGATGCCGTTGTGATTCTGTCCTTAGATGTCAGAAAAGATAAGCTTGGAATTATATCTATAGATCCAGATGCAGTTACTGAAGTATCAGGTGTGAAAACTACAATCAAAAGGTCGTATAATATTGAAAATGATGGAGAAAGGGGATATGAAAATACAATACAAGGTGTAGAAAACTTCTTATCAATCGATATACAAAAATATATTGCATTTTCACAGGATGATTATTTAGCTATACAAGCAGTTATTGGGGATTTATCAATATCATTAGATAGAGATCTGTTGGACAAAGATTATGAGGTTAATGGCCAGCACTTAAATCTTGAGGCTGGGACAAAAACTTTGGGAAATATTGAATTATTAGGTATAATCAGTGCAGATGCTAATGGAAAAGACCAGAGACTCAAGTATCAAAATCAGGTATTGCAGAAAAATATTGCAAAACTGTTTATGCCTTCAATGTATTATAAATTGTTTAAGAACGTTGACGATTTGACAAGATTTGAAACCAATCTTTCCAGAAGTGAATTGATTAAGGTCGGATTATTTTTTAGAAGTAGTAGGCAAAATATTGTTACAAGTTTTACTAGAAGTGATTCATTTATTGAGTTGGAGAACAACGAAATGAAGCCAATTTATGAAAGAATAGATAAGGATGTACAGCCTGTTTTCCTAAATTCGGATATCGTCAGAGAGCAGGCAAGAATTGAGGTATTAAACGCAACGGATCAATCAGGATTAGCAACTAAATACGCGAGAAGATTGTCCGCTGTAGGGTTTAGGGTTGTAAGAAGTGGCAATGCTGTTAATAATCAAGAAAAGACTAGAATATATATTTCGAATAATAATGATCTAACTAATACTAGAAAAGAACTAATGCGACAATTTGAAAATGCAGAGATTGTGGAGGAAAAATATAAATATAGGCACATAGGAGAAATCGTTGTAGTAATTGGAGAGGACAATAAATAATTACTTATTAATATTTTAAAAAATGTCAGGACATTCAAAATGGTCAAAAATCAAACACCAAAAAGGTGCAAAAGATGCAAAAAGGGGTATGGCTTTTACTAAATTAGCAAAAAATATCACACTTGCTGCAAACGAAGGAGGTGGGGATCCGGATATGAATTTTTCTTTAAGACTTGCGATCGATAAGGCAAAAGAAGCTAATATGCCCAAAGATAATATTGAAAGAGCAATCAAAAAAGGAACTGGAGATATTGTTTCAGACCAAATCCAGAGAGTTAGTTATGAAGTTTATGGGCCTTCTGGAACAGCATTGATAGTTGATTGTTCTACGGACAACACAAATAGGACAATATCAGAGATTAAGAACATTATTGAGGATAGTGGCGGTAAAATCGCTGATCCGGGCAGTGTTATGTGGCAATTTGAGGAAAAGGGGTTGATTGTATTAACAGCCCAAAGAATAGAAAAAAATGATAAATATGGTGGTGATGATTTTTTGGTAGATATTGATATTGATGAATTATCTTTGGAAATAATGGAATTGGATGGTGTAGAAGACATAAGTGTTCATGATGGGGCTCTAGAGATTTTGGTAATCAGGGAGTTGTTTAAACAGGTCTTGGATAGAATCAATGAAATGAACCTAAAAGTGACAAGTTCGGAGCTTGTGAAATTGGCCAAAGATAAAATAGATATAGATGATGATGCAACAAAAAAGTTGGATAATCTTGTTGAAAGACTTGAGGATCATGAAGATGTCGATTCAGTCTGGATTAATACCTTGTGATAATTCATACTCAAAAAAGTTTATGTTTAAATCCAAATTAACCCCTCAAATCACTAAGCTGTTAGAGAATGTTGTTCGTTATGAATCTAGAATCGATGGAATAGAGTTTGATCATAAATGGAAAAGGGAATTGCAAAAAAAAGCAAGAACAGCAGAAAGTCTTGCTACTTATCGTTTTCACAGTTCTAATACTGCAGAATTAAGCGAGTTGTATATAAAAAATTCGGGCTCATTGCAGGATCATCTTCTTTTTTTGAAAGAAATGCAGGCGAGAAGAGAAATGGATTTATATTTCAAAAATAAAATTACTGAAGAAACTGCAATTTATTTGCATAGGTTTTTGGACAATTTAGATGATGATATTTCTAAGGAACGAGGGAAATACAGGAAATCCCAGATAATTAAGGAAGGAGAAATATTGAGTGAATATAGTGGCTACATGAGATATGGCTTTGTCCCAAGAATAATGGAAGATTTTTTTGAAGAATTACATAAAACAAATTTATCGTCATTTTTAATTGCTCCTTTGATTGTTCTTAATTTCGTTGCAATATCTCCTTTTTTTAGGAATAATTTTCTTGTTGCACGATTTTTGGCAAAAGGGTATTTATACAAACAAAAGATTGACCAGGATGTCCTTTTGCGAATCGATGACTTGTTAAGTTCGGACTTTAAAGCGACAAAGCGTGCATTGTTGGATGGGCTTTCTGGTAAGGAAAGCGTATGGGTGGAATATTATCTATCCTGTATGTTGAAGGCCTATAAGGTTCTTGATAATGATATCAAGGTTATTTCGGGGGGCAGTGTGTATGCTTCAAAGAATGAGATTATGCAACTTACAAAAAGACAAATAATAATCTTGGATTTGATCAATAGTAATAGTCAGATGTCGATTTCTGAACTTGCAAAGTTATTAGGTATTACTAGACAATCGGTATTTGAAATAGTCCAAAAACTATACCAAAAGGGTTTATTGAGTAGGGTGGGTTCAAGTACAACTACAAGATATAAAATCAAAAAGTAAAAATTTTGCACTGTGTTTTTTTTTGTGATATGTTGTGTGCATTAAGTGTGCTTTATTTTTACTAGGTTAATACTATGCAAACTCTGTCCAAATTGCAGAAGTTCACTGATGCTTTCAGATCTTCTATGTTAGTTATATTTGTCTTCGTTAGTTTTGTTTCACTCATATATTTGACTATCTATACACTCGGTATAGTAGGGAGAAGTGAGGCTTTGGCATCTTGTCCAAGTAGCCTAACAAGTGGTCCGGTAAATGGACAGGTGATTATTACGCCAGATAATATAGATGGTGTAGTAGATTGTTCAAATCACGATATAGTCGTAGCATCAGGAGGTGAAGTAATATTTGAAAGATTCGTAACTGATACAGACACTTTGGCTGGAGATTGGGGAGTCACTTTACGAGTAAGAAATCTTGATGTACAAAATGGAGGTAAAATTTCTGCAGATGGAAGAGGGTATCTAGTTGCTGAGGCAGAATCTCCTGGTGGTGATGGTGGGAATGCGCTGGGTACTACTGGAGGTTCTGGTGGAGGTCATGGTGGAGCTGGTGGAGAAGGGCATAGTGACGGAGTCAATCCTTCACCTATAGGTGGAATTGCATACGGTAATCCAGAGGTGCCTGCCACATTTGGTAGTGCTGGAGGAAATAGCGGTGATGGTGGTTTGGGAGGTAGTGGAGGTGGAGTAGTAAAAATTCAAGCCTTAGAGGAGGTCAAAGTTGATGGAATAATTAGCGCAAATGGTCAAAATGGTACAGTGGGAGTAGAAAGTTCCGGAGGTGGTGGAGCTGGTGGTAGTGTTTGGATTACTGCAAATATTTTAGCTGGCAGTGGAACGATACAAGCTAATGGTGGTGGAACTATAGATAATATAGCTCATCCAGGAGGTGGAGGTGGAGGTGGTAGGGTTGTAGTATTTTGTACAACAACAAATAATTATTCAGGAACTGTTACGGTTAATCCAGGAACAACAGTTTTATCTCAAGATGGTGGAGTTGGAACAATTCTTGGCCCAACTTGTATTCCTAGTGTTCCAGAAATTTTGAAACAATTTAAATCAGACTCCACTACAGAGATTCCTGTTGGAGGAATAACTTCTGAATCAACTGTTGTTTTTGCTGCATCATTGAGTGATCCTGATACAACTGATACAGTATCTCTACAAATTGAGTTAAGACCTTTGGGTGAGGCCTTTACTGGAGTTCCTAATTATTCACAATCTGTAGGTTCGCCTAATCCACAGACCTGTACAGGAGGTAGTGCGCTTGATTGCGGAAGAGTCACTGTAACGGGTCTTACAAGAAGTACAGAATATCATTGGCAAGCTAGAGTAAAAGATAACAAAGGAGGTATAAGTGCGTGGATTTCATTTGGAGACAATCTTGAAACTGAAAGAGATGTCTTATTGACTGGCAATCCATCTGCGATAACAATGTTTAGTGGCAATGCTCAAGAAGGAACAGTTAATACAGTTCTTGCTGAAGAACTTGTGGTTAAGGTAACTGATTCTTCAGGTTTTCCTGTGCCTGGATATACTGTGACTTGGTCTGTTCCAACTCCAGCAGGTGGTGGAACAATTGTTGATGGAACTACATCTGTTACAGATAATAATGGATTGGCTAGAAATAGATATAGAATGGGGCCATTGGCTGCGACAAACGCTGTGCAAGTCGCTGCGACTGGGCTTACGGGATCTCCAGTACAATTTACATTTACTGGTATCCCAGATGCTTTGAGTAGTTTTGATATTCAGGCACCACAAGTTGCAATAGTAAATAGTAATTTTGATACAGTTACAATTACGGCGAAAGATCAGTATGGTAATTCTATTTCAAACTATACTGGGAATCCTACAGTTGTTCCAGTTTCATCAGTTCATCCTTTTGAAGCATTGTCTGGAATATTGTCTCCGAGTAGTTTGAGTTTTTCTAATCAATCTACTCTTAATGTGTCTAATTTTGTTTACGATACTGCCAGTAGTATTAAGTTACAGGTTCAAGATGGAGTAGCTATTGGTAGATCTAATAGTATCGCTGTAGTAACTTCGGTAGGGACTTGTCCTGATGCTGATGGAATTATCGATGTAAATCAAACTTGGACTGCCGATGCTTCAAATCAAGGTGTATTTGATTGTTCTGGAATGACTATACAAGTTACCAGTGGTGCTACTTTAACCTTGGCGCCTTATGAGAATGGAAATATTAACTACTTGGATGATTATGGTGTGACTGTATTGGCGAGTAATGTAATTGTTGATGCAGGTAGTCAAGTGTCATCAAAAGGATTGGGATACAAAACAGGCCCAGGCACAGGTACAGGCGATAGCAATAGAGGAGGGTCACATGGGGGATATGGTGGATATAATTCAGTGCCAGGTTATGGAAGTGTATATGAACCTGTCACTTTTGGAAGTGGAGGAAGGATAGCTCAATTAGGTGGATTTAGAGGAGGTGGGGCAATGAAATTGGTTTTAACAGATACTTTAGTCAATAATGGAACTATAACTGCAGATGGTGAGGATTATAGAACGGGAGGATGGGATGGAGGTCCATCAGGAGGAAGTATTTGGATAGATACACAGAATATTAATGGTAGTGGATTGATAAGTGCAAATGGTATAAGAGGTTTCTCTGATTATTGGAATGTATCAAGAGGAGGCTCCGGTGGAAGAGTAGCAATATATTATAGAAATAACTTAGGATATGGATTAAATGCAGATAAAATTCAAGCAAGAGGTATAGATACCGGTGGA
>CAYUFB010000008.1:6956-44036 GCA_964444125.1 uncultured Candidatus Saccharibacteria bacterium
TAGTAGATAATAATAATATAGCTGGAGAAGGAAATGCAGTATTACCAGAAGGAGAATATGCATTTAAACAAATAAAGGTCTCAAGGTTAGGGCATCTGACTGTTATGGGAAATGGATCAGTATTGGAATTGACATCTGGATCAGGATTAGTAGGAGATTCGACATTTCCAGATATCATAGTAGAGGGAACGATAAACTATACAGGTACAGGAGCGTTAGAAGTGAACGGAGTTGATTTAGGAGTGAAGGGTGATATTGTCGGAGTAAGTGATATTAGTATTGGAGAGAGTTTGCAAGCAGGAATGACACTTTATGCAAATACTTGGGCACATAACAAAGATAATCAGTATACATTTGGGAATGTAAATGTAGGGCAATATGGAACACTAACGACGATTCCATATATTAATGGAACGACAGACTACAGCTTAGATTATGGGGTCACTCTAAATGCTGAAAATATTACAGTAGCAAATAATGGAGTGATAACAGCTAAGGGCTTGGGATATACAACAGGACCTGGAACAGGCACAGGTGATAGTAATAGAGGTGGATCATATGGAGGATTTGGAGGAGGAAGTACAGTACCAGGTTATGGAGATGTATACGAACCAGCTCATATGGGCAATGGAGGAAGAATAGCACAATTAGGAGGCTTCAAAGGTGGTGGAGCTATTAAATTAGTAGTATCAGACAAATTTTTGAATAATGGTTTAGTCACGGCTGATGGAGAAGATTATCGAACAGGAGGAGGGGATGGAGGTCCATCAGGAGGAAGTATCTGGATAGATACAAATAAAATAGATGGAAATGGGATAATTAGAGCAAATGGAACTAGAGGGTTTTCTGATTTCTGGAATCAGTCAATGGGTGGATCAGGAGGAAGAATAGCAATATATTACACAGAAAATCAAGGATATGGATTAAATGCAGATAAAATTCAAGCAAGAGGTATAGATACCGGTGGAGCAGGAACGGTATATGTAGAACAGAAGGGAGTAGATACTGTTAAGCAAGGTTTATTGATAGTAGATAATAATAATATAGCTGGAGAAGGAAATGCAGTATTACCAGAAGGAGAGTATGCATTTAAGGAAATAAAATTAACAAAACTGGGACATTTAACCGTGATGGGAAATAGTTCAATATTGCAATTAACATCAGGATCAGGAATGGCAGGAGATGCGACATTTCCGAAACTAGAAGTACAGGGAACGATAAATTACACAGGAGAGGGCGCACTAGAAATTAATGGAGTAGATCTAGGAGTCAAAGGAGACATAGTTGGTGTAGAGGATATCGAAATAGGAGTAAATATGCAGGCCGGAATGACACTTTATGCAAACACATGGGCTCACAACAAAGATAATCAATATACATTTGGTAATGTCACAGTAGGACAATATGGAACTCTTACAATGATAAGTAGTGATAATGGTGATTTAGATTATACTAATGATTACGGAGTTACATTTGTAGTTGAAAAATTGGCAATTGCTCAAGGTGGAAATGTAAATGCTGATGGTAAAGGGTATGGTCCATTAAGAGGGCCAGCAGCAGGTTCTGGAGGTTATTGTGAAGCGATAGGCCCATCACATGGAGGATTTGGAAAAGGAGTCACAGTAGATAATACTTACGGAGATCTATATCAACCAAGAACATTAGGTAGTGGTTCTGGAGATCAATATGGTGGTACAAATGGTGGAGGTTCAATGCATATTGTTGCTGGAGATTTGATACTTGATGGAAGAATATCTGCTGATGGAGGAAATACAGCTGGTGCTTGTAATACTGGTGGGGCAGGAGGAAGTGTTTACATTGTAGCAGAAAATATTGCAGGTAGTGATACTGGATCAATTCATGCTGATGGAAAGAATGGTAATGATAGTTCTCAAGGTGGAGCAGGTGGGGGAAGAATAGGAATATATTATAGAAATGATGATTTTGGAATTCAAGACGCAATAGAAAATGGAAGAATACATGTATATGGTGGCGTAGAAAGTGGATCAGGTACTATTTATGTACAAAATAATGACTTGACACAGGCACTTGATGGGCGTTTATATATTGGCAAAAACTTGTCTTCTGCAAATTATACAGGTGCTTTAGCGGGTGTATATAATCTACATTCACTAACAGTACAACAAAACGCAAAAATCAAAATCAATCCTGACACTTCAGCAAATAGAGGTGTTGTATTGAATTTGGCTGGCAATTTTATAGTAGAGGCTGGTGCTTTCATTGATGGAGTTGGAATGGGTTATAGTCCTGGACAAGGACCTGGAAAAGGTACAAATGCAACAGGAAGTGCAGGTGGTGGCGGTGGTTCACATGGTGGAGCTGGTGGAGCTGGAGAATCTGATGGAGTAAATCTTGGAGGTACTCCAGGAGGTGTGTATGGAGATCAAAGACAACCAATGACACTTGGATCAGGTGGTGGTCAATCAGGTGCAGGTGCATTGGGTGGTTTTGGAGGAGGAGCTTTGACAATAAAAGCAAGAGAAGGAATTGTGAATATCGCTGGAAATATTAATATGAATGGAACTAATGGTCTTATAGCATCTCCTGGTGGTGGCGGTGGCGCTGGTGGGTCTATAATGATTGAAGGACGTAGCTGTGATATAACAGGTGATCTACTTGCAGAAGGTGGGGATGGAGGTAATGAGGCATTTGATGGGGGTGGTGCCGGAGGTGGTAGAATATCAATCCTCTATACTGATGGTCCATGTAACGTACTAGGAGCAGTTTCTGTTGCTCAAGGAACTTCAGAAGGTGGACAATCAGGGCAGGTTGGTACATATCCTGATATTCTTGTATTGCCAAGTGTTCCAGCCTTCAAGGATCAGTTCATGTCAGATTCCGCAACTGTAATTCCTAGAGGAAGTTATACTTTGGAAAACAAAGTAGTATTAAAATCTTCAGTATTTGATATAGGTGCTTCAAATGCTAATCCAAAAAATCTAGCAGCAGAATTTGAAGTGAAACCTAGAGATGTAGAATTTGATGGTAATACAAATCTTTATCTCTCAAATGTAGTAAACTTTAGAGGTGGTACCGCTCCAGTAGTATCTTTCACACTAGATGGTCTATCTAAAGGAAGTGAATACAAATGGAGAGTTAGAACGAAAAATGTAACAGATGGAGTAGTAAGTAACTGGACAGAATATGGAGCCAATCCTTCAAATGCAACCGATTTTGGAATATCCACAGTTGTATCTTTGAAGATTGAGATCTTAAAGGATACTGCAAAAGTTGGAGAGAAAGTTTCAATCAAAGTCAGTGCTTTTGACGCTGCAAATAAAGTTGATGGAACTTATAGAGGAACTATAGTATTTGAATCTGATTCAACAGGATTAGTTCTTCCTTCAAATTACACTTTCTCACAAAATGATAAAGGATCTAAGACTTTCGTAGATCAATTAGCTTTCACACAACCTGGTAATTATGTAGTTAAAGTGAAAGATAAAATGATGACTAATTTGACTAGTCAGTCTAACAATATATTGGTTTCTCCTGCAGATTCTACAGGCAATGAGAGTTGTTTCGAAAATCCTTATCAATTGAGGTGTCAAATAAATGTGGAAGTTAGAAACGTAAATCTTGAAAGAGATGAAAGTAAGGTCACAATCTGTTGGCAAACCAATATCGAAACAAGGGGACTCATAGAATATGGACAAATTAACAATAAAGGAAAAGGTATTTATAATCAATCAACGACAGTTAGCAATGATTATGTAACAAGTCATTGTCAAACAATCGATAATCTAGAATCAAATGTAGCATATGTATTTAGAATTAATTCTACTTCATATGCTCAGAAATCTGGTATTTATGAAGGTGTGTTTGCAGTTTCTACTGCCGATATACCTGAAGCGGGTACTTATGAGGTTGTAGATTATATTTTCAATGTTGATTATTCATTTACCTCCCAAGATAATCTTCTATTAGAGTATGAGACCTTGACTGAAGCATTCTGTAGGGTCAATTACGGACATGATCCAAGGAACTTGGAATTCGAATACAGTCTAGAAAATAGTGGGGTTGTGCATAGTGCAATAATTGACTTAGCTCTATTGGATGGTACAAGAGATATTCTTTACAAGATTACTTGTGTTCCAATATCAGGGGATGGTACAGAATATACTGCGACAGGTGGTCAGGCTCAAATAGATGGGGAACAGATAGCAGGAGAAATATTTGCCAAAAATGGAATTATCACTAAAGGTAGATATAGTGTGTATTATCCAAAGGAGACAAAATTCATCGATAACTTGAAAGATTTGGCTGAGAATGAAATGCCGATAGCACTATTGGCTTTGACCGCCGGAAGTGGCTTGTTTAGTCTCTTGTTATATCCTCGAGTACTACTATATGCAATAGGTTTACTAAAATATAGGCAGAAAAAAGCAGTTTGGGGATTGGTATATGATCAAGCTGATATGAAGCCGGTAGCCTTTGCTAGTGTCAAAATTTATGACAATGAAGGCACTTTCGTGAGAGATTTGGTAACTAATATGGAAGGTAAATACGGAATTCCTATTGATAAGGGTGATTATAAGTTGGTCGTTGAGCATAATGATTACCAAACGAAAGAACTAGATGTAAAGGTCAAAAAAGATGAGTTTGTGACCCAAGACATTGCCCTTAGCAAAGAAGGAGAGACTAAGATTCGTATTGCGAGAGAATTTCTTAAAGAGAATTTCAGCAAAATAATACAGGTTGTATTATATGGTGGATTTGTATTCTCTTTGATCGCCTTAGTCTTATATCCAGTATTCTATAATTTGTTGATCGTTGCATTATATGTCGTGCAATACATTATCTTTAGCATAATGAAAACTCCAAGAGGCTGGGGGTTTGTGTTTGATAGCTTCGATAACACTAAAGTTGCAGGTGCATTTGTCAGACTGTATGATGTCAAGTCTGATCAACAATTGGATGTTCAGCTTACTGATCAAAAAGGACGTTATGGATTTAATATTGAGAGAGGAAAATATGAAATTAGCGTTGATGCACAGGGTTATGAATTTCCTTCTAAAAAGGAAAAGAAGAGTAACCTAAACAAAAAGGCTAAAGCGGAATTTTTGAAAGTCGATGTGGATGAAGCAGAGGCTATTGATGTTGCTATCCCACTAGATCCAGTAAAATAACAAGTTAGAGAGACAAAACACCAACTTAAAATTACTTAAATCAAGTAAAGGGTTGGTGTTTTTCTTATGAAAAAATAAACAAAGAATGGTATTTTGTGCTAGACTTAACGTGTCTAAATTTATCAATAAATAATGCGAGTACTTGGTATAGATCCAGGAACCGGTATTACAGGGTGGGGTATTGTGGAGCAGAATCAAAATATACTCCACGCCATTGCCTATGGAGTGATTAGAACCGAATCAACAAAACCTATGCCAGAAAGATTGAAAGAAATTTATCAAGCGCTAGAAGAAATTATTGAGAAATATAATCCAGAGACGGTTGGTATTGAAAACCTATTTTTTTTCAAAAACCAGAAAACCGTTATTAGTGTGGGGCAGGCGAGAGGCGTTCTGATTGTTTGTTCAGTCAATAAGGGCAAAAAAGTCTATGACTATACCCCTTTGCAGGTCAAGCAGGCGATAACAGGATACGGTAGGGCCGAGAAGAAACAAATGCAAAAAATGGTCAAAATGATTCTTAATCTTAAAGAATTGCCAAAGCCAGATGATGCAGCCGATGCATTAGCAGTTTCAATTTGCCATATTAATTCATTAAAAACTCTTATTCATAATCAAAAATGATTGGATACTTAAAAGGGAAAATAAAAATAATTATAAAAGGTGGAGTGATATTAGAAATTAATGGAGTGGGTTATAAAATTGAAACAACGAAATTAGACAAATTAGAGAACTCAGAAGCAGAGTACTATATATACACTCATGTCAGAGAACAAGAATTGAGATTATTTGGATTTGAATCTATAAAAGAGCTAGAATTATTTGAAAGACTTATAAGTGTCTCAGGAGTTGGTCCTAAAGTGGCAATGCAACTACTTTCGTCAATTGGGATAGAACAGATTTTAGAGGCCATACAGACTCAAAATTGGAATATCTTAAAAGCTCCAGGGGTTGGAAATAAAACTGCGCAAAAGATTGTTCTGGAATTAAATGGAAAGCTTGAAGATTTTGGAAAAATCCAAAATTATAAACATCAAGATATAATCTTAGATGCCAAAACTGCATTAGAAAATTTGGGGTATAAAGAAAATGAGTTAAATGACGAACTTCAAAATATAAATATTTCAGATGATTGGACAAGTGAAGATTTGATCAAGGTATTACTTAAACAGCTCAAGAAAGTATAAATTCAATGAATGATCGCATCGTTACAGCACAATCGAGTGATAAAGATGAAGAGGTACTTGAGAAGTCTCTTCGACCTGAATGTTTTGATGATGTGATAGGTAGACAAAGAGAAAAAACAAGTTTGAGGGTAATGATTGAAGCTGCCAAAGTCAGGGGAGATTCCTTAGATCATATACTTTTTCACGGGCCACCTGGTTTGGGTAAGACAACTTTGGCTTGGGTGTTATCTAAAGAGATGGGTGTCCCAATTTATATTACCTCTGGGCCTGCTATAGAAAGGCAAGGAGATTTAGCATCGATTTTGACAAATATTGAGGAGAAAGGAATTCTTTTTATTGATGAGATACATCGACTCAATAAGACTGTGGAAGAGATTTTGTATCCCGCTATGGAAGATAGAGCTATTGATTTAGTGATAGGCAAGGGGCCTAGTGCTAGGACTATGAGGTTAGAGTTACCAAAGTTTACGATTGTGGCTGCGACTACAAGAGTAAGTATGTTGAGTTCACCTTTAAGAGATAGATTTGGTGCGGATTATAGATTGGATTACTATTCTTCTGATGAAATGATCAAGATAGTCAAGCAGAAAGCGCATTTATTAAATACGATTATTTCAGATGATGCTGCTAAAGAAATCGCAAATAGATCCAGAAAAACTCCTAGAATTGCTTTACGATTGGTCAAAAGAGTGAGAGATTTCGCACAGGTAAATGCCGATGGCAAAATATCAGTAGATGAAGCACACGATGCATTGGATATGATGGATATTGACGATTTAGGGCTGGATTATTTGGATAGAAAAATTCTCCAAATCTTGATAGAAAAGTTCAATGGGGGGCCTGTTGGTCTTACTACACTCGCAGCGGCAGTCTCTGAAGAAGTCAGTACGATTGAAGAGGTATACGAGCCATATTTGTTGCAAGAAGGCTTTATCCAAAGAACGCCAAGGGGTAGAGTAGTTACAAATAAAGCCTATACTCATTTAAAATTATAATTTACTTAAGTCCAATTAAATTATGAAACTTTCGACCAGGGCAAGATCAATAATTCTATCGCTTCTTATAACCTTTATTTTTATCTTGTTTCAGAGGGTTGATTTTATAAAACTACTTGATATTGATGCATCTTTCGATTTTGTTAAGTTATTCGTGATATCGTTGGTAATGTATCTTGGTGTATTTTGGGCATTAAGTTTTAGAATCAAAGGAGAAAGGTTTGTTACAGTTTTATTTTTTCCTTCGTTGGCGATATTTGTATTGACTTTGTACATAGAGTTGATTATTGGTTCAATTTTTGGAGATATAAATCGTGTTTTGACGCAGATATTAGCAAGCATGATTGTTGCTTTGGTTAGTTATATCCTAATTTTGACTGCAAATATTTTAAATGTTGGTTTTCTTGAAAATATTCCTTTAACCCAAGCGGGCAGAGCAGCACATTATGTATTGACCCTGATTAGTACTTATTTGTTTTTTTCAATTATTTTCAGTAACTCGATTGGTATAATACTGAAGATATCGTTGGTATTTGCAGTGACATATCTGTTTACTACAATAGCTCTATGGACTATTAAAATTGAATATAGACAAAGGTTCCTTTCTTCACTTTCTATATCAATAACTATGGTTGTTTTGGGCTTTGTTCTCGTCTTATGGCCAATTAGTAGTGAATATCTCGCACTAATTATGACTTTGATATATTACATGGCATTGGGAATGGCACTTGAAATTAGAGAGGTTTTAAGTAGTCGAATCTGGTTAGAGTACCTTCTTCTGTTCTTTGCAATAATATTGATATTGTTGCTTATTTCCGATTGGGGAATAAATGGAAGATTAATTTAAATAGCTTCATAAGATAACTACCACATATTGTTAGAGTAGAGGAGTGTCCCATAGTTTTGATACGGCCACTTCATTATCCGAAAGTGTTATGAATTGTGTGGATAACTTCTAGGATAGACAAGTACAAAATTAATAGCAAGTTAAATGACAAAGACTGTTGAGCATGGCGATTACTCAATGTTTATAAGTATATTTATGTGGTGAATTGTTAAGGTCTTGATTCTACTTCCTCTATCTTTAGAACGACTTAATATGTTATTGGGTATAATCACCCTTATACTCAGTAAATGGTGGGAAAGTAAGGGAGAAGGCATTTTTTGTATTTTTATTATTTTTGATTAATTCATATTTTTCATCAATTAATTAATAAATTATTTTCTCTATTTATAAATAATTATTGACTATTGTCACTTTCTCACGTATGTATGCGTCTTTTGGGCTTAGGTCTCCCCTATTAAATCGAAAAATTCTCATATAAGGGTCACAATAATGCTCATATTTATTGATATTAAATCAAATTGAGGATTTGAATAGTATTTCTTTGATCTCTTGTAACCAGTAATTAGACTCTGGTAGACTAGATACATGCAAAAGACTGTATTACCTTACAAAAAAGAGTTTTTATTAAGCTTGATCAATAATAATTACAGCGAAGAAACAGTTGTAAATTATAAAAGAGATTTATTGATATTCGAGTTATTTCTAGAGGAAAGAGGTAGGTCTTTTGAGAGTATGGACAAGATTCTAGTCTCGGAATACAAGGGTTGTTTACGTGCTGGGCATCATCATGATTTGATCGATAGATACGAGTCACGTCAAAAAACTAATGATGATACTGGACATGACACTGAAAACATAGAGGTGGTAGTAGTTTCGGGGAAATCGAGTTTAAGGGGCTCTAGGAGGCGTCCTAATAGTAAAGCCGAACTATCCGCTAGGAGTATAAATAGAATGTTGTCCTCTCTTAGATCTTATATTTCATTTTTAGTAGAGATCGATGTTAAGGTTCCGTTACCTTCTGATGGGATAACAATGTTGAAGACTCCAAAGAAAGAGAGTCAGGTGGCTGATTTTGTCGAATTAGTAAGTTTAATAGAAAGTCCGGAGAGAATGGAGGAAGAAAGAAACATCAAATATAGGAATAGGGCTATTCTAGAACTTCTTTTTTCTACGGGAATGAGAATAAGTGAATTGGTTAACCTGGACCGTGATCAGGTAAGTTTGTCAGGCGATGGGGAAAATATCCAATCCAAGATATATATATTAGGAAAAGGTAAGAAGCAAAGATTCGTATACTTGACGGAGAGGTGCACGTACTATCTTGGTAGATATCTAAAATTGCGCAAGGATGAGTATCCGGCATTATTTATACCCTATAAGGGAACTAGGTTGACTGGGGGTGATGACGGTATGGTTAGGCTATCACAAAACTACATCCAGAATATGATGCAAAGGTATAGGAAGATCTTAGGGATCGTTATACCAACCACTCCACATAGCTTGAGGCATGGGTTTGCTACATATTTGGCAGAGCAGGGGGCGAATCCTGCCGCCATTCAAAAACTACTTGGCCATGAGTCATTACAAACAACTACACGTTATGTTCATTCAAGCGATAAGTTCGCAAAAGAAACTCATGATAAATATCATCCTCTAAAAAAGGGTTGAGTCCCCTGCTCTTGTATATGAAATTATTTTTTATATATTTTCAGTTAATTTCTTTTTTGGTGCCACCGCAAATCGTATGAAAAAATCTTCTATGAAACTATGTCTGCTCACATAGAATAATCTTGGGTGGTTTCATCGGCATTTCGACGCATGCGCAGTCGAGGGTATAGTAACTTGGGAAGGGGTACGTCAGATAGTTCAATGTTGGTTGTCGTAATTAAGATGGTTAATAGGGTGATAAAAATAATTCAGAAAATGTTTCACGCTAAATTTCTGTGAAATTCCGTAACAGAAAAAATCGAGCTACAAGTGGTCTATTTAGGGATTAATTGTTTTTGTTGGGCAAATGAGTATGGTTGTCATAAGTTGCTGGATTTTTCGGAATGCTAGATAATTAATCATTTTGAGATATAATTAATTTTTCCTTATGGTTTTGCCTTGAAGTATTGTTTACTGTATACATTGATAGATATAGGGTTTGGAGTTGAGGGAAATTTGATAATGTGCTAAAAATGTTCAACTTCTTTTAGATTATAAGTCTAATTCGCAATTCAGACTCTTGCTTTGGGTTGGGCGCTGTGGATAATTTTTGTTACTGGAATGATATATTCTGAAAACCGAAGTGAAACGCTTGAATTTAGATCTCCTCGAAATAGCTATAAATAGGTCTTTCTCCCAGTGTTTTGCTTTTGATGGTTAGGTTGTCAAGATTTTTCTTCCTTCTCTTTTTCGAGTATTATATTAGAATAGTTTTTGTTCAACTGTTTACTAATATTGCTCTATTCCTAGCTCGAAAGGGCCTTCCTTTCTCCTTTAGTTATACAGGTATTTGTATGATAATGTTACGTAGTTTTGATTTAGGGTGTTTCACGAAATTGCGCAGTTTATCTCAAAAATATGATTATTACATCTAAATATTAATTAGATTTAAAGATAAAGAAATATTCCAAGAAAACTTTGAAGATTTGATTGACTCGTTCTAGATGATAGTCAATAAAAAAAGATGTCTGTAATTTTTTACAAACATCTTTTCATAATTATTATTAACTTTATCAAAATTGCTCTTTAAATTATCGCAATCGCTGCTACCTTATCGCCTTTTTTGATATCCATCAACTTCACTCCTGCTGTTTGTCTATTTCTTTCCGGTAGTTCCTTGGTAGGAATTCTAACAGCTTGCCCTTCTTCTGACATTATAAGTAACTCTAAATCTGGGTGATCAAGGATACGTGCTGCTGCAAGTTTCCCTGTCTTGTCATTAATTCTTGCGGCAAATACTCCTTGACCTCCTCTTCCTTGTAAAGCGTACTGATTCAAATTTGTGATTTTGCCGTAACCATTTTCTGAAACCGTTAACATAAAATCTTCAGAAACACGAATGACATCCATCGAAATGACTGCATCATTTCTATCCTTCATCTTTATACCCCTAACTCCCATTGTAGCTCTTCCAGTATCTCTAACATTCTTTTCATGAAAATGGATACTTCTTGCGTTTTTGGTAATGAGAATTATTTCATCGTCTCCTGTAGTTGGTTTTACCCAAACAAGATCGTCATCATCAGTTAATTTTATTGCAATCAGTCCGTTGCTCTTTATATTGTCAAAATCAGTTAATAGTGTTTTCTTAACTGTTCCTTTCTTGGTTGCGAAAAATAGGTATTTATAATTTTTTGCTTCTTTTTTGGCTGGGGTTAATTCTTCCTGGAGAGTATCTTCATCAATTATTGTGCCAGCTTTGTTCTTGGTTAAAATACTTGTGACAAGTTCGTCTTGTTCAATATTGATTAGATTTACAACTGCTTGTCCTCTTGCTGATCTACTAAATTCTGGGATTTCGTAGACTTTTTGAAGAAAGACTCTACCTTTATTTGTAAAGAACAATATGTCATCGTGTGTATTACAGCTAAATACATGAGCTACTGCATCATCTTCTTTTGTTGTCATTCCTTTTTTGCCCTTCCCTCCTCTATGTTGATTGGCATATACACTATCTTGCATTCTTTTGATATATCCCTGTTCACTGACAGTAACGATTACTTCTTCTGATGCAACTAAATCCTCTTCACTAAATTCGTTTATCTTGCCTTTTATGACCTTTGTTTTTCTTTCGTCTCCAAATTTTTCTCTAAGCTCCTTGATCTCGCCTGAAATAATTGAAAGAACTCTTTCTGGTGTCCCCAGAATAGTCAGTAATTCTTCAATGGTAGCTTTGATCATTTTGTATTCATCTTCGATTTTTTGTCTTTCAAGGGCTGCAAGTTTTCTTAGTTGCATATCTAGTATCGCAACAGCCTGTCTTTCGCTTAATTTGAATTTTTGCATCAAATTATTTTTTGCAATTTCTGCATCTTTACTATTTCTAATTGTATTGATTACTTCATCTAAATTATCTAATGCAATCATCAATCCTTCCAAAATGTGCTCTCGTTCTCGTGCTTTGGCAAGTCTGAATTCGCTTCTTCTAATAACAACCTCTTGTCTGAATTCGATAAATAATTCCAATACTCTTTGAAGATTTAATACCTGAGGTTCTCCTGCAACAAGCGCAAGCATATTAGCGTTAAACGCTTTTTGCATCTCAGTATATTTGTATAACTTATTAAGAATTGTTTTCGGTTTTCCATCTCTTTTGACTTCTATTACTATTCGCATTCCTTCTCTACTCGATTCGTCTCGTAAATCCGCAATTCCCTTTATTTTTTTGTCTCTGACAAGATCTGCAATCTTGGAAACTAAGCGTGCTTTGTTGACCTGGAATGGTAGTTCGGTGACAATTATTTGATATTTCCCTCCTCTAGTCTCTTCAATATTTGCAACAGCCCTCATAACTATTTTGCCTTTCCCGGTTGCGTATGCGTTCAAGATCTCTTCTCTATCATATATGATCCCTCCAGTTGGGAAATCCGGACCTGGAACAATTTCGATTAGATCCTGTGCAGTCAAGTCAGTTCTGAATTTTGGAAAACGATCTTTTGGTAGATTCTCAAGATCTTCAAGTGTCCTTATTTCTTCAAAATATTTTTTGCTATTGGTAATTCCCAAGTTTTCGTATTTGTTTCCTTTTTTGATTATAAGTTCGATAGCCTTGGTAATTTCCGTTAGGTTATGTGGAGGTATCTTGGTGGCCATTCCAACAGCTATTCCCTCTACTCCATTTAATAATAGATTTGGGAATATTGATGGCAAAATAGTTGGTTCTAAGGTGCTTCCGTCATAATTTATTTGATAGTCTACAGTGTTTTCTGAAATTTCATTGAGAATATTCATTGATATTTTGTCTAGTCTGGCTTCTGTGTACCTCATAGCTGCAGCACTATCTCCATCTATTGAACCAAAGTTCCCTTGCCCGTCAATTAAGGTGTATCGCATATTAAAATCTTGAGCCATTCTTACCATAGCATCATAGATTGCTGCATCACCGTGAGGATGATACTTGGCAATAACGTCTCCAACTGTTCTGGCTGATTTTTTGTAAGCTTTGTTTGGGTGAATTCCTAATTTGTACATAGAATAAAGAATTCTTCTTTGGACTGGCTTAAGTCCATCTCGAACATCAGGTAGCGCACGAGATACAATAACACTCATTGCATAATTGATGTAGCTTGTCTTCATCTCATCTACAATATTAATTTGCTTCAATTTGTCAAAATTGTTTTTGTTGTCTAGTGGCATACTTATTGAATCGTTCATTTAGATTTGTTTAATATCTATTTAATTTCTTTTTGGTTTTTGAGAGTAATTGGTTTTTTGTAATTCTCATCTTTGATTTTTTGCTTTGTAACTATCAAGAATACTATAATTGTTATACTTAATACTAATCCGAAACAACAGCAAATTAATAATAATATTTCTGCCATAATTAACTGTTTTCTATCAGTGACAAAAATATACTACTTAATATACATCCAAAAACACCTACAGATATTATTATACTGATAATGCATCCAATTGGATTGCTTGCATTTCTTTGCTGATTGTATTGACCTTGATATGCTGATGAAACTAAATTGTTTTTTCTAGTTTGTAGCCACACTTTGCCCGGCCCTCGCAATAATCCTGTAAAAATTCCTTCTCCCCCAAAAACCCAGTTAAATAAACCACCTTGAACTGTTTGAATATCAAAATCGACACTTGAATCAAAAGCAACTAGATTGCCCTGATCTACAATTAGTTCTTGTCCTGCTTCAAGTTCGTACATAACTACTTCTCCATCTGCTATTAAATGTGCAATTCCTTGTCCTGTAACTTTTTGTAATACAAATCCCTTCCCTCCAAATAATCCTGCGCTAATTCTTTTGGTGAAGGCAATTTTTAAGTCTACGTTAGTTTCAGCGCAAAGAAATGAACCTCTCTGAAATACAACACTATTATTGTTATCAAGCTCTATTGGAATAATCTTGCCTGCTTGATCTGTTGAAAATGTGACAACACCGGTATCTTCTACTGCTTCGAATTCATTTACAAAAAGACTTTCTCCAGTTATCACTCTTGAGAACATTTTGGAAATACCTCGGCTCTTTGTTTTCATTTTGATATTCGAAGTCATCCAGCTCATTTTCCCGGATTCTGCGTAGACTTTTTCACCTTTATCAAGTTGGACATTTAAAGCCTGTAAGGTAGTCCCAATAGTATCGTAGCTGATCCCTGCTGAGTCGTGTTCCTTGTCATCGATTATCTCTGACTTTTGTATTTTTGTTATTTCTTCTGCTTTTTTCATAATAATCAAGCAATTAATTAAATATCTAATTCGGCAGTAGTGCTATATGTCTGTATAAATTTTTTTCTGGGAGGTACTTCGCTACCCATAAGCATATCAAATACTTTGTCCGCTTCCTCTGCATCTTCGATATTGATTTTTTTAAGTACCCTTTGTGCTGGATCCATAGTTGTGTTCCATAGTTGCTCCGGTTGCATTTCTCCCAAGCCTTTGAACCTCTGAATACCCTTGATCTCTTTGCCTTCAGCCTTCAGTTCGACCACTTTTTTATCTCTAGTTGCTTCATCTAATACCCAATAAAACTCATCGTTGCTGACCTCAACTTTGAATAAAGGAGGTTGTGCTACATAAAGAAAACCGTTCTTTATGACTTCTTTCATATGTCTGAAAAATAGTGTAAGCATCAATGTTGTGATATGTTCTCCATCAACGTCTGCATCATTCATCAAAATTACTTTATGATATCTTACCTTTGAGGGATCAAATGTCTCCCCTACCCCGGCCCCAATTGCAACGACTAAGTCTTTTATTTCCTGATTACTAAAGATTCTATCAATTCTGTATTTTTCTGAGTTTAGAGGTTTACCTCTAAGTGGAAAAATTGCCTGTGTCCTTCTATCTCTACCTTGTTTAGCTGAACCTCCTGCAGAGTCTCCCTCTACTATATATAATTCACACTCTTCAGGATTTCTGGAACTACAATCTGCTAATTTGCCAGGTAATGTACCACCCTCAAAAGCTCCTTTTCTAATAACTGCTTCTCTTGCAGCTTTAGCTGCTTTCCTTGCTTTGTTTGCAATCACTGCTCTAGAAACAATTGCTCTTGCTTCGTTTGGCGATTCTTCAAGATACATTTTGAGAGAGTCTTCTACGACTTTTCTAACTATTTGTGTTACTTCTGGATTGTTTAATTTGATCTTAGTCTGACCTTCGTATTGTGGATTTGGGACTTTGACTGAAATTATCGCTGTAAGTCCTTCTCTGGTATCATCGCCAGTAAATTTTAATGTTTTTTCTTTTTCGGTAGCAATAGAAGCAAAATAATCGTTTATACTTTTGGTAAGTGCAATTCTAAAGCCTGATAAATGTGTTCCACCTTCAGGATTGATAATGTTATTTGCGAAACACAATACTCTTTCTTGTAAATCTCTTGTGTATTGTACTGCTACTTCTACATTCACATTTTCCTCTTCTTTATTCACATAGAATATATTTTGATTAATGACTTTTTGTCTGCGATTCAGGCTTGTCACGTAAGACTTGATTCCGCCTTCGAAATGATATGTGTATTCTCTAGGGGTCAATTGATCGCTCTCTGGTCTTTCAAGTCTGTTGTCTTTCAGGGTGAAAGTGAGTCCAGCTGTCAAATATGCTTGTTGTCTGTATCTTTGCAATATGTTTTTGAAATTAAATATTGTTGTATCAAATATCTCGGGATCTGGTAAAAAGGTAACAATCGTTCCGGTTCCTTCACTAGTACCAACTTCTTTGACAGGGTGTTTTGGAACTCCTTTTGAGTATTCTTGTCTCCAAAGTTTGCCATCTCTTTTGACTTCAATTATTGTGCGGATACTTAGAGCGTTTACTACAGCGATTCCAACCCCATGCAATCCGCCAGATACTTTGTAGCTAGAGTTATCAAATTTGCCTCCAGAATGAAGGCTTGTCATAATAACTTCTAGGGCGCTGATCTTTTTGATTGGGTGTATGTCTACTGGGATACCTCTACCATTATCTGTAATTGATACGGATCCATCATCATTGAGAACTAAATCTATACGTGTACATACACCTGCAAGAGCTTCGTCAATAGAATTATCTACAACTTCTTTGATAAGGTGATGCAGTCCATCAACCCCACTATCTCCAATATACATAGCAGGTCTTTTCCTGACTGCTTCTAATCCTTCAAGTATTGTAATTTTGCTTGCATCATAAACGTTTGAGTCTGTTTTTGCCATCTTCAATATAGATATAATAATCAAATTATTTGATTTTAGTCCAAACATTGTTAGGGAGTATATTTCAAGGCAGTATTTCCCTGGACTTTGTTAGTATAGCATAAAAAGACTAAATATGCTTTCGATAATTATTAATTATTGGCCTACTATAATTGAGTAATCCGGCCAACATGATAGATGTAATTTTTATTAGAAAAACTGTTTCATCTGCTGTCCTGCCAAGAGTCTTTGAAAGTATGTACTGATCAAGTATTGCAATAATTATTGCAAATAGAATAGCAATAATCATCACTAATGTCTCAATAATTAATGTAAACGATTTATCCTCAAGTTTCTCTCTTTTTGTATCAGCAAAGTTGAGGCTTAATATTGTTAATTTGATAGTGCCAATAATTGCCCGAAATATCGAAAGAGTCAATAATGCAAATGCCGGGATATAAAAAATTCTTTCGAGTGTTAAAGAATATTCAATCGAGGATTGGTTCAAATTGGAGATACTGGAAAACCAAAAAATAAAAATTGATATAGTTATGCTGAATGCATAAAGGGATAAATTATACAATAGTTTTTTTTGCATTTAGTTTTTGAAATTAAAGAATAAATTTTCTAATACGAGTTTCATATTAACATTTCTTTTGACGGCAATTAAAGATTTTTCTATTAACTTGAAGTTATGTAATTGTTTTTCTTTGTCCGATTGTTTTTGAGTATAAGCGTATAGATCTTCTAGTAGTTTGAAAATCGAATCCTTGCGGTCTTTGCGATCTTTCATCTTGTAAAGGCTATCGATAAACTTAATTTTTTCTTCAAGTGGGTTGTTTAGATATAAGACGGTATTTGGGTCCCCCACTCTGTCAGGAGCTTGTGTACTTCTTAGAAGATCTCCCCTTGAGATAATTGTGGGCAATAGATGTTTATGATTTCGTGAAACTATTATTATATATGAGGCGGAAGGTGGTTCTTCAAAAGTTTTCAATAATAAATTCTGTGCTTCTGTTGTGAGCTTGTCTCCCTCAAGAATTAGTCCTACTTTTTTTGTATGTTGAAAAGGTTTTAATTGAAGCCAGTTTATCATTTCCTTTGTTTCTTTGATTCCTATAGACTGCTTTGTTTCGGTCTTTAATTCAAAATAATCAGGATTGTTCTGGGTAGAGCCAATAAGGGGAAACACTAAGTCTTCTATAATTGAACTGTTTAATAGGTTCGTCTCAAAAATCGTGCTTTGTTTTTTGATTACAAGTTGCAAGAATAAATTGATAATAATGAATTTACAGGTTGATTAATTGTGTATTTTTATATACTATGAAAGTATATCATGAATTTGTGATAATTTTATGATTTCTAATACTGCCTCAAATACAAACGATGTTCTTGATAACAAGTTGAACGGCTTGGTCGATAGCTTGGGGTCAAATGTTTCACAGACCCCACCGATTCAAAATGCCCCTAATCCGCAGAAAGAAGAAGTATCTATCCCTACTGGGGATACATTAAAATCTGTAAAAGGTATAAAAAATCTGGTTGATGCTTTGTATATGAGTAATTTGATAGATGCTGTTCAGGCCAAAGAGATTAAATTACAAATTGCGACAAAAGGAGGAGATGCTGAGAGCTTGCTAATTTCAAAAAATCTTGTAACAGAAGAAGATATTGCTCAAACGAAATCCAAGATGTACGATATTCCCTATATCGATATTTCTGCTGAGCAGATTGATACGGAGGTTTTAAATCTTGTAAATGCTCTTGAAGCTGAAAAAAATATGGCAATAGCATTTGGTAAGACGGAAGATGGAAGAATTAAACTGGCATTGACTGAACCACTAGATATCCAGAAAGTGAAATATTTAGAAACTCTCATTGGCAAAAGTACTAAAACATTTTTTGCTACATCGTCTGGTATTAGACAGGTTATCGACTCCAAATATGGAGCACAAATTAGTTCGCAGGTTGATGAAGCCTTAGAAGATGTCCCTGACGATGTAATAGAATTAAGTGCAGTGACAAAAGTTGAAGATTTATCCATGGATTTGACCTCTGCTCCTGTATCTAAAATTGTAAATATGATTTTGGAATATGCAGTTAGATACAAAGCATCGGATGTGCATATTGAACCTAGCGAGAATAGATTAAAAGTTAGATTTCGAATCTTTGGGGTATTATCTGAAAAACTTGTCATACCAAAGAAGTTATCTAGCGCGATTATTTCCAGGATCAAGATTTTGTCCAATTTGAAAATTGATGAGAAACGTGTACCACAAGATGGAAGGTTTCAAGTCAAAAGCCAAGGGAAGCTTATAGATCTTCGTGTATCTGTTATGCCTACTGTTTACGGTGAAAAAGTGGTTATGAGGCTTCTTGAAAAAGGTGGAGGTACTATGGATCTTGCTGATACAGGAATGAGGGGGCCTGCTTACAAATTATACGTAGATAATCTTAAAAAAACTCAAGGAGTAATTTTGGTTACTGGTCCAACTGGTAGTGGTAAAACACAGACATTAGCAAGTTCATTGAAGATACTAAACAAGCCGGAAGTAAATATTATGACAATAGAAGATCCGGTTGAAATTCGAGTTGATGGAGTGACACAAGTACAGGTCAATAATGACGTGGGTTTGACATTTGCTAGAGCATTGAGATCTTTTTTGAGACAAGATCCAGATATCATTATGGTTGGAGAGATTCGTGACGCTGAAACAGCAAATCTTGCAACACAAGCAGCACTGACTGGTCACTTGGTTTTGGCAACTTTGCATACAAATAGTGCAGCGGGTGCCTTGCCTAGGATGTTGGATATGGGAGTGGAACCTTTTTTGATTGGTTCTACTGTCAATATCGTTGTTGCTCAACGGCTTGTTCGTAAGGTATGCACTGAATGCAAAGTTGCCTACCCAGCCCCAGTTGAGAAAATAAAGAAACTTCACGAGGTTCTTAATGGTTTGAAAGGATTTGATATGTATAGTTATCCGAACAATGATGGGAAGGATTTAAATACGATAGAAGATGATGTGGTTATGCTCTATAAAGGCAAGGGATGCCCTAAATGCAACAATACTGGATATAGCGGTCGAATGGGTATATATGAGGCTATGTTGATCACTCCTGTAATTGGACAGATGATTATGCAGGAAAGAGCAGCTGATGAAATAAACAGAGTTGCGATCCAAGAAGGTATGATTACAATGATGCAGGACGGTTTTATGAAGGCTTTGGAAGGAGTGACAACCCTTGAGGAGATAATTAGGGTTGCAAATTAATTTGTTTTGTAATTTTTGGTAGACTGTAAATAAGAAATTTAACTATTAATCAAAAAATTATGCCTTTTGTAGATTTAGGAAAACAAAATAATACTACAGCCACTCCAGCTGTTGATGATACTGTCCAGAATCAGGTTCCAGAACCAAACGTTGTAGTTGAACCACCTGTCGAGACTGTTTCGTCAAAAGATCCAGTATCATTAGAAGATGGATTAATTCATAATGCATACCAGGCGCCAATTCAAAATAATGATGGGATAACACAGCAGCAATTTGATGATGGAACTAAGGTTGTCTCGAAGCCATTTGAAACACAATCTAAACAAGCTGTAGAAGAAAGTATTCCAAATGTTGAGAGTTCCACGGCTTACCCAACTCTTGAACCTGTGAAACAGGAAGAAGTTCCTACTGTTGCAACTCCAGATGTACAAGATCAAACAACTGATCAAATCGATGAAATTGCAAATATTGAAGAAAAGAAAGAAATCGAGGTACCAGTTGTAGATCAAGTTCAATCTCAAGTGGTCTCTAGCGAAACACCATTGACTACAAATGAAGTATTGGAAACACAAAGTAAATCTCCTGAAACTATTCAAACTGAAGAATTAGTCTCACAGAATTCCCAAATCAATCCAGAACCATCACAGATACCAGTAACAATTGAAGAAACTGAGGTGGCAAAAATGAATGATTCAACAATAAATACTCCTGAACAAGTAGTTGCGCCGAACGATGCAGAATTACCTGCATTGGAAGAAGCTGCCAAGGTTGCCCCTGAGGAAATTGTAAGTGTTGATAGTAATGTCTTAAAACCATCTCAAGCAACTTTGCAAGAATATATAAATTATGCGATGGCAAAAGATTCTTCAGATATCCATTTTGCTGTCAACTATCCAGTCAGTTTGAGACTTGATGGAAGGCTTGAAAAAATTGGTCAAGAGGTATTGAAACCGGAAGACGCAGAGAGGTTATTGTTACACATACTTTCTGAGGATCAAAAAAACAAATTAATGGAAGGGTTAGAAGAGGTTGATTTTATGTATGTAGATGAAAGCAAAAATAGATTTAGGGTAAATGTTTTTAAAGAAAAATCCCATGTAAGTGCGGCTTTCAGATGGATTCCAAAAACAGTTAGAACTGTAGACGAATTAGCTCTTCCTCCAATATTGAAAGAGTTTTCTAAGATACCATATGGATTAGTTCTTGTGACAGGACCAACGGGAAGTGGAAAAACTACAACGATTGCTGCAATGATTGAAGAAATAAATAGAACTGAGCCACGTCATATTATTACAATTGAAGACCCTGTTGAATATGTATATGAACCAAGTATTGCATTGATTGCTCAAAGAAGTATGCACCAGGATACAAAAGGATGGAATGAGGCACTTAGGGCTGCTTTAAGACAAGATCCTGATGTAGTACTAATCGGAGAGATGCGAGATCATGAAACAATCTCCTCTGCTCTAACTATAGCTGAAACCGGTCATTTAGTATTTGCAACGTTACATACAAATACTGCCGCTCAATCGATTGATAGAATAATCGATGTATTTCCAGAAGGCCAGCAGAATCAAGTTAGATCACAACTGAGTATGATGCTTTCTGGTGTTATCTCTCAAAGATTGATTCCACTTCAAAAAGGAGGAAGGAAAGTAGCAATGGAAATATTAATTGGTACTCCTGCTGTAAAGAATGCTATTAGAGAGGGCAAAACTCATCAAATTGATAATATTATTCAAACTAGTGCTGAATCAGGTATGGTCAGTCTAGAAAAATCTCTTGTTGAGCTTATACGAAAAGGAGATATTGATGTAGATACTGCCAAAAATTTCACCTCTAAGCCAGATGAAATAGATTTATTATTAAGATAATTGATGAAGTTTTCATATAAAGCAACTGATAAAGATGGTACAGAAGTAAGTGGTCAAATGGAGGCCAATAACCGTGATGCTGTCGTTGACCAATTGCATAGTCAAGGTTTGATAGTAATGAATGTTGAAGAATCAATTGGATTCGATTGGAGTACCTTATCCCAGATTCAAATTGGCGATTTTTCACTAAAGGATAAGTTGATGGTTACAAAACAATTAGCAGTTATGTTGACGGCGGGTCTACCTTTGACTCAAGCAATGCAGGCTCTTGTCGAACAAGCACCAAATGACATTATGAAAAAGCAGTTGATGAAGACACATAAGGATTTGCAAAATGGTATCGCTTTATCTCAGGCATTCGCAAGAAATACAAAAATTTATAACGAAGTGCAAAATAATCTAATAGCAGCAGGTGAAAAAAGTGGAAATTTAGTTGAGATCATGGAGAAAGTTGCTGAAGATATGGAAAAAGCTCACAGACTTAAAGGCAAAATCAAAAGCGCCTTGATATATCCGGCAATCATAATTCTTGCGGTGATTTTGGTTATGATAATACTGGTCGTATTTATGGTCCCACAGATGAAAAAACTATATGAAGATTTTGGAATTGAAGAATTGCCTTTCGTGACACAAATAATTGTGCAATTTTCTAACTTTGTATCTTCTCCATTGGGGATAATCACATTGATATTAATAATGTTCTCTGCAATTTTTGGATACTTCTATTACAGATCAACAGAAAGTGGAAAAAGAATTGTACATAGATTGATTCTGAAATCACCAATTTTTGGCAAGCTTAATCACATGATCCAGGTATCTGAATTTGCAAGATTGTTATCATTATTATTAAGTAGTGGAGTCCCAATTGTTGATGCTCTCAATATTGTTGCGAAATCTACTTCAAATGTAATATATGCTGATGTGGTTTCTGATGCTTCTATAAGAGTTACGAAAGGTGTACCTCTGGCACAGCCACTAGTAAGATCCGAAGTATTCCCCAAAATATTCACGAAGGTTGTGACGATTGGAGAAGAAACAGGTAAATTGGATCAAGTTCTATTGGACATGGCTAATTTTTATGATAATGAAGTAAGTGAGATGGCTGATAATTTGACTAAGCTTCTTGAACCTATTATTCTATTAGTTGTGGCAGGATTAGTAGGATTTCTTGCTATTGCAGTTTACTGGCCAATATATAACATAGGCCAATTTGTTTAATTATTTTATTTATTAATTTATCATCAAATGATGAAAAGATTAAAGGCATTCACACTTGTAGAATTGCTTGTAGCCATGGCAATCATTGCTGTTTTGATTGCGTTGGCAGGATTTGGTGTCTCTCTTGCTCTTAGAGCTTCAAGAGATTCACAAAGACAGGAAGCAGTAGATAATATCAGAGTTGGTATTGCAGATTATCTAGGTAGAGAGAACGTTTACCCGACTGGGCTTACCTATAATTCTGTGACAGGTAAACTATCTCTAGACCCTGCACCATCTGGCAATCCAATAGAAATCCCACTAAGTGGAGTTGCAAAAGTTGCTACAGCAACGGATTCTAAAGGTACGCAATATTGCTACAACAATAACTTGTCAGGTTCAGATGGTTATATCCTTGGAGCAAAATTAGAAAATGGCAACTGGTATGAATTAGGTACATCAACCACACATACTTGTGAAGCTAACGGTGCAAGTAGTTATTTGACACCATAAATGTTTCTAATTGGAGTATACGCAACAATACTTGGAAGTATAATTGGAAGTTTTTTCAATGTTGTGGTACTTCGTGGTCTAAGTTTTAAGAACTTATTAGGGCACTCGAAGTGCCCTAATTGTTCTCATAATTTGGACTTTGTTGACCTTATTCCAATCTTTGGATGGTTCATTAGAGGAGGAAAATGCAAATATTGTAAGAAATCTATTTCTTTCCGGTATGCATTAAATGAGATCTTATCAGGTGGTATTTTTTTGTTAGTTGCATTATTTATTTTTCAAAGTGATTATCCGATTTATTTATTGATACTCCTTTCTATTTTTGCAGTTGTATTTTTATATCTTGCAATATACGACATTTGGAAGTATGAAATTCCTGCAATTGGTGCAATTGTTTTATTAGTGTTGGGATTTATTTACAAGATATTGATAATCCTTGAAGGAATAGATTATCCAGATTTTTGGTGGTTGATTACATTTTTGTTAGCAATAGGTGTTATTTTCATAGTAAGTCGTTTATACAAAAAGCAAGTTTTTGGTGGCGGAGATTATTTGATAATGATGGCAATGGCACTAATATCAGATGCTGTTATGCTTTTCATTTCATATGAACTGGCAATAATTATTGCAGCAGCTTTTGGACTATTAATGATTTTGAAAGATAGGGTCAATATTCGTTCCTACAAAATTCCATTGGTCCCCTTTTTATTAGTTGGGTGGGTTCTGGCTTTGAATTTTGCTGAAGATTATTTTAACTATTTATTTCAATTATAAATTGAGTCGATTGATTGGAGAATTAAGTCTGTTTAAAAATAGTATTATGTATAAAACGTACAAGGCTTTTACGTTGATGGAATTACTTATCGTAATGATTATTATAGCTATACTTTTTAGTTTGAGTCTCTTTGCATTGGTAGGATTTGGAGAATCCTCAAAATTGAATCGATTTGTTTCTGATTTTGCATCTAGAGCTAATACTGATTTGAGTAATGCTAGAAATAATGTGTATGATCAATCAGAAATTCAAAAAGTGTTGAGATTCAATGATGATATCACCTGCTCATCAATAGGCTCTAGTGATTTTGCCCCTGCTGCTATTGGGTACACATTCGAAAATAATCAATATTCGCCTATCAAGTGTCTTGCTACACAATTTTCCGCAACAGCGAATTATTGTTGTGTCAAAACTGATTTAAAAGATGGTAGGCTTGAATACACTGATGAAAACATCCTTATTAGTGCTTCTTGCAAAAGTATTCTTTTTGAGTATTCAACTGGGGATATAATGACTTCAAAGTCTGGGCAGTATTCTACGATGCTTGCAAATGAGGATGATTGTGTTGTTACAATAAGGCATGGCAGGCTGGGCTTTAGCAAAGAAATATTATTTAATGCAAAAAATAATGCAATCGAGATACAACAATAAAAAGTTTGATGCGACTGGTTTAGTTGAAGTACTAACAGTCCTTGCTATACTTGCGATGACTATGTTGTCTGTTGTAAGTATTAGTGTCAGATCATTACGACAAGTGAAAAAGAACGAAATAGAAGATCGAGCTGTAGCACTACAACTTAGGTCTCTTGAATATGCCAAAACGCCAACGATACTTGGTTTGAAAGAAGGAAATTATTCTATAATCATTGGAACACAGACAAATAGTAATACAGTCCAACTTGTCTCTCAACCTGTAAGAGTGAATTTAAGTATCTCCAATTGTGATAATCAATCTCCATATTTCGTTGATACTGGCGATGATGGAGATACAATATGTAATCAAATAAAAATCAAGAATATTAATCAAAATTTATTTGAAATTCGCTCAAAAATTGTCTTCAAATCTTTTGAGGAGTTTGAAGAACGAGAATTATTAGGATATCGCCTTGAAGTACAATAAATTTAGAATAAAAAAGTGTAAAGCTTACTCATTACTTGAAGTATTAATCACTTTAGTGATTGTATCAATAGTTATGGTTATGTTGACCAACGTACTTTTTATGACTCTTGACGTATCAAGAAAAATTTATGCAAGATCAAACGTTAGAGAAGAACAAAATGACCTTCTCACAAAATTGGAAAAAGATATCAGAAATGCAAGGTTTGTCACTAATTGCTCGGGTGAGGATTTAAGTGCAAATTGCACTATATATCTGCAATACGAGTACACCTGGAAACAATGTGTGGAAGATAATACTGAAAAAGTATCAATTTGCAAAATCGACCGCAATGGTAATATTATGGAGCAGACATCAAATAATATTAGAGTAGATAAATTTAGAATAGAAGAAGGGTTAGCAGATTCTGAGGGCAAAAAAACTATTATAGTCACTCTTGTCGTTTCTCATGTCGATGATGCATTGGGAATTGACAATCAAACAAGACAATTGGTCATTTCAACTAGAAATTTTGGTTTTTAAAAAATTTAAAAATATGAGCAAAAACAAATACAAGGCGCAGGTATTAGTTATAGTTGTTATGGTTTTGATGTTGTTGGCTATTATTATCTTAGGCATTGTAGCTGTAGTTACTCGAGATGTCGAACAGAGTCTTGGATCAAGAGAATATGAAATGAGTTACAATAAATCAGAAGAACAAATATTTAAAATTCTCGATAAATACTCCAATACTGCTGTTGGCTTAGAAGGTTTGATAGCAGATGGTTATAGTTGTACGGGGGGCGCAGTAACAGGCTATGACTGTGGCTTTGTGGATGATAAATTGGCGACGACTATGAAAGTAATGGATACAAATATAGTTGAAGATTTTGAACTTGGAAAGGACGAAACTTTTAAGGTCATATTAGGTGGCACCTACAAAAATAATGTCACTATACAATGGACTGGAAACGCAGCAATATCTCTAACTTTGGAATATAAAAATGGAAATGACTATTTAGTCAAAAAAGATGTGTATGACAACTCCGGACTATATACAAGAGCGGGAACCAATCCTGCTCATCATGAGCTTTCGATTGTTGTGCCTGGTGGGGCAACAAATACAATTATTGTAAATACCGGAAGTGGTTTGAGTGTAGCAGATCAGCCGCTATTTTTAAAAATAAAACCCATGATGGAAGAAGGAATATACACCCTATTAAATGTAAAAGGGGTCGATAGTTCTTTTCCAAAACAGGTAAGAAGGATTGAGGCAGTTAGCTATTACGAAGGAGTCAACGCTCCCTCCTCTGCTCCGGTAGTTATCACCCAAATTCCCCTAGCCGGGCAAGAACCGGAAATACTCAATTATGTCTTAAGGACTGAAAGTACAATTAATAAAAGAAAAGCAAGCCCTTATTGATTATACTAAGAATCTCGAAATATTTGCTGACTTACTCTAGATTAAGTCTCTTCTCTATTTATTTTGTCATCTTCCGGATATAGTCTTTTTCTCGTATGGAGAATTTGATGATTTTTAGTTCGTCTTGAAAGATTTGTGTGTATCTTGGATCATATTCTATAAGTTCTGCAGGGTACTCAGCATTGATAAAGAGTCTTAGATCCCTATTAAAATAAGTTTCTCCTTTGGCAATGACGCTTCCCTTGAGGTACAGTCCATCATATAAAGTGCTAGCTCCTGAACCTCTATTGTCGATTTTGGTGTAGAAATCTTGCTCCGTAATAAAAAATGCCTCTACTCTATCGAACTTAGTTGTTGCAATACTGGCAGGATACGTTGATGGTGTGCCAGACTCAATACCTATGTTTCCTTTGACTATAAACATACATCCCATTTGTTCTCCTGTGGGAGAATTCGTTATTACAAAAGGAGGGTTAATTGTTAAATTTCCTTCGACAAATATTAAACTTCTGGTATTGCAGTTAATATTGGGCCCTAGTGTTAAGTTCCCAGTATATCTGACATGTTTAGGAGTATAGGTTGTTGCTGAAAATATATTGCTTGTATTGGTATTTGATACACTAGTAGAACCAAGTTGTGCGATAGTAGCATTATTTTTTGTAACAAGATTTAATAGGTACTCATACCAATTATCATAACTTGATGTCCTGGATGGCTTTGAGTTCCAATCGTCATACCCTTCTAGAATAAATTCCTGTTTTGAGGCTCTGGCCAAAATATTTAGCAAATTATCTCTAATTGAATTGGTATATGATGAGAAAAACGAGTCTGATGACGAAAGAATACTACTGATGTTATTTAAACTTGAAGGAGTAACGCTTGTTTGGGAATTTTGTGTATAGGTATCCCCTCTGGCAGTCATCATCCATCCATCGCTAGTCATTGTAGAAGAAGATTGAATGGCAGTATTGCAGGCTGTATCTCTTGCTACAAGTTTTGTATTTATGCTTTCTGTTGGATTAGTTAATGCTGGAAGTCTATAAGAATGAGTACCAAGATTGGATGCATTTACGCCAATATTGGTCGTGCTAAAATTGACTGGTTCGACTGTTGTGATGTTGTAGGTTGCATTTGATGGAGTAAGTCTCAATAAACTTAAAGGTGCATTGGTCGTCCACATATAGCCTTGCACATTTGTTACTCCATTCCCAGTAGCTCCCCAATTGATGCTGAAATCGGTTGTATTGATTGGGCTTGGCTTGCCTATACTTAAAGTCGGAGGTGTGACATTGACTCCCCATGTTGAATTAAGTCCTAAGCTTCTATCTGCAACAGCAGAATTTGCGCTTGATATCCATGTCCCTGAAGGGCTTTGTGAATAAGCCGCTGTATAAAGATTATTTGATGAAAGCGGATAAGTGTTTTCAAATCTAACTTGCCAATACACTCTAAGTGTTGTTGCATTTACGATTTCAATTTTTGTATTGGTGGCAGATGTGCCATTTATATTCATAAGGGTAGTTTTACTCCCAGCTGGTGTTAAATTGCCACTACTTACAGCAGAGGAATAAGCGGAAGGACTGTTGACTACTGCAAAAGTGCTAGCGCTTAGATTGCTATGATTAATATTCGTTGTAGCCATGAAATAATTTGATGAAACAGCCATAGCACTTACTTCTGAAATTGTTGCAGCATTGCGAACTGAATCTGGCAAAATAGCAAGCGAGGCTTGTTTAATATTTGCCACTCCGGCAGGATGCGAATATTGACTTATAACAGTGATAGGATTATCAGTTCCAGCTATCCCTACTCTACCAGATATTCTATTCCCACAGACATTGGTACTTACTATTGTTGACTGATGAACTGGTGGTGCTGCGACGGTGAATGGCCTGCGAGCTGAGTCTGCAATCCTTGCACCATTAAATGTTCTTACAAACCAACAATATGTTTCTCCGTATGTAAGAGGATATGATGTCCAATTGATTGTACTTGTCCCACTCTCGAAAGCCAATGAATAACCTGATGCATCTCCTGCACAACTTCCATTAAATGTTCTTAACATCACTCTATATCCTTTTGCTAAATTATCGGTCGGACAATTTCTACCCCAGCTTGAAGTTGGATTCCATGACAAATTCGGGGTATTTGTAAAGACGGTCGCGCCGTCAGCAGGATTAATTAACGTCACGGCAGCAGGATTGGCTGCTGTGCAACAAGATTGGGTATTACAGCTTTGCGACCATGATGTACATCCATTTGAACAGGTTTGCGTCCCTCCTCCACAAGCTGCTGAGCATGAACTACAAGTTGTCCCTCCAGGAGTACAACCACAAGGAACTGAACTTGGATAGGACCAGCTACATTGTCTGGTGCCAGGAGCACACATAGTATTATTGGCTGAGCAGGTAGGCGTATCTGAACAATAGTCGCAACATGCAGGATTAGCTGAAGGATCGCAAGCACAGCATGTCCAGCCTGCATCTACTTGAGTTGTAAGTCCCCAGAATAATCCAAAACTAAAGACTAATATGACAATTAATTTCTTCATGTTCAATTATTAAAATGTATAGTCTAATCCAAAATTATTGGTAATTTCAGATTGAATATAATTACAATGTTGCAATAAATATAATGGTTTATCATTCTCGTCTTTGTTCTTGATCAAATATATTTTGCTTATCAAAAAACACATTCCTTCATCTACTTCCAATTCATATATATGTTTCGGTATATAGAAATTTTGAATTTCAACAGTAGTCTTTTGGTTATCATCGCTTTGGATGTTTAAAATTTTATTATCTGATGTGCCATTTGTGTATAGATGGTCCACATAGTAGCATGATTCAACAAATTCGTTGTCACAATCAATTAAGAAGTCCTTCAAAGAATCTTTCGGTGAAGTTTTTTGTAAATTTATATAGTAAGTAAACAATACTAATATAGTCAAAATTATTAATAATAATGAAAGTATTGTGTTTTTTATTCCAAAAGAATTAATCATTGAATAAAGTTCTTGCAATTATTTGATAACTTGGTAAATAGTCGTTTTCTCCCGTATCAAGTTTTTTCGTAATTATAATAAAAAGATAATCATTAGGTTTTAAATCTGCTAAACTTATCAATTCAAGATCATTTATTTCGTTTACAAAAGTTGCATTTTGCGCATATCCATCAAATATATTCCTTGTTAGTTTGTTAATTGTTCCACATTCGCCGTTTAGACAGCTTTGTTTCCTTATTTCTATTTCAGCATTATTAGGTATTAATATATCCAAGTCTTCTTCTCCAGGTGCAGATAAGATAAATCTGTAATCATCGTCTTCTTCTATAATCTTGGAAACCTGCCCCACAATAGTTTGTTTTGAATAAATAGATTCTCTTTGAAGCACTTTATAATCTGGATAGTTTTGCTTCGGTTCAAGCGCTGATTTATCAAAGAGTCTTTGGTATGTATAAGTCGTTGCCTCTCTATTTGATACTAATAGTACAAATACTAAGCTTGATATAGCCAAAATTAAACTTATGAATACGACATTAGTTATTTTTTTTCTTTTGTTCTGAGCATTAGATTCCATTTATTCAGTTTAGCAAATTAATTTTCTAAGTGAAAGAGAGAAAAGCTCTAGACACTCAAATATCAAGATTGTATACTGAACTTGAATTTGTAAATTATAATAAACACTATGCAACTGCCTGATTTTTTTGGATTAGATATTGGAAATAGTTCTATCAAAGTAGCAGAAATTGACAGAAAATCGCCTGACCATGCAAAGCTTGTGGCATTTTCGTCGATCCCTACTCCACCGGGATTGATTAACAGTGAAGATAAGATGGCAAAAGATAGGTTAGCTGGCAAAATCAAGGATTTACTTAGTTCCTCAAAGATAAAAACTCGAAAATGCGTCGCTGCATTGCCTGAAGCATCAATATTTACTAGACTTATAACTGTGCCTGAAGTAGACGAGGCCAAATTAGAAGAATTGATATACTGGGAAGCAAGACAATATATCCCCCTTCCTCTTGCCGAAGTCCAGCTAGACTATATACCCGTTGCCACAAAGGAAAATCAAGGCAAATCTATGACGCAACTCTTGCTTGTTGCAGCACCAAAAAATTTAGTCAATAGATATATTGAGACATCAGAAATGGCCGGCCTTGAACTATTGGCGCTTGAAACAGAGACAATTGCCACTTCTCGTGCTGTGACTTTCGCAACAGGTGCAACAGACCCAATTATGGTCTTAGATTTTGGATCGAATGGCACTGATATGAGTGTGATCACAGGTGGCAAAATGATATTTTCACAAAGCCTAAGTACAGGGTCAGATGCAATGACAAAAGCAATTGCAAGTGACTTCAATCTCGAATTATCACAAGCAGAACAATACAAAGTAGCATATGGACTTGATAAAACTCAAGCAGAGGGTAAGATTTACAAATCTATAGAGCCTATTATTCAAATTATTGCTGATGAAGTAAATCGTACTTTGAATTTCTTTAGAACACAGCTCACAGATACAGTCCCTAAAATGATATATATGGTCGGTGATGGTGCCAAATTAAAAGGCTTGGATCAGTATTTGAGTGTGAAGACTGGTGTCACAGCATCCATAATTAATCCCACAGAAAAAATTGAAATACCCAAAAATGTCTTACCTGAAGTCCAACAGCAGTCTATGGTTGGATTTACTGTAGCAATTGGTCTTGGATTAAAAATACAATAATTATTTAGTCATAAATGTCTAAAACATTTAGGTTTAGTCTATTACCTAAAAAAACAAAACAAGATATAGAAAAGGAAGAAACTCGTTCTACAGGATTATTGTATTCGGCAGTATTGGTGTTTTTTACTGTATTGGTATGGGTAGCTATTGCCTTATTAAACATATTTATAGTAGAAGGCAATCTTAAAAAATGGGAAAACTCCAAATCATCAAATCAAGCAAAGATAGAGAGCTATAGAATATATAGAGCTGAAAATGGTGAACTGGTTACAAAAACTCAAATATTATCTGATGTTGTAGCTAAACATCTTGATCCAAGAGTTGTATTTGATTTGATTGACAAAAGAATAAAAGAAAACACACCAAATGTAGAAATAGTGAAATATGGCAGAACATCAGATGGTAGTTTCCAGGTGACTGGTGTCACGGTTGATTATAATGACGTAAATAAACTTGTCAAAGCTTTTGGGGAGGAAGAAGAAATTGACGATGTCCAACTATCGAGTATTTTGTTTATCGAAGATCAATATAGATTTACTATTAATTTGAAAATTAATGTCGCAGCAACTAGGTGATATGCATGAATCTATCGTGCAGGCACAAACAAAATTAGAAGGTAAGGAAGAGGACAAGGAAAAGAGTTCGGCTAACGATTGGGTTAAGAATATCAAATTCTATTATGCCCCATTAATTATATTATGTGTATTTTTTGCTCTTGTGCGTTTCGGGGTTTATGGCGCCATTTCTTCAACATTTGATAATTTGACCAAAATTGACAAATTACAAGAAGATGTCACAAGACAAAATGAGACGATAAAAACCTTAGACGAGTTGAGGAAGAAGTCAGGAGATACGAAAAATTATTTATTTTATATAAATCGAATCGTTCCTATTGAACAAACGAATGTGTCTAACTATCAAACAAGTATTCGAAATATAGCACTACTAAATAACTTGAATGTCAGAGAGGCAAGATCCGGTGAAGAGATACTTGCAAATAGTGAAGATGTTGAGGCTAAACTACAATTAATACAGGTGCCAACAACGTTCCAAATTGAAGGAGGTTTTGAAAGTATCAAGAAGTTTCTAACTGATATATATAATGGAGATGACTTTATCATCATTGAGGAAATGTCTTTCTCCAAAGACGCTGCATCAGATAGATGGGCGATGGAGATTGTTTTCGTGAAGTATCAATTTATCGAGAATGATGGCAATCAAGAAGTAACAGTTTATGATGAATACTTGCGGGTCCCTGAGACTATTCGAGCCGATAAGTTTGTGATTGAGTTTCTTGAAAATAAATATATCAAAGATAATACAGCTGTGAATGTTGATAATTCAGTTAATACTCAGCCTTCTGAGTCAGATACATTTAATCTAAATATATTGGGAAATTAATCTTGAATTTTGATGTAGACTCTTTCTCCAGTTTTCCTACCAATTATTGAACTGAGTTCTCTGATAGCTTTGATATTATTGCCTTGTCTACCAATTACAAGCGGTCTATCTTCTTCGTTCAAGTATATATATGCTACTTTGCCTCTATCATCGTCACCTATCTCCGCTTTGAGATCTTGTGGATGGTCTATAATACTTCCGATCAAAAATTTTAAAAATTCTTCCATTTCTTCAATTGTCAAAATAAATTTATTAATTATTACTCAGTTTTTGTTTCTTCTGATGCTTTTTGTGATTCTTGTTTTGAAGCTTCAGCTTTTTTGGCTGCTCTATCAGTTGCTTTCCTACCATGTTTTGATGCAAATTTTTTGGCTGGAACCTTATATAGTCCTTCTTTAGCCAAAAATCTTGCTACAGTCTCTGTAGGTTGTGCTCCAACAGATAACCAGTACTCTACTCTTTTTTTGTCAACTTGGAAAGTAGAAGGTTTGGTAAGAGGATTGTAGAAGCCTAGATACTCGATAGCTCTACTTTCTCTTTTTTCTTTAGATTGAATGGCTACGATGCGATAGTGTGGTTCACCTTTTTTGCCAGTTCTTGTAAGTCTAATTTTGACCATAGTTTTTTCTTAAAATTCAAATAACTTAACTTCTGTGATTTTAGCAAACTTTTCGTTGAAAAGCTAGCTATAAATTAATCGAAATGCTTTAGTAAGGCGTTTCTGGCAGCTTCCTGCTCTGCTTCTTGCTTGTTTTTGCCACTTCCATGAGCATAGACTTTTTCTCCAATGAGTACTTGGACTTTAAACAACTTATCGTGGTCTGGGCCTGTAGCAGAGACTATCTCATACGTCGGAGTAAATTTTAATTTTTCTTGAGCAATTTCTTGAAGTTTGGATTTGGCATCGATATCAAGTCTTTTAGAGACTATTGAGTCGATTTTTGTCACTAAGTTATCCAATACGAATTTCTTTGAAACTTCATATCCTTGATCAAGATAGATAGCGCCAAGTACGGCTTCAAAGGCATTGGCCAAAATATATGGACGCAATCTTCCGCCAGTAAGCTCCTCGCCCTTGCTCATATAAAGAAAATCGCTATATTTCAAATTTAGTGAGGTTTCAGCTAAGCTTTCTGTTCTAACTAATGCTGCTCGAAAACTTGTCAAATCACCTTCTTCGCGATCTGGATATTTTTGAAATAGATATTCTGTAACAATTAATTCCAGTACAGCGTCTCCTAAAAATTCTAATCTTTCGTTGCTGTGAATTTTCTTGTTTTTTGATTCATTTAGAGTTGATCTATGAGTTAAGGCTTCCTTTAGTAATTGAAAATCTTTGAAACTGACATTTAATAACTCAGAGAATCTTTTTAGTTTTTTTGTTTCGTCTTCTTTCATTTTTTGTTTAATATTTGTTCAAATTTATTTTGATTATTTAATAAATTGCCTAATACTCCATTTACGAAATTTGCACTAGGCTTGCCTCCAAAGGATTTTGCTAATTCGACTGCTTCGTCTATTACAACTTTTTCGGGCGTAATTTTTTCTATGAACCCTTCAAAAATTGCCATTCTTAAAATTTGCAAATCAACTTTGTTGATCTGATTTATGGGCCAATCAGGGGCTAGTTTAGATATAATGTGATCTGACTTTTCGACCTGTCCGATTGTGCCTTTGAGTAACTTATCAAATAATAACTTGTCATACTTTGTTTGCTCTTCAAGCTCAAGTACTTCAACTAAATCTTGGTTAGTAAATTCATTATCTGAAGGAATTCGTATGTCTTGGTTACGAAAGTATCTCTCAAATAGCCTTTGAAGCACTAAAATTCTACTTATATGCCTTTTGTCCAGAGTTGATTTCATTAGTTAATTAATCAATAGAAACTACTTCTTTGTTTTTGTATCTACCAGTTTGTTTAGAAACATGATGTGGCATTGTAAGTTTGCCACTTTCTTTGTCTTTGACAAGTGTTGGAAGTTTAAGTGCTTGATTTGCTCTTCTCTCTCCTTTTCTCTGTTTGCTAATTTTTCTTTTTGGTAATGCCATTTTATAGTTAAATAATATTTAGTTTGAAAAATTGATTGTTAATTTTATCACAAAATCAGGCTTTTTGAAAAAATATGACTATACTTTTGCCGTATTTCTTTTGATAAGCTGGATTTAAATTAATTTCTTCAAGATTAATTTCTAAAGTTTCTGGATATCGGAATATCAAAAGTCCATCATCTTTTAGCAATTTGGCTGCGTCATCAATGTGTTTGACTACCACTTTGTCAAAAGGAGGATCACACATAATTAGATCAAATTCTTCTTCTGTGCTTCTTACAAAATCTTGAACATTCGATTGCACGACTTTGCTTGATTCTGCCAAATCAGCATTTGTTAGATTTTGATTTATACAATTGATTGATTCTCTTGAGATATCGACAAATGTCGCGCGCTTTGCTCCTCTACTTAGAGCTTCAATCCCAAAATTTCCACCACCTGCGTACAAATCAAGAACCACGCTATCAGGGATAAAACCTTTTATCAAATCAAATATTGATGTTTTGATTCTGTCTGTCAGAGGCCTAGTTATATACTCTGGATTTTGAAGTTTCTTACCTTTTTTGGTGCCTGCAATAATTCTTGTCTGCATTCTTTTTTAAGATAAATTAAATTGTCTAATGATTTCATAAATTATAATACCAAAACTCACCTCAACATTTAATGATTCTTTTTGGCCGTGCATAGGTATTGCAACACTTGTTTCACAGATTTCTAAAGCTTCCTTAGAAACTCCGTTTATTTCATTGCCAAATACTATTGCTACGGGTTTTTGATATTGAAAATCAGTGTAATTGACAGAATTTTTTGTTAGTTCTGCTGCTATACAATGAACCTCGGAATCTACAAGATCTTGCAAGACTTTTAGAGGTTCTTTGTCATACTGCCACAGGACGCTTTCTGTAGCGCCAAGTGCGGTTTTTGGGATTCGGTTATGTGGTGGGTAAGGTGTAATCCCTGTTAGATAAAGTTTTTCTATTCCAGCGGCATCCGCTGTACGAAATATAGCCCCAACATTGAAAGCGGAACGAATATTTTCTAAAACTACATAAATTGGATATTTCATAAAGCAATTATTAAGATGATCCCTAAGATTATACGATAGATGCCAAAGTATTTGAGACCTAATTTGTTTATCTGACTTAACATGAAGTTGATCGCAAAGAGACCTGAAATAAATGCACTCAAAAATCCAATCGATAAATGAGCTAAATTTTCTTGGCCTAGTCCATTAGCTGACAAGTCAAGAATCTTCATAAGAACTGCGGCAGAAATAAGTGGGATACTTAGCAAAAATGAAAAATCTGCCGCATCTTTTAGGGTCATTTTTTGGCTTAATCCACCAAGTATGGTCATCCCAGATCTTGATGTGCCACGTACCAAGGATAGGATTTGAAATATACCTATAACAAGACTATTTCGTTTTGAGAGCTTTGTATATTTTTTGGGACCAGTTTTCAAATAATCAACTCCAACCATGACAACCCCTATTATTATGAGCATGAATATAACAATGTTTATTGACTTGAAGGTTTCGTCAATCCGATCTTCGAAAAAAAAGGCAACAAGTCCGGCTGGAATTGTGCCGATGATCAAATTAATAATGAGATTTTTGTTTTTTGTTGGGTGCAAAATTATTTCGGAGATTTTCTTTCTGTAGGTTATTAATAATGCAAGCAATGTACCTGCGTGTAGGATAAGATCAAAGGTAGTTGTTTGTTGTTCCCAATTAAATATTTCAGGGACAAGGACTAAATGCCCTGAACTTGAGACTGGTATGAATTCTGTGATCCCTTGAATCAGGCCTAATATTAGTGCTTCTAACATATTTTCTTATTTAATAATTTTTGTAACTATTCTATCAATCTTCATCAAGATAAGATATCTTCAGCTGCCTGTCTAGTGGTCTTGACCAATTCGAGGTCAAAAATATTGGCAATTTTGAGATTTGGTATGCCTGCTTGCTTGGTACCATAAACTTCTCCAGGTCCACGTCTATTTAGATCAAACTCGGCCAGTTTAAATCCATCATTTTCTTTGACAAAATATTCTAATCTGGATTTCTGATCTTCGTTTGGCTCGGTAGTTGTATAAAGAAAACACCAAGCTTGTGCTTCTGATCTTCCTACTCTGCCTCGAAGCTGATGAAGTTGCGCTAAGCCAAATCTCTCCGCTCCTTCAATGACGATTATATTTGCGTTTGCGATATCAATTCCAACTTCAATTACCGAGGTTGATAGAA
>CAYUFB010000009.1:0-13932 GCA_964444125.1 uncultured Candidatus Saccharibacteria bacterium
TTATTCTTCTAAATACCCTCTTTCTAACTGTTCAACTTTTTATGGGACAGCAGTGCTCTAACAGATAAAGATTAAAAAATTATGAACAAATGCTAAAACTAATCTACATCACCCATCCTCAAGTCATCATAGACGCGAAAACACCGATCGATCAGTGGCAGCTATCTAAAGATGGGCTTGAAGCAGTTGAACGTTTATCACAACTACAATTTTGGGATGACGTAAATAAAATTTATTCGAGTAAAGAAACAAAAGCTTTTCAAGTAGCAGAAATAATCTCAAAGAAGTTCAATATAGCTTATGAAGCATATGAAAACTTTAATGAACTTGATCGACAATCAACTGGACTTTTGCCTATTAACAAATATATGGAGGCTGTGAAATTTACTTATGAAAATTTTGATACAAGCTATAAAGGATGGGAGACTCTTGAATCCTCTTATAATAGAAATACCAAACAACTTACGGGAATAATAAATGGAAATAAGGGTAAAAACATTGTGATTATTGGACATGGTAGTGCTGGAACCCTGATCAAATGCTTCATAAAAGGCATCAAACCATCATTTAGCGAGGATCCTCAAAAAACCGGATGTTATTTCGTTGCCGATTATAAGAAAGGAAAGATTTTACAAGACTGGAGAGGATATTGAGCTCTGAGCATTGAGTATTGAGCATTGAGCTATGATTATTGAGTATCGAACCTTGAGTACTGAGTATTGAGCTGTGAGTTACGAGTTCTCAAGGCTCAAAGCTCATAACTCATCACTGAATGCTGGATACAGAAAACTGAATGCTGTATACTCAAAACTATAAACTCATAACTATTAACTCTATAAAAATGAAAGGAATCATTTTAGCCGGCGGATCAGGAACAAGACTCTATCCAATCACACTTGGAATCAGCAAACAATTGATGCCGATTTATGACAAACCTATGATTTATTACCCACTTTCGACATTACTCATGGCTGGAATCAAAGAGATACTCATAATTTCCAATCCTGAATACATAGAAAATTACAAAAATTTATTAAGAGATGGCAGTCAATTAGGATGCAAATTTGAATACAAAATCCAAGAAGAACCAAAAGGACTAGCTGATGCATTTAGAGTTGGAGCTGATTTTATCGGATCTGATAAAGTTGCCCTCGTTCTTGGCGATAACATCTTCTTCTGGACAGGTATGGAAGAATTACTAAAAAGCAACACAAACCCAGACGGAGGAGTAGTTTTTGCGTATCAAGTATCAGATCCAGAAAGATACGGGATAGTTGAATTTGATGAAAATATGAATGCTGTTTCTATTGAAGAAAAACCAAAGAATCCAAAATCGAATTATGCAGTTCCTGGTCTATACATCTATGACAATGAAGTAGTAGAAATTGCAAAAAATCTAAAACCAAGCGAAAGAGGTGAATTAGAAATTACTGATGTAAATATTGAATATCTAAATAGAGGCAAACTCAAAGTCGGAGTACTAGGACGTGGTACAGCCTGGCTTGATACTGGTACATTTAGATCCATGAACCAGGCATCACAATTTGTGCAGGTTATCGAAGAAAGACAGGGTATGAAAATTGGCTGCGTCGAAGAAGAAGCTTATAGACAAGGGTTTATCGACAAAGCACAGCTAGAAAAACTAGCCCAACCACTTCTAAAAAGTGGTTATGGAGAGTATTTGCTTAGAATTTGCAAAGACGACTAAACTCAATCATTCCAATCAACATATGAGTTATTGATAACTCTTCCTTGTTTAGTTAGAAGCTGAGCCTTTAGTGGTTTTTCTGGGTCAATCACATACATCCCTCCTTCTCCCATATAGTAAATCAAGTTATTTTGGATCACGTACACGCCAACTTGGCTAGTATTAGTTATTTGCTTCTCTTCTCCTCCAGTTATTGGCTTGAAATATATATTTGTCCTTCCATCACGATTTGATTTGAAATAGACTCCATTTGAATCTGGAGAGAAGGCAGGAGATTCTTCATATCTTGCGGTATTTGTAACTTGGATCAATTTGCCCAAAGCGAAGTCTCTGACGACAAGATCACTGCTCCCGCCGCCCTTTTGCACTAAAAATAATAATTTTTTGTTATCTGGACTGAAAACTCGCGGGTATGCATACTCTCCATCCGCCTCCTCAAAAATCGTACTTACATCTTTGGTATTTATGTTGTGCAAATAAGTTTTATCAGGACCTTTTATCACCATATAATTTCCATTTGGAGAGATCATTGGATCCGATATGTAATAATCAAATTCAGCAAAAAGATTGCCACCTGTCCCATCAACATTTCCTATATAAACCTTTGTGTTATAAGTACCATAATAGTATTCTGATTTCACATAAGCTCTTTTGCCTGAGAGAAAACTATTAACTGAACCAACATACCCGTTATTATCCTCATAGAGAGTTTTGGATATTTTGTTTAATTTGTTGCTTTTTATATCGTACGCATAAACAAGCGGAATGAGATTTCCATTTTCATTCTTTTTTTGGTCATGCTCAAACAAAAAGTATATAAGCCCATTTTTTTCATCGTGAGTCAAATAATTTGCATACTGTTTAAATTCAGTCAATTTTTCTTCCTCGCTTCCATCAAGGTTTGCTCTATATATCCCAATATTTCCATCTCTATCAGACTGATAAACAACCTTACCTTCTCTTACAAATTCCAATCCTTCTAAATCATTAATTCCCTGGGCTATAGCTTCAACTTGGAGCTCTTTTGTTAGATAATCTGGGACTTCAAGTATATACGATACACTTGAACCTACTTCAATGTCTTCAATCGCCAAATACCCTTCGTATACAAAATAATTCACAACTTCTCCTAGACTATCCTTGATCTCTATACTTTCAAGTGATTCTAAACTCAACCAGTCTATTGGGCGGAAAATGGCATCACCCGCAGGAATCAGTTGAATATCTCCAAGTTCAACAATGTCACCTTTTGCACCTTTTAGATCAATTACATGATCCACGAAATCGACAGAGTGAATCCTAGGCTTTGTATCTTCTACAAGAATATTTTGGATCTCAAAAGTACCATCTGGATTAATATCTATTTCATATTGCTCCAATCCTGATATCACAAAGAACTTCGAATTGAATGCATTTTTGTTCTCACCAGAGACAAACCTTCCTTTGAAGGCAAAATATCCCTGGCACAACAAAGTGAAGTCTTTTTTGTTTTCACCTCTCTTTAATTGAATAATGTATTTGCGTGTATTAAATCCATCTGATGAGACAGAAACCTCGTTTTCACCATACTTCAAACCCTTGAGCACAAAATTGCCATCTACATCACTATTTACACATTTATCTTTCACACATACTTTGGCCTTTTCTATAGCTTCATTTTCAGCATTGACAACACTTCCTTTGATACTTGATGGCATAATATATGCATCAATTTTGAGGAAATACACCAATAAACCAATCAAGATACAACCAAATACAGCAACAATTAATCCAAAAATCAATAATTTATACCTTCTCCTTAACGAAACGAACCAGTTTTTTGCTTTCTCAAAAATATTCCCAGATTTCACTTCTTTTGCAGCAGTTTCATCATTTTGAGCCTGTTTAATTTCTGCATTTACTTTTTCTTTATTTTGGGAAAGATTGTCTGAAGCTTTTTTGGACTTAGGCATGGAAAAATATATAATAATCTAATTAATCTTACTCATTTTTGTTCAAGAATGGAAGTACAAAACCCCCTATCAATTGATGATATAATTTTAATAATCAAAGTCATACAAAAATGAAAATTTTCAAACACAAATTCAACAAAAAAGAATTGTTACTCAAATTACTATTACTAATAATAGCTCTAGTCATTGTGAGTTTGATGTATCTAATTTATTCTAAATATTCAAAATCAACAGAAGATAATACTACTCAAGAAGAGGCAGAAGAAGAGATAAATTACATCCCGGAGCTGAGCCAGGAATATTTGGATAATTCATTAGACAATTTGAGCCTCAAATATCCAGACACGTGGCAAGTAGAAGCAATAATAAATGAAGACAGCCAGATAGAAAGCAAGTTTCTACAATTATCAAAAGATGACAAAGTAATTAACCTGGAATTTGCAGAAACCGAGATCACCGGAGTCTTTTGTAGCAATACTGTCAAGGTTAAGCAATTGCCAAACAATTGGTACCGACTCAAAGGCAAAGACGAGATTAGATATAGCAACAGAGTTTCATTTGACATCAAAGTCACAGGTTCTATGGCACAGAAAAACCAATTTAATACCAAAGACGACGAATGGAGCTTAGTTGCGGGAGAGACCTACAAAGTCTGCTACAAAGATCAAGGAATATTACTAGCTGATGGCAAGACTGTTTTTCAAACACCTATTATTTCAAGTGACCTTGATATAGAAACAATCATTGAATTGGACTATATCATCTCGTCTATTGCTTTTGTAGAAACTGTTCAAGATAATTAATCTGCTTTCTTCAATCTCATATTCAATAAAAATTTCTAAAAAATAGTATAATTGGGCTTGAAAACTAAAAACTAGACATGAAATTAAAAAAATTTTTTAAAGGAAATTTTGCAAAAGCTACATTGATAATCCTTGTAGGACAAATGTTTGCCAATGCACTAAATTACTTTTATAACCTCGGGCAAGGCAAAATTCTTTCTTTAGAGAAATTTGATAGCGCTGCTTATAGCGAGTTTTGGGCTTTGAACTCATTTAGCTATTATTTTCTTGTTCCAGTTACTGCTCTTACTCTTGTATCAACACAAGTAGTATCTACCTGGTATGCAAGAAACGAAAATGAAAAGATTGCATATTTTATAAGGAAATCGAGTATCTATCTGATCTATTTCTCAATAATAACTTCAATTCTAATAATCCCATTTAGTTACGTGCTAAAGAATTTTTTGCATATAAATTCACTTGGACCAACAGTTATTTTAAATTTAAGCATCACATTATCATTTATCTATCCTATTACTCTTGGTGCTTTTGCAGGTCTGCAAAAATTTGCCAGGCAGTCGATATCATATGCTTCAGCGACATTGGTCAAACTCCTTGTAGGCTTGAGTTTGGCTTTTTTCTTCGGGGTAACAGGTGCGATTGTCGGTAATCTTGTTTTAAGCATAAGTTTGACTGTTATATCATTTGGACTAATTTATAATTACCTAAGCAAGAATTATGATTCTACACAAAAATACGAGATAAATTTTCCTTGGAGATTATTTGTAAGTTCAATAATATCCACATTTGCCATAAGCGCTTTTCTTTCAAATGATGTCATATTAGCTAAACATTATCTAAGCCATACTTATCTAAATGGTTCAGAAATTGATCAGGCAAGTATCTATTCAATCATCTCGCTTTTTGGAAGAATAATTTATTTTTTTGGAATAACATTTGCAAGCATTGTCCTTCCGTTTGCTTCCTACGCTAAAGCCAAAGGAGGGAATTCATTGTCGGTACTGTACAAAACTTTATTAATTTCCGTTTTTAGCTTGCTTCCGATACTTTTCATTTACTTCTTGATACCAGAAACTTTGATCAAACTTACATTTAGTGATAAATATATAGATGCAGCTAGATATCTTGGAGTGTATGCAATTAGTGTGAGTATCTATGCAATCTCCTCAATACTAATTAATTACTTTATCGCACTAGAACAGAAAAAATTTGCAATTATCCCGGCTTTTTATGCAATACTACAGGTTGTACTTCTGCTAATTTTTCATGCAAATATTTATCAATTTATCTACATCCAATTTTTCATAAATATTGCCTGTCTATGTTCATTGACTCTGTATTTGATTATAATTAGACCAAAAGGTGAACAAAAACAATAAACACAAAATCTATATAATTATTCCAGCTTTCAATGAAGGCAAAGTCATATCTTCTGTACTAAATTCTCTAAAGAAAAATAATTTTAGAGACGTTATAATCATAGACGATGGGAGCACAGATGATACATACGAGATAGCGAAAAGGTCAGGCTTTGTGGTTTTAAGACATCTAATCAATCGTGGCAAGGGTGCTGCTACTCAAACAGGGCTTGATGCTGCAAGATTATTGGGGGCCGATGTTGCTGTGACAATGGATGCGGATGAGCAACATAGTGCAGACGATCTAAATGCTATGATAACTCCAATTACCCAAAACAAAGCTGATGTGACATTAGGATCGAGGTTTATTATTCGCAATCCCATCCCTAAGTCGAAAATCTTGGTCAACAAAATAGCCAATCTTGTAACCTTCGCATTTTATGGAATATATGTCACAGATAGCCAATCTGGATTTAGAGGATATTCAAAAAAGGCTATAAATTTGATCCAGACCGATATGGATAGATACGAATTTGAATCTCAGGTATTGCATCAAATCAAACATTATCACTTAAAATATGTAGAAGTACCGATCTCAGTTCAATACAACAAATATTCCAAAGAGAAATACAAAGATATCAAAGATTTCCAGCCGCAAAATTTCAAAAACGGCATCAAAATGTTAATTAAAATGGTTATAAGAAGTATACTTTCATGACAAATAATTTTGAAAACTATCAATTAATTCTCTTTGCTGTTGTCGCAATACTTATTGCCAGAACGATATTTCTGTTTGTTCTGAAGAAGAAATCGCTAAGAGAAGTAATTGTTGCAATTATTATCTGGGGCACTTTTGGAGCTTTAGGCTTATTTCCAAATATTTTTGAATTGATAGCAAAGGTTACAGGATTTGAAGTTGGGGTAAATGCAGTATTTGTTTTTTCTATCATTGCGCTATTTATCCTTGCAGCCAGACAAAGTCTGATAAATGACAAATTAGAAAATTCAATCACTAGGCTTGTCCGAGCCCAAGCTTTAAAAGAACTAGAAAAAAATGACAAAAAATCCTAAAAAACCAATCTATATAATTATTGGGACAAGGGCTCAAGTAATCAAGATGGCTCCTTTGATGCTTCTTCTTGAAAAAAATAAGGTTAATTATCATTTGATAAATACAAACCAACATACGGAGAAAATGGATGATTTGTTAACAGAATTTGGACTAAAGATGAAGTTTGAAAATATTTTTACAGATTCCAAGGAAGCCAAAACTATGGGCTTATTTGGTCTTTGGGGAATTAAGATGGGTCTTATACTTCTCAATCCATTTTCGCGCAAAAAAATCTTAAAAGAGGGTCGTGGTATTGTCCTGACACATGGCGATACTGCAACAACTGCTTGGGCTGCAATTTATGGCAGACTATCACTTTCAAAAGTGATGCATATTGAAGCAGGACTTAGATCTCATAACATTTTCCATCCTTTTCCTGAGGAACTAATGAGGATAATCACTGGATGGTTTTCAAATTATCATATGTGTCCAAATAGTCAGGCCAAAAAGAATATACGATTCGTACTTGGCAAGAAGTATGACACTAAGGCCAATACTATGCTTGATGGCGTCAATCTTGCACTTAAGAAAATCTCAAAGACTCCATCAATACAAAGAAATTTGATCAAAAAATATAAACTTCCAAAAAGATTTGGGATTGTAAGTATTCATAGATATGAAAATATTTTCAAACCAAAACCTTTCCATTTTTTGGTCAATGAAGTGAAAAAAGCATCCAAAAAAATTGATCTGGTATTTATCCTACATCCATCAACCAAGATTCAATTAGATAAGGAAGGTTTGTATGATATCCTAAAAAACAACAAGAAGATTCATTTCATAGAAAGGCTTGACTTTATTGACTTTTTGGCTCTAACTGAACTTAGCGAATTTTTGATGATTGATAGTGGTGGAACTCAAGAGGAGATGTCTTATACTGGCAAACCAACTGTGGTACTTAGAAAAGTAACTGAAAGACCGGAAGGGCTAGGCTCAAATATCGTTTTATCAAAGATGGATACTCAAATAATCGCCGACTTTTTAAATGATTACAAAAAGTACTCAGCCCAAAAATTACGATTATCTTCCCCACCTAGTAAGATTATTTATGAAGAATTAATAAAATTAATATGAAAATATCAATAATAACCCCTGTTTATAATGAAGCAAATTATCTTGATAGATATTTAGAGAGTGTCAAAACCATAAATTATCCAAAAACTGACTTTGAGATAGTAATTGTAAATGATGCAAGCACAGATAATAGTGCTTCGAAGATTAAAGAATTTATCAAAAATAATCCAGAAATTGATATCAGGTTCTACAATAATGAGGAGAATTTAGGAGTTCTATATACAAGAAATAAAGCAGCAACGCTTGCGAAATATGACTACATCCTAAATATAGACGGACATTCAGTTATTGATCCTATGATAGTTGGAAATTTTGTTATTTTGCATGCTGAGAAAAAAGAAGATGTGATAATGGGTGCTTGTCCATTTCAAGAAAACAACATAAATGCAATTTTCTCGCATATGGTACTACGAAGATTATATGGGAAAAATATGACCGATAGAAATTTCAAGGATTACTATCTTGATGAGAGCAATTTTGAAAAATCCTTGAAAGGTACCTCTCCTCTATTTATCAAGAAATCTCTATATCTTGAGGCAACTCCAAAAGAATCGAGTAAAACAGCAAATGATGATATCCGATTATTGAAAAAAGTAATTGAAATCAAGGGTAAATTCCTGCGCACAAGTCAAGCTTCTATTACTTACCTTGCTCGTGATTCTGTTATTGACGAGCTTCACCATATCCACAAAAGAGGGCCCAGATTTGTTGATTACTACCTGCGACCAGGGACTAAATTCTTTAGATATATACAAATTCTTGTTTTGCTAAGCTTTCTTGCCCCTCTATTTCTAATTGGACTCATATTGCTATTAGGTCTAAAGACAATTTTGCTCATTGCGCTTCTTGGCATAATAGCTAGTTTCGTTGGATCGATAATTCTATTTGCAAGGAATATAAAAGAAGTTTTTGTCAGTTTATTATTTCCGATATTTCTTATTGTCTTCATACTTGGAGTATATAAAGGATTATTTATGAAGTTTTTCAAATGGATAAAGCCAAAGAAATCCTAGATATCTTATTTAAAAAAAATCGATTTTTAAAAATTGTCCTGTTTACATTTTGTATACAGGCTTTGTATATCGCATTGACTTTTCCATTTGGTGTACCTGCTGATGAACAGCATCATATAATTGTAAGTCTGATGCATAAAAATTCACTAAATCCGTTTATCGAAGAGCCAGAAACACTTAAACAATTTATAACAATAAGTACCAGCCCATTTTTATACCACTATCTACTTGGACTATTAAGCAATTTGAATTTCTACAATTTGCCCATGGCAATATTTATGCGTTTCTCAAGCCCTGTCTTTGGGATTGCAACCTTAATAATGCTTTACAAAACAAGTTACTTGATCACGAAAGACAAATTAAAGTCACTTTTTGCAGTTACACTTCTTGCCTCAACGATGATGTTTATGTTTTCTTCAGGAGTTGTAAATTATGATAATTTGGTAAATCTATTAAGCATATCAAGTGTCTTTTTCTTTATCAGGTTTTATCAGGATTTTAAAATTACAGATCTCCTCAATCTATTAATAATAATATTACTTGGACTGCTTACAAAATTTACTCTTTTGCCATTGGCATTTATTCTTTTTGTGCTGACACTTTGGGTAATGTTTATCAATAGGAAAAATTTTCAAAATGAAATTAAGTATTTCTGTACTTCAACAAAATTTATCAAAAAGCTTTTTTACATAGTTATCCTGATTTTGGTAAGTTCGCTTTTTATAATTCTCTATGGCAAAAATATAATTCAATACAAGAGTGTTATGCCAAGTTGTGAAATTGTTGCTTCTCATGACGAATGCTATGAATACTCTTACTCATACCGAATCTATTATGATGGATTTATATCAGAAACAGATAATGATGCAGAAATGAACATAGTAAAAGATATGAAAGAATGGACAAAACTGAACTTAAATAGTATCTATGGCATCATCACACATAGAGGATTCTTCTTTAGAACATATTCAATTATTCCATTTACAATTATTGCTTTAACTAGTCTCATAGGTATCTGTATGAGTCTAGTTAAGCGTGAAAAATTTAAAACAGAAATTATTTTCATTGGAATTATTTTTGTCTTTTATGCCTTGGTATTACTACAACATAATTACAAGGAATATCTAACAAGCAGTATGTGGAATGGAACTCAGGGAAGATATTTGCTCCCAGTTTGGCCACTTCTATATATAATATTTGCCCAATATGCATTAAATTTTAAAAACGAAACCTACAAGAGGATTTTAATACTAATCTTCTTTATCATAGCATTAGTCACAAGCTTTGGTGTTTATTATCATTTCAAACCTGCAAATTATCTTCTAAACTGGCATGAAATTAAGGAAAATGAAAATTTTTATAGTGATTTAATCAAATAAATTTAGCCTAAATTCATTCATTTCTGCTAGAATAAAAGAGTATAAATTAATGAAAACTACTTTTATGCACTTTTATAGTAGAAAAAAACTCAATACGTATCTTTCCCTACTCTTTCTAACTACATTCATTCTTGGATTATTTAGCCCACTTGGCGTATTAAATCAAAAAGTATCAGCTACAGGCCAAAAAATCGAACTTGGAGTACAAGAATTAGAACACCCGGAATATTATCCTAAACTTGATGAGGAACCTATCAGCCTTCAAGAGATAATTGAACCGACTCAAGTATTCGAGTTTGAAACACCAATCTTGGGATTTTCTTTTGTTGCAAATACTCAAGATGATTTTTTAGGAAGCCATTTCACGGTTATATTTAGCGATAATGAAGAGCGAAAAGGATATATAATTGAACCTAGTGACGTGTTTTTCGACGATGGCAAACCCTCTGGTCATACTTCCAATGTCTCTGAGTTGTATATATTTCAAAAACAAGTCAAAAAAGTTCTGCTTTTTGTACCATCCGGTATTGAATTTCAGATTGATCCGATTAGAACTCAAGAAAATGAGATAAATTCTAATGCAGGCGAACCTATGGCATTTGGCAGCACAGAAGCTGAGTACGCATACAAAAAGAGACTTTTTGCAAATATGGGATTTAATTTGATCACACGTGAAGAATGGGGCGCGCCAACTATAAGTGGATGGAACCCCAGAATTGAACAAGTCAACAAAATTGTCGTCCACCATACTGCCACAGGCGTAAACATGAGTGATCCTAAAGTCACAGTCAAAGCTATTTACGATAATCACAAAATCAGATGTTCCTCAAATGTAGGGACTGCTCCAGGAAGCTGTACTTATGAGGAAGCTTGGCAGGACATTGGCTATAATTACCTAATCGATCCTTATGGCAATATTTACGAAGGCAGAACCGGCGGCAATGGTGTAGTTGGCGCGCACGCTGTACCTAATTCTGGAAGTATCGGGATATCGATTCTTGGAGATTATTCAAGTCAGCAACCAACGGCCACTTCGATGGAGGTATTGGCTCAACTAATTGCTGCATTATCAGAACTGAATCATCTTGATCCAAATTGGCAGTCAACTATCTTTGGACACAAAGATATCAATGCCACAGCATGCCCTGGTAACATTTATGGATGGATGCCAAATGTGGTAAATCGTGCGAAGCAACTTAAAGGAAGTAGAATTGCACTTCTTCAGGCTAAGCAAAAAACTATATCACTTATTGAATCAAGAAGATTTATCAAAAACGGCGATAAGGTGGAGCTACTAATCAATGTGGACAATACCGTTGAGCCAATCAAAGAAAAACTACTCACCCCATCAAGAGGAATAGAAACAATAGAATCAATTGATAACAAGATCAAATATATAGTCCCAGAGACCAAGATTCCACAGTTACTAACAGAAACTATACTTGTTGCGCCTGAAACAAATATACAACCTAACTATATTTATAACTTGAATGCCTGGGTAGAAACAGGAGCTAGATCATATCCTGGAGATGATTATAACGTCTCGACACATTGGAATCTTGAAAAGATAAAAATGCCAGAAGCCTGGGCTCAAATTGGCAAAAACCTTGCAGGAGGATGTAGCTCAAATGCTGGATGCGGAGGCAACACGAATATCAAAGTAGCAGTACTTGACACAGGCGTTGCTTATGAAAACTATCAATATGATGCAGGAGGTGACTATACCACTCACAAAATATCAGGTCTTTATATCGACATCCCGACAACTGCTCCAAATGGCGTTTATAACGAAGGATACGACAGGAATTACACAAAATCACCTGAATTGGATAATTCCAAATTTGTGAACCCTTATGATTCTGGACAAGATTATCTATGTACACTCAGGGCTAACGATGGCAATCCATCAAACGATTGCAACACAGAAGAACTTGCAAAAAGATTTCATGCCAACGATGATCATGGACATGGTACTTTTGTTACATCGATTATTGCAGCAAATGTTGATGATAGTGGCATCAATCTTGTCACAGGAATGGCGTACAATGTTAGGATTATGCCTATCAAAGTGTTTTTGCCTAATGACAGGTCAATGTGCCAAGACCATCTTGGAAATCTTGATTTAACATGCTCAAATCCATACTATGATTATAGAACTATTGCAAACTCATTCACTCTTGTCAAAGGAATTGAACATGCAATAAATAATGGGGCCAATGTTATAAACATGAGCCTTGCAGGATCTGGATCAGATCCAAGCGTAGAGGCTGCAATAAATAACGCGTATGCTGCCGGAATTACTATAGTAGCAGCTGCAGGAAATTACAGTTCTGATGTTGCAAATTATTATCCTGCCGCATATGACAAAGTAATTGCTGTTGGAGCAACTGACATCAATAATCAAAGAGCAGGATATTCGAACTTTGGAGAGAAACTTGATGTTGTAGCTCCGGTAGGTCCAAGTTCAGGGACTCCAATTATCTCATCTCATACATATACTTGCTACCAAGGACCAAATACCAAAGATAATTGTTCCGATGAGACTAACTCCCAGATATTTCAATCATTTCATGCAGTCAACAATGAACCTCCTAATGCCATGATCACAAGTCGTGGCACGAGTTTTGCAGCTCCTCAAGTGACAGCTGCAGTAGCTTTGGCCTTAAGCGTGAAACCAACCATCACCCCTGCTCAGATGTATAATCTAGTAGCAGGTACTACGACCAAAATTGTCCCAAGCTTTGATCCCAATTATGGATATGGATTACTTAATGTAGAAGAGATGATCAAAAACGTAAACTCGATACCAAATCTCAATCCACCAATTGTTAATAAATTCATTAAAAATGACGTAAATAATAATACAAGGACTGACATTATCGCATTTAACAGGAATAATACGATGATTGACGTGACTCCTTCAACAGGATCGAATTTTGGAGGTGGCTATAGAGGTTACCAGGTCTGGAACAGTCATTCTGGGTTCACTACCGATGAATGGACTCTGCTTCCTCCAGCTGATGTCAATGGTGATGGTAGAGCTGATATTATCGCATTTAGTAGAAGATCTACTGCACTTCTTGTCACTTTATCGAATGGCTCTAATTTTGGGGGCGGTTATAGAGGCTATCAAGTATGGAATAGTCATTCTGGGTATACAACAGATGAATGGACTCTGCTAGCTCCAGCTGATGTTAATGGCGATAGTAGAGCTGATATTATTGCATACAATAGAAGAACCTCAGCACTTCTTGTCACCTTGTCTACAGGAAGCAGCTTTGGTGGTGGCTATAGAGGCTATCAAACATGGAATTCAAGTTCCGGTTATACTGGTGAATGGGATTTACTTCCTCCAGCTGATGTCAATGGTGACGGACGTGCCGATATTATTGCATATAACAGAAATAATACGATGATTGATGTAACTTTATCTACTGGCTCCAATTTTGGTGGAGGATATAGAGGCTACCAAGTCTGGAATTCGCACTCAGGCTACTCATCAAATGAATGGACACTTCTAGCCCCATCTGATGT
>CAYUFB010000009.1:14032-42889 GCA_964444125.1 uncultured Candidatus Saccharibacteria bacterium
TACTCATCAAATGAATGGACACTTCTAGCCCCATCTGATGTAAATGGCGATGGGTTGGCCGATATCATTGCGTATAACAGAAATAACACTATGATTGATGTCACACTATCCAATGGCTCTAATTTTGGGGGCGGATATAGAGGGTATCAAGTATGGAATTCTTCTTCAGGCTACTCTTCTGAGTGGACATTATTGAATTAATCAATCTTGATTGAGTCCGAAACTATTTATGATACTATCAAGTTCCTGTTTATTATTTCCTTGAAGATCATCATGTACTGATATGTGAAAGCACTTACTTCCATCCCAATATTGATATTTAGTGATACTTTCTGAAAAATTCATCACCTGATCGTCAAAACTTGTCTTGGTGACTATGTATTTTTTATTGTTCTTCTCAAATTCACTCTTATCAAACCTTTTAACACCAGAGGAGCTATTTTGGTCATAAACTTCATAGCAAATATTTTCTGAGTCAATTTGATTATCAATTGTGATAAAGGGGATTTGATTAATGTCACTTTTTGTTAGTACAACAAAATTCAAACTGCTATTGGCCTTTTCACCCATCACATCAAGGACCTTCCAATTGACAGGATATTCTAATTTATACCCAGCAAATGTATTTTGGTAAATGCCCTCTTTTGAAATATCGATGTCCTTATCTTCGTTATCTTGTTCAAAAATTTCCTCAACTTGCTTATTTGTAGGGATTTTATTTTTATCTAATATCTTGGAAGCCAGGAAGAATACATTTATTACTAGTGATATAACAAGAACAATAGGTATTACATTATTTTTTTGTATTAGTTTTTTCATTTATAAAGAAAACGGTGGTTTAGATGAAATGTCCCTGGTCAAATTTGGATTGTAATATGGGTCATTTTTGATATATTTATCCCATTTGTCATGCATAAACTGATCTTCATTTTTTGTTACTTTTGGATCACGGGATTTGGATTCAAAATGGATCAATTCAACGTATGGAGTATACACGTTTCTAAGCCCTTTTTCATGAAGTTTCAGACCAAGATCAACATCATTGAATGCAAGTGGCAATTTCTCCTCAAATCCTCCTACTTTATTGAATTTTTCTCTCGAGACCATCATACACGCACCAGTAACTGCAAGATAGTTTCTAACACAATGTAGATGATTGAAATAGAAATTATTCTCTTCTGGCTGCCTATAATACGCGTGGTTCGCAACCCCCCCTACTCCAACAAGTATACCTGCGTGTTGGACAGTATGATCTGGGTAAAGAAGTTTTGCCCCAACTGCGCCAATCTCTTTTTGGCTAGCCCACATTAGAAGACCCTCGAGCCAGTTTTCTGTAATTATCTTTGTATCATTATTAAGAAATAGTACATAATCTGCAGTTGATTTTGATACAGCGAAATTATTTATTGCCGAGAAATTATATTCTTTTGGATAATCTAATACTTGTACTTTCTTCTTGATACTTTCAAGGTACTTGAGAGTCTTCTCTTCTTGAGAATTATTATTAATTACTGTTATTGAATAATTTGAATATGTTGTTTTCTCCCAAATAGATTCAAGACAATTTTGTAATAATTTGATTTTGTCCTTGATGGGAATAATTATTTCAACCGTAGGATTGCTTTGCATTTTAAATACTGGGATGAAGGGATAAAAATCATTTTGTATTTCTCCTTCAAACCCTCTTCTTTTCATCGCTTCTTTAAGTGCTTGTTTCGCACTTGTGATGGCATACGATTTGCCACTGATATTTTCTGCTGTAGATCCTTCTACTTTACGCCAATTGTATAGTACCCAGGGGATATGATGGATTTTGTCCGTTAATTCCATCACTCGTAGTGCTAAATCATAATCTTGGCTTCCTTCAAAACCAATTCTCATCTTGCCTGCTTTTTCAAAAATTTTTCTAGAATAGACTGCATGTGTTGGATACATCATTGACCACATGAGTTCTGGCGAGAAATCAGGCTTGAACCAGGGTTCGATTCTACTTCCAAATTTATCAAGTTTATCTTCATCGAAATATATTAAATCTAGATTGTCATGTTCATTTATGGCCTTGACTATTTCATACAAGGCATTGGGCCTAAGCATATCGTCATTATCCATGAGCATTAGATAATCTCCAGAAGACATCTCATATGCCTTATTTGTAGCGCCGGAGATGTTCAAATTCACTTCGCCAAATTGGAGTTCCAGAGCTTTGAGCTTTGAGCTTTGAGTGTTGAGCTTTTTTAAATAATCAACAGTCGCTAGATTTGTGGAACAATCATCATAAAGACATAATTCCCAATTTGGATACCATTGAGCTTTGACAGATTCTATCGCCTCTTCCAATATCTTTGGATCGACATTATACACCGGCATCAGGATTGAAATTTTGGGCTGTTTACCCTGAGCGAGGCTCGTTTTACGAGCCGAGTCGAAGGGTTTGCCCTTCTGAGATTCATTTTCTAAATACGGCTTTTCAATCTGATTTAACCAGTTTTCATAAAGTTTATTCTGATCAGGATATGCAGATCTCCCCATTAATTTGTGAAAGACACGTTTTGAAAGGCCTTTTATCCCCTCTTTTTCAAGAATTTTAATTGATCTAGTGAAGTAATACATAATTTAATAGTATGATGACTCAAATTTAGATATAATTATACATAACGCATCAAAACTTTAGCATGAAAACTAAAAATAATAAACCTTCTGTCGCATATGTTATGGGTTTCATGGGGATCTCCGGAGGCAATAGAATTATCTATGAACACGCCAATCGACTTGCAGATCGTGGGCTAGATGTGAAACTTCTTCATCTCAATGATGGCAAAGATCGTGGCTGGAAAAAGATAAATCCGAAAGTGAATGTAATACCATTTTCTGAGACTGATAAATGGATAAACGATACGGACATAATTATCGCCACATTTAATGAGACATTTTGGAACATAATTGATCTACCTTCAAAAATCAAAAAAGCATATTTCGTCCAGAGCGATGAGAGAAGGTTTTATGAAAAAGGATCATTAGGAGAGTATCTGTCCAATGCGACGTATAGTTTTAAAGATGTACACTATTTCACTTCAGCCAAGTGGATGCAGGATTGGCTAAAGGAAAGCTACTCTACCAAGGCAGAGTTAATCTTAAACATGATTGAGAAAGAAGAGTTCTATCCTGATCCAGATCCTAAATTGAAATCTGATAAAAAAATAGTATTAGTTGAAGGTAGCCTAGATACTAAACTGAAAGGAGTAAAAGACGCAGTTGAAGCAATCAAAGACATTGATTGTGAGAAATGGTTGTTTACCTGTTCTATACCTAAATATCCACAATACACCAAGATCTTTGATAAAATTTTCTCAAGACCAGATACAAAGAGAATAAGGCAAATCTATTCAAGTGCTGATATTTTAGTGAAGCCCAGCAAATTTGAAAGTGTATCATTACCCAATATGGAAGCTATGTGTTGTAAGTGTGCAGTGATTAGTACAAACACCATTGGAGTGTTAAGTTATTCTAAAAATCTAGAAAATTCAATCTTAGTTGATGTTGGAGACATTAAAGATTTTCGAGAAGCTGTAAAAGATCTAATAAATGATGATACTCTTAGAGAAAAGTTGATCGAAAATGGATTAATTTATGCTCAAGAAAATTTTTATAAATGGGATGAAGAGATTGAAAAGCTCGAGAAATACTTCAACGATATAAAGAATAACGATACAAGATTAAGCCCGAAACGGAAAAGCACCAGGAAAAACTTAGAAAAAGCCTACTATATTTCTAGAGGGCACTATCAGACTAAGGGACAAAGACTTAAAGAAAAATTAAAAAAGATTGTAAAACGGAGTTAAATACATTATTTACTTTGAAACAACAAGCTAATTTGTTATTATAATCCTGCCAAACACTAATATTTTTAGATTGTTATCAAATGAATCAGCAAGCTACAGACAGAATAAAAATCCTTGTTCTTGGAATAAGCGGGATGCTTGGACACAAAGTTTTCGAAGTATTAACTAGCTATCCACAATATGTTGTATTTGGTACAGTTAGAAACAAAACCAAAATTATCGATATTTTTGGAGATAATGATCATATTATAGAAGCAGACGCATCATTAGAAAGTAACACAATCCTTGAAACAATCACTAATATTAAACCAAATGTTGTCATCAATTGTATTGGAATAACTAAGCAAAAAAAGGAAGACAATGATCTATCGATTATGATTTACTTAAACAGCATTTTCCCTCATCAATTAGCTAATATCTGTAGTCAAAACAATTCAAAATTGATTACCATAAGTACCGATTGTGTATTTAATGGACAAAAAGGAGAAGCATATACACAAAATGATTTGCCAACTTGCCAGGATGCTTACGGGATGACGAAATACTTAGGTGAGATCAAAAACAGTCAACATCTTACACTTAGGACTTCCATTATTGGACATGAGCTTGATAGCGCAGTTAGTCTTGTTGATTGGTTCTTGAGTGTTACAGAAAAAAAAGTTCAAGGCTACAAAAATGCGATTTTTTCTGGGTTTACAACTTACGAGCTATCAAACGTCTTGGCTAAATTTATTATCCCAAATAAAGATTTGAAAGGACTTTATCAAATTTCAGTAGACCCAATCTCAAAATACGACCTACTCAATATTATTAATGATATTTATAAGAAAAATATTGAAATTACCCCTGATAATAAAGTAAAAATAAACAGGGCTCTAGTTTCTACAGAAATTCGAGATATAATTAACTATCAACCGCCCACTTGGAATAAGTTGATAAATGATATGTATCAAGATTTCATTAAATCTCCTAGTTATAAAAATAAAAGAAAAAATTATGAAAAATTTCTCAAAATCTGATAGTTTCAAAAACAAGACTCTCCTAATTACTGGAGGTACTGGTTCTTTTGGCAACAAAATGCTTAGATATTTTTTGAATAATACTGATATCAAAGAAGTGAGGATTTTTAGTAGGGACGAAGAGAAGCAAGATAGAATGAGAAGTGAATTAGGTAATGGCCGAATTAAATATTTCATAGGGGATGTGCGAAATTTTGATAGTATCAATGAAGCCTCTCAGGGAGTCGATTTCATATTTCATGCAGCAGCCTTGAAACAAGTCCCTTCATGTGAGTTCTTTCCAATGGAAGCAGTAAGGACAAATATAATAGGAGCTGATAACTTACTTAATGCAGCAATCAAAAATAATGTTTCAAAAGTAGTAGTACTAAGCACAGATAAGGCAGTCTACCCTATCAATGCAATGGGAATGAGCAAAGCCTTGATGGAAAAACTAATGGTCGCAAAATCTAGAAACGTTGATCCAAAAGTAACAACATTGAGTGCTACAAGATATGGCAATGTAATGGCATCTAGAGGTTCAGTCATTCCACTATTTATTAAACAAATCAAAGCTGGAGAGAAAATTACTATCACAAATCCGGATATGACAAGATTTTTAATGTCTCTTGAAGAATCTGTCGATTTAGTTTTATATGCCTATAAACATGCTAAAGGTGGGGACATATTCGTACAAAAAGCTCCTGCAAGCACAATTCTTGATCTTGCCAAAGCACTTTTAAAGATATTTGAAGCTAATAATGAAATCGAAATAATTGGAACCAGACATGGAGAAAAACAATACGAGACATTAGTTAATAAAGAAGAAATGGCAAAAGCTGAAGATCTTGGTAATTTTTATAGAATCCCATCAGATAATAGAGATCTCAACTACAAAAAATATTTCTCAGAAGGGGATAAAGATGCTCATGTACAAAATGAATATAATTCTGATAATACCGAAAGACTAAATGTTGATCAGGTGATAGAGAAATTACTTGATCTTGATTATATCAAGCAAGAACTTAACAACTAGTTCATCAGTTACAAATTATGCAGAAAAACTTCAATCCTTTAGTTAGCATCATAATCCCAGTTTACAATGGTTCAAAATATGTTCGAGAGGCAATCGATAGCGCCTTGGCTCAGACATATAAAAATATTGAGGTGATACTTGTAAATGATGGATCAACCGATGATACAGAGAAAATTGTCAAAAGTTACGGTGATAAAGTTAGGTATTTCAAGAAAAAAAATGGTGGTGTCGCAACCGCATTAAATACGGGGATTAAGAACGCAAAAGGAATCTATATATCATGGCTATCTCATGATGATATCTATCGAGAATATAAAATTCAGACGCAGGTTGAAAGCTACAGCAACCTCAAACCAAAAGATAGAAAGACTACAATTTTTTTTGCCAATCAGGATTATATTAACTTAGATACCAATATAACCACAACGCCTAGGGCAATTGAGTATGGAGGTCCTCATAAAGATAAATTATTCGAAACACTTAAGTTGCTATTCGAATCAAAAATCAACTTTTGTTCAATGCTTATACCGAAGGAAATTTTTGACAAATTTGGCCTATTTGAAACTCATTTAAAAACAACTCAGGATTATGCGTTCATATTTAAATTAATTAAATCAGGAATAAATTTTGAATACACAAACGAAGTATTGATGACTTCTAGACATCATTCTCAACAAGGCACACATAAGCTTATTGATCTGCATATACAGGAATTATCACAATTATATATTGGTATTTTTGATTACTACACTTCATTCTTTCGAGATCTTCCTTTATGGCAACTTAATATTTTTCTAGAAGTCATGAAAGATCGAACTCTTTATAATGTATATGCGCATATGCTTTCGAAATGGGCAGGAAACAAAGGGAAGAGCAAAATTTGGCTATATTGGCAAAATTCAGCCAATAAAACTATCCCAACTTATATTCTTCTATGTTGGAAAACAATAGTAATAAATAATAAGAATGATTACGATATAAAAATATTAACTGATTACGATATAGAATCTTACTTACCTGGCATTCTTCAAGAAACTGAGAACCTACAAGAAATTGCACATAAAGCAGATTATATTAGGTTTAATTTATTATACAAATATGGAGGTATCTGGCTAGATAGTGATTTCATTTGCTTCAAATCTTTGCGTCCTATAGAGGATCAAATAAAAGAGAATGGTTTCGTCTGCACTGGATATTTTCATAAGTCTGGGAAATACTTCCCACTAATAGCAGTCTTGGGAGCTAAACCCAAAAACAAAATATGCAAAAATGTTATCAACGACATGCAGGCAATGATCAAAAATGCCAAAGATCAGAAAAGAATAATACAATGGGATGAATTTGGAGGATGGAGCTTAGCTAAATACATAAATAAAAATAAATATCCTAAATTAATTCTTGATAATCAACTTTTTGCTCCTATTGGTATTAATGAACAAAATACAGATAGAAAAAATCCTTTGTTTCAATCATTCAATAATGACATTTCCGAACTAATTAACCAACATCAGAAATCCTATGGCCAGATCATCACCAACAGTACTCTCAGTGAGGAGTATTCAAAATTAACAGAGGAAGAGTTAATGCAAAAAAATACCCTCATTAGTATTCAATTTAGTCTCGGGCTAGGAGCACTAGGAAATATTAAATCTCTAATACCATATAATAAACAAAAAGATTCCACAATCAGTACCCAAACTTTAAATATGAACCCACAGAGTTATAGAGTTTCAAAAATTAAAAAATTAAAGCCATTAATTGCAAAAGCAATGAATCTCCTACCTCATTATAGGAAATTACATAATATAGATAGCCTAATTAATGCACGATTTGATGTTAATGAATATAAGCTTAGTTCAATAATTTCCGCACAATCAAATCAAGATCAGAAGGTCGAAGGGTTACTCAAAAAAATTGAAATGATTGAGCAAAACATACTAAAAAAGAATAATTATTAATTGATATTTGATGAAACAAAATGTTAGATTCGAACCACTAGTAAGCATAATCGTGCCCGTATATAACGGTGCTGACTATATCAAGGAAGCAATCGCTAGTTTATTGGCTCAAAAATATAAGAATATTGAAATTATAGTTGTAAACGACGGATCAACAGATGAGACTGATTCAATTCTTAAACAATACAAAAAAAGAATAAAATATTACAAGAAAAAGAATGGTGGTGTATCAACAGCTCTAAATTTTGCAATAAAACACGCGAATGGGGAATATATTTCTTGGCTATCGCATGACGATTTATACTCAAATGACAAGATAGATCAACAAATTGATTACCTAAATCATCTTGCCCCAAAAGAACGAGCAAATACAATCATTTATTCTGATTATATTATTATCAACCCAAATGGAGAGGAAATAGGACGGACAAACTTTGCCGAAACCCATGAACCGGAGAAATTAGATAATTCAATATATCCAATACTTAACGGTCTCATTCATGGATGTACCCTACTCATTCCAAGGGAAGCTTTTTATACTATCGGAACCTTCAACCCCAAATTAAAGACGACTCAAGATTATGACCTATGGTACAGGATGTTTCCTCGATATAAGGTAAGACACCTCCCCAAATATCTAGTGAAATCTCGCCTACACCCAAAACAAGGATCAAAATTAAATATTGCTCCTACAGAAAGCAGTCAACTTTGGATAAACATGATAAACAGCGTAGACGAAAAAGATATTAATATATTGTACGGAGGATTACTTCCGTTTTATCAAAAAACCTTGAAAATTATTACCGAGGCTAAATATACAGAAGCGATCGAATTTTTAGAAAAAAAAATAGAAACTTTTAACATCAAGGATAGAAGTCGTATCAAAATTAGTGTCATAATTCCTTTTCACAATCGAGTTGATTGGACTTTACAAGCTATCGAAAGCGTAATCAATCAAACTCATACTAATTGGGAAATTATATTAATCAATGATGGATCCACAGACAACATAGACAAATTAAAGAAATTAATTGCCAATAATCCCAAAATTATATATAAGAAGAATATTGAAAAAAGTGGAGCTGCGAAATCTAGAAATATTGGGATAGATAGTGCAACAGGCGACTTTATTGCCTTTCTTGATTCTGACGATCAATACCTGGAGAGTAAATTAGAACTACAAATAAAATTTATGCTTGAAAATGGATTAATGGTGAGCCATACATCATATTCAACTTTTGGAACAGGAACCACACAATATCATGATTCAGGCAAAATTGATTATAAATATCCAGACACAATTACTCAATGTAGAATTGCAACACCTACGGTCATGATTCGCAAAGAGGCCTTACACAATGAATTGAACCGATTCCCAGAGAATATGGAACTTGGGGAAGATATCTGCCTATGGATAAGGCTCTCAAAATATTATGCAATAAAAGGTATTGACCTTGCCTTAACAAAAGTAAGAAATCATGAAACACAAGCAGCAGCAGATGAGTTCAAACAGATTATAGGACTTAGAAACATAATAAACTATACTCTAGATAACTTTCTTGATAAGAAATCATACAAATCAACTATTACATTGTTAAACACATTAAGTACTGTCATCACTAAGGCCTATACAGGAGAATGGCAGACAGAAAACTTTACAACCCCGATTTCCTTAACAAGTTCTTCCGGCTTAAAGTTCAAAATGAAAAATATATTAAAAAATTTTTTTATGTTATTCCCAATGTATCGTAAGCTTCAATCGCTTGAAAATTCATTAAACACTAATTCTGAACTATATTCTAGATTAATTACTGAAATTGATTTCAAACAGAAAAAAGATCAAGAACTTATTTATCAGCTTAGTAGACGGAATACGTGAGAATCTTTATAATTAGCTGTTATAATCAATTCAAGAAAATTAGAATAAATCAATGAAAATCTTAAAAAAATTCTTAAAAAAAGTCTTGTGTACTTTTTCACCAACCTTCAGAAAAATAGCAACACTTCAAACAGCCCTAAATCATACAAACGATCAATTAATTAACCTAGCAAGCCAGAACCAGGAAAATTATAAAACAATTAATGATTCAATACTTCGGATCTTGGAAGAAATAGAGAAAAATAAAGCTCAATACTTTACTAAACAAGATGAAACAAGGATTAGATTAAATGGAATTAATGAAAAAATTGCAGAAATAACTGAACAACTAGATGTTTCGTCAATCAAGAATAAAAAAAAAATTGAACCGAAGATTAGTATAATTTGTTTGATATATAAATCAACAACTTTTGCAAAAGCCGTATACGAATCTCTTCATAAATATACTCCACAATTGAACAATGGCGAAGCTGAACTTATTTTTGTCGCAAATGACGCAGATGAAAAGATATTAGAGTTTTTGAAAGACAGAAAATATACATATGCAATCAATAATAATATTTTTCTTTCTGAAGGTGAATTATTTAAACTCGGATATGGAAAAACCCGAATATATTAATAGAGTCTACAAAGGCTATAACTTTGGGATCAAAAATTCCCAAGGTGAAATTGTTGTGATGATTAATAGTGACAACATGTTTACTCCTAATTGGCTTGAGAATTTAATAAAAAACTTAGACAAAAATAAAATATTAGCTTCTCAAATAGTAGAAAGAAAACATCCAAAATTTGGAGTCTTCCCAACAGCAATTCATGGAGAATTCGGCTCGCATCCTAGTAATTATAAAGAAAAAGAGTTTTTAAAATTTGCACAAAAAATCTCAAAAGATGAATTAATTCCAAAAGGCGCCTATATGCCATGTGCTGTTTACAAGTCGAATATTGAAAAGGCTGGTTATTATCCTGAAGGGAACATAGCCGGCAAATCCTATGATGAAGTGATTCAGTATGGTGATGAAAATTTATATGAAAGACTCGAGAAAATTGGAGTAAAACATTATACTGTTTGTGATTCTATTGTTTACCATTTTAAAGAAGGTGAACGCGAGGATTAATAATATTTATCAGCTTTTTATTTATGAAAATATATTTAGCACCTGAAGTTGCAAGTGGCCTTGGAGAAGATACTTTTTGGACTTGGTTTAAAAGAGAGGTTCCGGAATCTGAATTTCTAACACCTGAATCTAAGATTAGCTATAAAGATGTAATATTACAATACTCTACAGTAGGGAAATCCAAATATCCGAACAACACAATATGTTTACTGTGGGAATTATATCCAGAAATGAAAGTACAATTAGAATCTGATATATGGAACGATCGAATCGAAAAAATCAATGAATCAATAAAAACAGCAAAAAAAATGACTGTAACTTCTGAAATCATGGTTGAGTATTATAAGGACGCTGGCAAAATAGATGTATTGCCAATAGGTGTAGATACTGATGTGTTTAAACCATTAAAAAATAAAGCTGAACTCCGCAAAAAATATGGGATTCCAGTTAAAGGTAAAATTGGAGTATGGGCCGGTACTACACATGAAATGAAAGGTTTTGATAAATTTCTTGAATATAAAAAACAACATTCAGAGATCTTTTGGATAATTATATGGAAATGGGCTCAAGAAGCAGCTCCTATTCAAGATCCTAAATGTAAAAATTTCATCCAAATTCCTCAACAACAAATGAACGAATTGTTTAATTGTGGAGACTTTTTCTTATCTACAAGCAGACTTAGACCTTTCTACATGACAGAATGGGAAGCCCTTGCATCAAACCTACCATTTATAATCCTAGATAACATACAAAAAGATTTTAACCCATCAAATAATCCAAGAGAACAAGTCATGGCACTTGGATGGGATAGAAAGACCACAAAAGAAAAATGGCTAAAATATATTAATGCTTTTAGCCAAGAGAAGACATCCCTCGATTATATAAAATTTCAAGCTAATTACATTAAAGACATAAAATTCACTTTACCACTAAAAAGAATATTAAAGAAATTATTTCTATTACATCCTATTTACAGAAAAGCCCAATCAATTGAGAATAGACTCAATGAAATAAACACTCAAAATATTGCACAAATTAATTCTTTAATTGCAATACAAACTGAACTAGACAAAAAAATTAGCGAGATTCAAAAAAGCAACAATAAGTAACTCTAATAATTTTTAATAGCTAAACAATGAAAATAATGACAATTGTAGGAACTAGACCGGAAATAATTAAATTGGCAATGACGATAAAAGAGATTGATAAATATTGTGAACATGTTTTAGTCCATACAGGTCAAAATTATGATTATGAACTTAATCAAGTCTTCTTTGATGAACTTGGCATCAGGAAACCAGATTATTTTCTAGAAGCAGTAGGATCAAATGCAGCTCAAACAATTGGGAATATCATCGCTAAGGCAGATGAAATTATTGAAAAAGAAATGCCAGATGCTGTATTACTATATGGCGATACAAATAGTTGTCTTTCAGTTATATCAGCCAAAAGAAGGAAAGTGCCGATTTTCCACATGGAAGCTGGGAATAGATGTTTTGATCAAAGAGTACCAGAAGAAATAAATCGCAAGATTGTTGATCACACAAGCGATATCAATTTGACAATCACAGAACATGCCAGAAGGTACTTGATCCAAGAAGGCATCAGGCCGGAGACTGTGATTAAAGTTGGTTCTTCAATGAAGGAACTTATAAATAAACATAAAGAAAAGATAAATAATTCTGATGTCCTAGAGAGACTTCAACTTGAACCAAAAGGATACTTCATCGTCAGTGCGCATCGAGAAGAAAATATTGATTCTGATACACAGTTTAACAATTTGATCCAATCACTTAATGAAATAGCACAAAAATATAATAAACCGATTATATTTTCGACACACCCAAGAACTCAAAAACGCATTGACGAGTCTACAGCGATAACTTTAAATCCATTAATTAAAGTTCTTAAACCATTTGGATTCTTTGATTATTTAAAACTTCAACAAAATGCCTTTTGTGTATTAAGTGACAGTGGAACAATTACAGAAGAATCATCGTTATTATCATTCCCTGCAATTACAATCAGAAACTCTCACGAGAGACCAGAAGGTATGGATGAAGGGACACTTATTATGAGTGGACTCAAATCCGAGAATATCCTTAAGGCTATAGAAGTAACTACAAAACAATATGCTGATGATCCACAACCATTTGCAGTTGTGGAAGACTACGATGTAGACAATGTATCCAAGAAAGTTGTCAAGATTATTTTAAGCTACACTAATTATGTCCAACGGGAAGTCTGGAAAGTTTAATTCCATTCACATGCAAGTTGTATTAAACCTTGATATTGATCTGTTGAATAAATTTTAAATTGGTTTTCTGATTTATGGACTAAATCATAACTATCAGTGTCTTTTGCCCCCCAAATCCCAGCTTTGACATAATATGAATTAGGAGAAAGACTCATGTCTTTGTAAACAAGATCAAAATATTTTCTTTTTACTTGTTTAGTCGTATCAATTTTTTTTGTGAAAGTATTGACTCCACATATATAAATATCTTCTTGAGAGTATAATGCTACTCCGAAATTTAAGATCTTAGAATCCGCTTCCTCAAAGTTAGTTTCAAATTCGACTCTAACTGCTACTTCTTCATTAACTTTAAAGTTTTTTGTTTCTTACCATTTTTATCTACAAAATAAATTTTTGTAATCTTTGCTTTTTTCTGATTATCGAATTCATTTTGCTCAGTATTTTTATCAATTCGTGCCTCTTCTCCCTGTTGTCTCTTTTCTTCATCCAGCATGTTTTCATCTACATACTCATCTACCACATCTTTTGGCTTACCAACTTTGATTATTTGCCCTTTTTTTAGAAGTATTGCCCTATTACAATATTTCTGGACAGTACCAATGTCATGAGAAACCAAGACAATAGTCTTGCCACTTCTTTTGTATTTCATCAATACATCAATACATCTTGATTGAAAATTCGAGTCCCCTACTGCCAAGACCTCGTCCATAAGATACACATCAGCATCAGACTGAATCGCAATAGCAAAAGCTAATCTCAGCATCATTCCGCTAGAATAATTTTTTACTGGTGTGTACACAAAATCCTGCAACTCTGCGAATTCGATTATCTTTTTCCACCTTTTGTTTAAATATTTACGTGACATACCAAGAACTGCACCATTTAGAAAGATGTTTTCATAACCAGTAAGATCCGGATTAAACCCTACCCCAAGCTCCAAGAATGGCACGAGTTTGCCATTAATCTTAATTGAACCTTTGTCCGGTGCATAGATGCCTGCAAGAAGTTTAAGTAATGTGCTTTTGCCACTGCCGTTCCTACCTATGATACCCACAAATTCACCTTTTTTGACCTTGAAATCAATATCACTTAACGCCTCAAATCTGTGCCCTTTTTTCTTGAATAATTTCCATGGTTGCAGGAAGTAACTTTTTAGACTTGAGACTTTCTCATCAGGGATCCAGAAAGTCTTGTCGATATCATTAACTTCAATTGCGTATTCTTTTTGATTAGTGTCTTTCATTTGACTTTAATTAATATTATCAATAATTTCGAAATAATTGTAAATCATACAACATCACTGTACATTTTAACAGTAAAGTGTACAACGCCACTGTACATTTTAACAATGAAATGCACGGCACGGCTGTACACTTTGACATTTTCTATTTTCGCAAGAAATCCGCAAATTCCTTTCCGGACTGCATGATCGCATATTTCTCCAAAACATACTTTCTAGCATTTTGTCCAATTTCGCCTATCTTTTCTTTTTTCTCAACTATATTAGATATTATCTCATACCAATCATCAACGCTTTTAGCAAGAAATCCGGTTTCTCCGTGTTTTATAATCTCTGGCAAATCTCCTACATTGCTTGCAACAGTCATAATCCCAAGAAGTGCGGCCTCAGTGAACTTGATTTCACTTTTGCCTCTATTAAATTCACTATCTTCAAGCGGAAGTAAGTTAATGTCAATCTTTGACTTTAATTTCAAAAATTCATCTCTTGGCAAAAATGGAAATCTTTTGACTCTATCACCTAGTTTGGCAAAATCATAATTAAACCTGCCACCAACCCATAATTCCAAATTTGAATATTTATCAAACAATCTTGCAAGACTAGGAAAAATCAAATCGATATCTTTATCGTGAGTCTCAGAACCACTAAAATATCCCAGAACTATCTTTTCATTTGGATTTCTATTAATTCTTTCATTATATAAAGTGTCATATGTGTCTTTGTAGCCATTTCTTAGCACCATTACCTCCCCTTTTATATATTTCTTCATATCACGCGCTAGATATTTTGTACTTGATATCCCACCATCTACTTGTCCTATCAATTCAATCATACTATCTGCCCTATCAACCAAACGCCTTGCATCCCCTGAATCCAAATTTTTGTAATAGTCCAAATTAACTATCAAATCACTTCTATAAACAAAATCATCAACACTAAAAAAAGTCTTGATACCTTTCTTTTTGCATATTTCTAGAATTTTTTTATTTGTATCATTAAGAATTGTCCTGTAGAAAATGATGTATTTATAATTTTCAATCCATTCTAAGTTTACAAAATCTTCATAAACAATATCTGAACTAAGCCCAACAGTATTTAATTGATATGCAGGGATTTCACATCTGTAATATGAAGTAGCATTCTTTGGTTCACCTGAAACAAAAAGTACTTCACCTGTTGGAGAATCAATCATATGAAAGTATTTTGAAGGAGATATCTTTCTATCAATCAATATACCAAGTCTTTTCAGAAATTCCAGAAACCCAAATCTTTTAATTGTACGTATTGATTTCTTGATTAATCTAAGCATAAACAATTAATGATTAAAAATATTCAGCAACTCTTTTAACTCTATTTTTGAAAAACAACTGCCCCAAAATTAATAATGACATACCAACAGCAAAAACCATTAATACCTCTGGAATATAATTAATTTCACCAAGTATATAGGCATCTCTTGCCGATCTGATAATAATAAATAATGGATTTAATTCCAATATAGCTCTTGCTGGGATATCCTGAAAAATCAAAATACTGATTTTTTCTGGTACTAGCGTGAGAGGAAAGAATATTGCAGATGCATAAAACAATAACTGTAAAGAAATTTCAGTAATATGAAGTAGATCTTTAAACCTAATAAATAATACGCTTGTAAAAAATGAAAGTCCAAGGGTTGTAATACCTAGTACAATTATCAAAAAGAAGAAGTACAATAAACTTAAGGCTGTGAAATGAACATCATTAAACACCGTAAATACAGCAAGAATAAACAGATTAATTACTAAATTAATTACAGCCATAAGATGATTACTATAAACTGCAATCCTTCTATTGAAATTAACTTTTAGGATTATATGCGCCTTATCTAGTAATGAATTCATGCCAAGTGTCACAGATTCACTAAAATAGGTAAACATAATAATACCTATTAGAAGATATATCTGAAAATTCTGTTGCGTACCGCCCTTAGATACATTGGAAAAAATCACATATAGCATTGCAAATATCAAAAATGGCTTCAGAAGTACCCATATGAATCCAAGTACAGAATCATTATATTTTAATTTGAAATTAGTCCTGACTAATTGGTATAGAAGATCAAAGTCGTTATTTTTTTGCATAAAATTATTATAAATTGAAGAATCATTTTGATTATAGTTGATTATACAAGTCAAGGTAAAGGGAATTTGACCAAAGGCGATAAGAAATATAAACTGATCCCATGCAACCAAGTGAATTTTTTGAATTTATAAAAAAATGGAAGGATTTGGGCAAGTACCCACCAAGCGGCTCATGGCCCATGACTATAAATTTTGGCAAAGATGTCTGGGATCCTATTACGAAACTATACAAATACACGAAATCTAATAACTATGAATACGAGACTTCATTTTTCTTTGCTGATGGGGATATAGTCACGACCCCGCCTTTTAAGGGAGAACGTACGCAAGTAAATGCCAAGCATAAACTAAAAGTCGAATATGTGCCATCTTCTGGGGATTTTTTTGATAAGCTAATCTTTCTAGATGACAAAGTTGTCAAAAAAATCCCAATCAAAAAATCCAATTTGCCAAAAAATATAAAAGCTGGATATTTGTTTAACGTCCATACTCATCCTGTGCATTATCTTGATAAAAGAACTGGCGGCAAATACGATGTGTCACTTGATATGCAAGATAGTAAGCCAAAAAATGTAATAGGTAAATTCAAGGAATTATTTTTTGGCAACAGTTTCGACCCATCCAATCTTGATTATGTTGTCAAAACGTATGGATTCTTTTCTGACACCGATATCAGATCTTTGATTAGTTCAAATGCTATAGTCTCAGGGCTTGTAACAGAAGAATTCTGGCTTGCTTGCAAAACGGACAAAACAATAAGCCAAATTGAGACAAATGGCGAAGAAATGCTTCAGAGAATTTCAAACAGCGCCTATTCTGGTGATAAATATCTTGAAGATCTTATCCTGAAAGAGATGCAAAATTGGGGAATAGTTTTTTATCGTGGACGGTTCGGTTCATCGATAAGGAGGGTGAACTAGTGTTGAGTGTTGAGTATTGAGTTTTGAGTTTTGAGTAAATAGCCTTCAGTATTCAGCTTACAGTATTCAGCCTTTGTCAGTGTGAATAGATTTGCTATCACCTTCGGCTTGGGTTACTGAATACTTTAGGCTATCGTTTTTCACACAAAAGCATCATTCTGAAACAAGCCTGCCTGTTCGGCAGACAGGTTCAGAATGACGTCCCAGTTCAGAATGCTAAATACTGAGGGCTGAAGGCTGAAAACTGGATGCTATCCATTTCACGTTTTTTTAATCTTTCTTTGCTATATTCCCTTCTATGAAAGATCATAAGTTTTATCCAAAAGAAGAAACAACCCAGGCAAATCTACAACCCAGAGAGAAACTAGCCACACTTGGTGCTGATAAATTGACCAATGCAGAACTATTAGCTCTTGTATTTATTACAGGCACAAGAAACGAATCTGTATTAGAACTAAGTGCTAGGTGTCTGAAAGAATATGGTTCTCGTAGTATCACAAATATTAGAAATCTCGATCAAGCAAGAGAAATACTAAATTTAGGCAATGCCAAAGCTTGCCAGCTTATCGCAATTTTCGAACTTGGAAGAAGATTTTTTAAAGAAACAAATACCAGAATGCCTATTATCAGAGGCCCAGAAGATGTTTACAAATTATACTCATGGATGCAAAACCTAAAAAGAGAAGAACTGCGTGCGCTATATCTAAATACAAGACAAAGGCTTGTCCATGAAGAAATCATAAGCATCGGCAATTTCGATCAAATCAATGTCTTTATCCCCAGTATCATCCAGCCTGCCATCGAGATGATGACCAAAAATATCATCCTAGTTCACAATCATCCATCAGGACAAACATCCCCATCAATTCAAGATATCGAATGTACAAAGCATATAATCAAGGCAGCAAAGTTAATGGATTTAAATATCCTGGATCACATAATAATCGGCCGTGATTTTAGATCTATTCTGCAAGATATAAATAATTGATAGCCTGATCTCTTTTTTTGCCCTCTAATTGGACTTCTTGAAGTTCTAGTCTACCATTTTTCAGATTTAGCAATAATTTTTTGCCCTCGCGTGAAATCTTGAAGACCTCACCAGATTGATCATCATAGATTTCTGATTTGAATATCTTTAGCCTCTTTCCGTTTGATAACATAATCCACGCGCCAGGATCTGGGTAGAAGGCCCTAATCATTCTTTCTGCAAGATTAATATCAGTGTCCTTCATAATCTCAGCCTTATCAGTCGAAAGATCCTCTTGATTGCAAAAAGTTGCCTCATCTTCATTTTGAGCTTTTGCGATTTTTTCACCCTTGAGCCAGCCAAGTAGATTTTCTTCCAATAATTCTGCACCTATTGTTGCTAATTTATCCAATAATTCCTCTGAATTTTCACCATCAATTTCAATACTACTAGATGCAATGATATCTCCTGCATCAAGTTTTTTGACCATTTTTTGAATCGTGACCCCAGTTTCTTTGTATCCATTAAGTATAGCCATAGGGACAGGTACTGCTCCACGAAGTTTTGGAAGAAGTGACCCATGAATATTTAACGCTCCATATTTGGGATAGTCTAAAAGTTTTTCTGGAATTATCTGTCCATAAGAAGCTACAACAAGTAATTCCGGATCGTATTTAGCGATAATCTCATCTGTTTCCAGTTTAAGTTTCTTAGGCTGCAAGATTGTAGTTATATTGTTTCTAGTTGCAAATTCTTTCACCCTTGATTGTGATACTTTTGAATGATGTCGTCCAGTTGTAGCATCAGGTTGAGTAATGATCGCTACAATATCTATATATTCAAGCTTGGTAAGTTTTTCTAAAATCGGTACTGCAAAACTTGAAGTACCAGCGAATATTGTTCTAACTTTTTGCATTTTCTTTATAATCAAAAATTAATATGCCCAAACCTAAAATTATCAGACATAATGAAACTATTTGGTTAAATCCCAAAATTTGATCATTGATTTTGGCAAATTCTACTATAAATCTGATACTGCCATAACCTACAAGATAAACCCCAATAAGCAGCTTCCTTCTGATTATATCGTAATTACGAAAATAGAGATAATTAAGAACAAGAAAAAGTAGCACATTTAGGATCCCTTCATAAAGAAATACCGGATGGAAATATTCGCTTTGTGGGTACTCAAGGGGGCGATTTGGTGGATCTATAAATATCTTCCAGGGTAAGTTTGTTGGTTTGCCATAGAGCTCTTGATTGAAGAAGTTCCCAAATCGCCCCACGCTTTGTGCGAAAGGTAACGATAGAGCGATATGATTTAGGACTGGAATAATGTTAATTTTTTGCCACCAGGAAATAATTACAACCACGATAAACCCCCCCAATATCGCTCCCCAAATCGATAAGCCACCAGAGTATATTGCCAAAATTTCGCTTAGGTTATCTTTGTATAAAGCAAAATCTGTCATCACATGCCAGAACCTTGCAAAGATAATCGCAACAATAATTACTATTAATGAATTTTGCCATAGATTGATTTTTTTGGATAACTTAGAATCTCTTAATTCAATTAGATAAATGCTTGTTATAACAGCTAGGGCAACCGCTAGCCCATAAAGAGAAATTTTTATAGAGAGTATTTCGAAATATTTGTGTGGTTGTGGCAATAGATATATCGATATACAAGATACAAAGAAAAACACCACACAAGCGAGTATTGCTTGATAATAGAGAGAGAATTTTTTAATAAAGTTCATGATAAATTCTAGTTTCTTCGACTTTCTTATCCAAAAGTATCTTTTTGACATCAAGAACCATATCTTTGGCTCCACAGATATAGAAATCAGTTGTAGAATCAAATTCAAGAGTTGAGATAAAATCTGTCACCCTTCCCTTGTGTCCTGTCCAATCCTGGGTAGGCCTTGAGACAGCTACATGGTATTTGAAATTTGGATGAGCATTTTGCAATTCAAGCAATCTCTCATGTTCGATCAAACTTGTCTGATATCTTGTTCCAAAAACAAGCGTCAAATTATTTTGGTTTCCTAGTTCAATTTGTTCTTCTATCATAGCAAGTAGTGGTGCAATGCCTGTGCCAGTACATACAAAAACAGCGTTTTTTTCTGATTTGAATACGAAATTGCCCAATGGACCGATAATTGATAAAGAATCCCCAACTTGAGATTTTTCAAAAAAGATTGACCCTGGGCCTCCTGGAGTTGTAGTTACAATTAAATCAAGAGTATCTGATTTTGGAGAAGAAGCTATAGAATAATATCTTTTGATATTCTCTCCTACAACAACCGCGATAAATTGCCCTGCTTTAAATTCAATACCTTTCCTTTCCAATTTAATTTTATACAATTTCTCATCAATTGTAATTTTTTCTAAGATTTTTAGTTCAAATTTTGCCATGTTATAAATCTTCCTTTCTTAAATTTGTCATGTAGTATACCTCCATTAGATCCAAATCTGTTTTGGGGAGTTCTCTTTCAATTACTGTCCCACAGTCACTAATCTCAACTTCATCTAATGTCAACAATATACTTGTCAGCTCATAAACTTTGCCATCTTTTGCTACCCAACAATCTTCCTTTGTGTTGTGACTTTTTAGTATATCAATATGTGTTTGACTAGAATTAAATAAATCTTCTTGAGTTATTATTATCTCTTCATTTGATTCTTCTTCTGATTGAATATCTTTATCATCTCTTGTAAGTACGTATACAGAACCTATAACAACTAAGGCAACAATCAAAAAAATTAACGAATACAAAATTATTTTTTTTCTATTTAACATAAAATTAATTTAATAAGTACTTTTCATTATAAAAAACCCTACAAGTTTGGTAAAATCAAAAATAGTTAAAAGATAGATTTAATCTATCATACATTATTTGATAGAATTTTTCTTTGATTATAATAAAATTATTAACTTCCAAATAAAATGGGCGTATTTGACAAAGTAGATCCAAGACAAAACTTCCCTCATCTAGAAGATGAGATCACAAAATTCTGGAAAGAAAACAAGATTTTTGAAAAGTCAGTAGACCAACGCCCAGCAAAAGATAAATACGTATTCTATGATGGACCTCCATTTATAACAGGCATGCCCCATTATGGGCATCTACTTGGTAGTATAGCCAAAGACGTAGTGCCTAGATATCAGACCATGAAGGGTAAGAGAGTCGAAAGACGCTGGGGATGGGATTGCCATGGACTTCCTGTTGAAAACAAAGTCGAAGACAAATTGGGCCTAAAAAATAGACGAGACATTGAAAAGCTTGGGATAGAGAAATTTATAAAAGAATGTTATACATACACCGAAGAAACGAGCGCAGAATGGAACTGGTATATAGACAAAATTGGCAGATGGGTAGACATGGAGAATAGCTACAGAACAATGGATCAAGATTATATGGAAAGTGTCATCTGGGTCTTTAAGCAAATTTGGGAAAAAGGCCTAATATACGAAGGCACGAGAGTATCACTATTTTGCACAAGATGTGGTACACCTGTTTCAAATTTTGAAATCGCCATGGACAATAGCTATGAGGACATGGAAGATCCTGCTGTCACTGTTAAATTCGAAGTCACCAGCCAAGGTGAATACGAAGGCGCATCAATACTTGCCTGGACTACTACCCCGTGGACATTGCCTTCAAATAGGGCACTAGTTGTAGATAGTGACGCTGAATATGCAATTGTAGATATAACAAGAAATGTAAGTGAACGCAATAGTGTGACTGCGATACTGGTTGATAGAGAGAAACAAAAAGCAGCTGTGATCAGAAACAAACATGGTCAAAATATACTACCAGGGGGGGGGATTGAGGCAGAAGAAACTATTGAAGAAGCAATAAAAAGAGAGCTTGAAGAAGAAACCGGATATCAAGATATTGAAATAATCAAAAAACTAGGAACCAACAAATATGCAGGAAGTTTGCGAAGCAGAGACGTATTACTCGTAGACACCCAATACCATCTAGTCGAACTTAAATCAGGTACTAAAGTTAAACCTACCAAACCCGATGAACCAGGCAATCAAGTTGTCTGGATTGATTTGAACAATTTGAGTAATAGTCTTTCATTTGAAGGACCCAAGGTATTTGCCAAAATGATCCAATCGTATTATCAAGGTGGAGTTATCGAAGAAAAAGATTATATTGAATCAAATTATGAAAGTTTCAAAGAGATCACAAAAGAAAGGGTAATTTTGGCCAAACCGAGAATTGAAGCAGTACTAGATAGCCAAAATACCGGTATCAAATACGAGATTGTCAAAACGATAAAAGGCAAGGATCTTGTTGGATTGAGCTATAGTGCACCTTTTGATTATTTTGTGCCAAATGAAAACGACTGGAAAGTCTATGCTTATGAAGGGATGGTCACTATGGACGAAGGGACTGGGATTGTACACTCTGCTCCAGGATATGGCGAGATCGATACCAAAATGGGAGAAGAAAATGGCTTAACCTTGATGTTTGCAGTAGACGATGAAGGCAATTTCGTACCTGAGGTAACAGACTATGCAGGAATCTATATCAAAAAAGCAGACCCGAAGATAATAAGTGATTTGGAAGATAGAGATCTCCTATTTAAAGCCGAAAGAATCAATCACAGATATCCATACTGCTATAGATGCAAGACTCCATTGATCCAGAAGGCTCAGCCATCTTGGTATCTAAGGATTTCTGATATCAGGCAATCCATGCTTGATTCTAATGAAAATATCAATTGGGTACCAGATCACTTAAAAACTGGAAGGTTTAAGAAAGGTATCGAACAAGCTCCTGACTGGGGGATCTCTCGTACCAGATACTGGGCAACACCAATGCCAGTCTGGGCATGTACCGGCATGAAAGATGTAAATGATATCAAAATTGTAATGATTCATGGCAATGGCGAAACGACAGACACAACTCAACCAAGAAGCTTTTTTCCATATTTGATGAAGGAATTTAAGAAACTGGGGATCAATGCCCAGGCCCCTTTCATGCCGGAGCCTGAGATTGCGCCGGAGGATTTGTGGCTTAAACACATGGAAGAAGAATCCAAAGTTGATGAAAACACTATAGTAATTGGCACATCCTCCGGCGCTGTCGCTGCGATGAGATATGCCGAAACACATAAGGTCAAAGGGCTTATACTTGTTGCACCTTGTTACAGCGACCTCGACAATGAGAATGAGAAAAGAAGTGGCTTCTATGACACTCCATGGCTTTGGGATAAAATCAAAGCGAACACGGACTGGATCATACAATATCATTCCAAAGACGATCCATTTATACCAGTCGATCATGCACAATTTATCAGTGATCAATTAGATACAGATTTTAGGTTGAAAGACAATGAAGGACATTTTTCTTCATCGCTCGATGGCAAAAACACCTTCCCAGAAATTGTCGAAGACGTTAAAGCTAAGCTTGGATTTACAAATTGTGATCACAAGGAAGTATTTGGCTCAATTGAAGAAATTGAAAAAAGATCAGGAATGAAAGTCACTAATTTGCACAGGCCGTATATTGATGAGATTCTATTTGACTGCCCGAAATGTGGTGGAATTGTCAAAAGGATTCCAGAAGTACTTGATGTGTGGCTTGATTCTGGATCCATGCCATATGCCCAAGAACATTATCCATTCCAGAACAAACAAGAGTTTGAGGCAAATTATCCAGCCGACTATATTGTCGAATACATCGGGCAAACCAGAGCTTGGTTTTATGTAATGCATGCAGTATCCAATGCCCTATTTGGCAAAGAGAGTTTCAAGAACGTGATTACTACAGGTGTCATGGCCGGAACTGATGGAAGGAAAATGAGCAAAAGTTATGGAAACTATCCTGATCCAAAGATGGTACTAGAGAAATACGGCGCTGAGGCTATGAGATTGTATTTCATGGGAAGCCCAATTATGGTTGGTGAGAACATGAATGTATCAGAAGAAGGAATGAAAGAACAATTAAAATCATTTATTCTGCCACTTTGGAATAGTTATAGTTATTTTGTAACATATGCCAATATCCACAACTGGAAGCCACGACCAAGCTTGGTACACAAAAAGCAAAAAGTTGAAGATAATGTTAAATCTGTCGAAGGCAAAACAATTGATACATATTGGTACAAAGTGCCATTTGGGGATGATCTAAATATGCTTGATAGTTGGGTCATTGCAAGACTTGAACAGACAATAAGAAATGTCACAATGGCTCTTGATGAATACAATCTACCTGCAGCAGTTAGGGAATATCCTGAATTTATTCAAGATTTATCGAAATGGTATATCAGACGAAGCAGAACCAGATTTATAGAAGGTGATGTACAGGCTCTTGATACACTTTATTATGTGCTTGTTGAATTCGTCAAACTACTTGCCCCTTTCGCACCATTTATCACTGAAAACATTTGGCAAAATCTTGTAGCAAAGAGGTTAGATGATCTAGAAGAATCGGTCCATCTTTCAGATTTTCCTAAAGACGATATGGAATTTATCGAAAAATCTCAAAATATATTGCATGGAATGGAAATAGTTAGGGAGATAGTAACTTTGGGTCAAAACATTCGTGTAGAAAATGGTCTAAAAGTCAGACAACCACTATCTGAGATAGAGATAAAAATCAATGCAAAACCTGGAGAAGACAAGGAACTTGACGACTGGATGAAAGAGCTTATCCAGGATGAATTAAATATCAAACTTGTCGAAGAGGATATTAACTTAAATCATGGCGATGGCTGGTTTAGTGCCAAATCATCAAAAACGAATCTAGAAATAGCAATCGATGGAAATATCACAGATGCCTTAAAGCGAGAGGGCCTATTTAGGGAATTCGTACGTTTTGTTCAAGCACAAAGAAAAGCACAAAAATTCGATATTGAAGCAAAAATTAATATTGAGATAACTACGAAGGACATGAATATGCTTGTAATGCTAAGTGAGTTTGATGATCAGATCAAAAATGCAACAGGCACTATTGATATCAAAGTCAACAAGCAAGATCCTCAAAATATCTCGAAGATTAATGAAATCGAAGCGGAGATTAGAGTATTGAGCTTTGAGCATTGAGCGAAGGCGAGAGTATTGAGTGATGAGTATTGAGTTATGAGTGTTGAGCAATACAGAAAGTATATAGTATCCAAGAACGACATTGACGTCATTCTGAACTTGTTTCAGAATCCCCAAATCAAGAATCTTAGATTCTGAAACAAGTTCATAATGACGTTTTGAGGTGTACAAGGCTGAAGGCTCAATACTCAAAACTTGATACTCCCTGCTCTCTGCTGTAGACTATTTTCGTAATAAATACTTTTTCAATCAAGATTCTTTATGAGTAACGATAATCCGTTTTTTTATAATCCTCCAAAAGAAGCCATCAAAGGTGGAGTAATTGTTGATATTATGCAGGTAATAGTCATTGCCCTTGCAATCTGTGTATTTATATATGTTTTTTTGGCAATACCCAATCAAGTTGATGGGCAATCAATGGAGCCCAATTTCCATCACAACGAATTCTTGCTCACAAATAAGCTTATACAAATAATTGGAGATACCAGCATTGGTGAAAAGCTTAATTACAATTATCAAAGAGGCGATGTGGTCATTTTTCAGTTGCCAGATGAACCGGATTACATAAAAAGAGTGATTGCAACTCCAGGAGATACTATCAAGATTGAAGATAACCATCCAGTTGTTAATGGTGAAGTGATTTTCGAATCATATATCCCAAGCACAAAAAAAACATTTGGTGGCACTTTTTTGCGAGAAGGCGAAGAGAAAACAGTTCCTGCGGATCACTATTTTGTTATGGGAGATAATAGAGAGGCAAGCAAAGACTCCAGGACAACAGATGTTGCCTTCGTGCATAGAAAGTATTTCAAAGGGAGAGTGTTTTTGAGACTTTTTCCGCTTAATAGTTTTGGATTAATTGGTCGTGGAGAATTTCAAAGCGAATCTGAAAACAAAACTAGTTTAACAAACTATCTATGGTAATAAGCTTCATAAACCAAAAAGGGGGTGTAGGCAAAACTACTTCTGCTATAAATGTTGGATTTTTTCTTGCACAAAAAGGCAAAAAGGTACTATTGCTTGATATCGATCCTCAATCAAATCTGACATCAGGCTTAGGATTTCTTGCGGATAAAAAAGAAAGAGACGGGATCTATGAAGTATTAACCAAAAAATCCAAAATAACCGAATCCTTTTATAGCACAAAAACTTCCAATCTATATCTAATCCCTGCTCATATCAAACTAGCAGGAGCTGAGATAGAACTAGTTGGCGCACTTTCTCGTGAGACAATTTTGAAAAATCAATTAGAAGAAATAAAAAACCAGTTTGATTACATCATTATTGACTGTCCCCCATCCCTAGGGCTTCTTACTATAAATGCCTTGACTGCAAGCGACTATGCCGTCATACCTGTTCAGTGCGAATACTTTGCCCTTGAAGGGCTAGGCCAACTAGTCAATACGATTAACTTGATTAAGAAAAACTTGAACCCATCACTAAGTATTGGAGGGGTAATCATGACTATGTTTGATACAAGGACCAAATTATCAAAAGAAGTTGTCGATGAGGTTAGAAGAGTTTTCAAATCCAAAGTATTTGAAACAATAGTCCCTCGCAATATCAGATTATCCGAAGCGCCTTCTCATGGCAAACCAATAGAAGTGTATGCACCAAAATCATCAGGTGCCAAAGCTTATGATAATTTGACAGATGAAATATTAAAAAATTTATAATGAATACACATCCTTGGTCACAATTCTATAACGATTATGGTAGATTTTATCTCCTGCCTCACACAGGGATAAATAAATTTGTTAATCTATGTCATAAATTCGGATACACAAAGATCCTAGATATGGGCTGTGGAAGTGGCAGACATATAGTAGAACTAGCTGGGCGTGGTTTTGATGTAACCGGAATTGACCTCTCACCTTCTGCAGCGCAACTTGCAGAAAGTTGGCTTAATCAAAAAAATCTAAAAGGACAGGTAATTGTCGGAGACTTTGACGATGAAGTACCCGATTTCGAGGATAATACTTTTCAGGCTATTCTTGCAGTTAATTCTCTAGAATATGGGGAAGAAGGAGAACTTGATTATAATTTGTTACAAATAAACAGGCTTCTTAAATCTAAAGGTTTGATTTTTCTTGTATTTAGATCCAAAGAGACAACTCTGAAACACGTTGATGTGCCTATTCAATTTCTTGATGAAGAAAGTTTACGAAAAAAAATTAATATTCATTTCAAAATCCTTGATTTCAGCCAGGATAATGACAAAAATTTTGTCATTTATGCTCAAAAGAAAAGTTAGTATTAGACAGAAAGATTATTAATTTGTAAACTAGAATATAGTAATTTTATGTATTAATCGAAGAAAATATGGCAAATAAAAGTTTGGGATCAGGACTTGCGGCATTAATTCCTGAGGAGAATTTAGACAATATTGAGCAAGCATACATGCCCAATTTGGATATTGATAGAATTGTTCCAAATCCGTACCAGCCTAGAGTTGAATTTAATCCCGAAGAATTATTGGAACTTGCAGATTCGATTAGAGAGCACGGAGTGATTGAGCCATTGATCGTGACTAAGACCAAAGATGCTAAATTTCATCTAATTGCTGGAGAAAGAAGATGGAGAGCTTCTAAGCTTGCTAAACTAAAAACAGTACCTGCTGTAATCAAGGAAGCTTCTCCTCAACAGGTACTTGAGCTTGCTGTTGTAGAAAATATTCAAAGAGCTGATTTGAACCCATTAGAAGAAGCGATGGCCTTTTTTCAATTGGCCGAAAAATTCAAACTTACTCATGATGAGATAGCCAGAAAAATGGGTTTAAGCAGACCTGCTATTGCAAATAAGATTAGACTTCTAAATCTGCCCGATGAATTGAAAAAAGGCTTGCTTGAAGCGAAATTATCGGAAGGACATGCAAGGGCACTACTTGGTCTTGAAAGCAAAGATGCTATGCTTGCGGCATACAAAATTGTCCTTAGAGATGGACTTAGTGTTAGAGCTGTTGAAGAATTGGTTAGAAGATTGAATCAAGGGCACAAAACCCAGCGTAGAGTGACAAGCAGGTTGCTTGATAATTTCACTCAAGAGGTAGAGACAACCCTGAAATCTACTTATGGCAAAGGAGTGAAATTATACAGATCCCAAAAAGGCGGCAAAATTGTCATCCCCTTTAGTTCTGATGAGGAATTGAAGAAGATATATAAAACAATAACTAAGTAGCGTACAGCATTCAGCCTACAGTATCAAGTCAGCAGACAGCTTACAGCATTCAGTAGACAGCCGACACTATGCAGGTTTCAGTATTCCCTGCCAGAGGCAGGTCCGCCTTTGGCGGAAGTGTTCAGCTTTGTACATCTCAAAACGTCATTCTGAACTTGTTTCAGAATCTAAGATTCTTGATTTGGGGATTCTGAAACAAGTTCAGAATGACATCAATATCGTTCTTGGATACCACTGCTGTCCCATAAAAAGTTGAACAGTTAGAAAGAGGGTATTTAGAAGAAT
>CAYUFB010000010.1:0-37823 GCA_964444125.1 uncultured Candidatus Saccharibacteria bacterium
TTTCCGCAGAGTTAGTTTTTGGAGTAAATTTTGATCGAAGTCGAATTGACAAGTCATTATGGTTCAGAAGATTTTGTGAACCAAATAATCAAGATAGTGTGCATGAATTGCAAAAATGTGGAATTCTTAATGATGATGATATCGTTGCGTTTAAAAATGGGATCAGATTAATCGATTTGTTCCCTCAAATGATTGAAAGAAAAAATGAGGAAATGCTGGATTTCTTGTCTGATCTTGTCTCCATTCAATCTTTCGGACGAAACGATGAACAAAATGTTGATCCAATTTTGTCTAAATATGAAGGAAATAGTGATTTACAAGAAATATTAATAAAGGCATGTAAAAAAGCTCAGAGGTTAGCAATAAGTTTTGTCGATATGACAGATAAGGATTTCAATCCTTATGAAGAAGGGTATGCGGATGAGTCAATGGATAAACCTTTATGTGGAGGATCATACGATACTTGGAGAACTGTTGCTGGTGATTTCGTTCATGCTAGGCTAGCAAGGTTGTCTGAAGATGAATTAAAGAAGATGATAATATTCGTAAGTGATACCGATGCGGAATTTAATTCTCCAAAAGCCATGTCTCAGATATACCGTCATATTATGCAAAATCCAGAAATTGATTTTATGTTGTTACCTCATAGCTATAATTTACCTGTGGGAGAAAAACTATTCATGCAGGTTTCGCCTGTATATTTATTAGGACAAATGATCGATTATATAATGCAGACAAGAGGTTGTAATACTGTTATGAGAGGAGATTTGTTTAAAGAAATAGACTCTTTCCAATCTCACATAGCTTGTGGAGCCTATAATGAAGATTATAGAATAGGTAAATTTGTACGAAACCGGGCAACTGAAATAGGTACTATGGACGAAATACCTTTTCTACAAGATCTTATAGGAGTTAGGGTTAGATTTGAGGAGGGAACAGTAGATTGCAGTATTTCTTATGATTTGATGGCTAGACTAAAAGAATTCCAAAGTCAAATGAGTTATGTGGTGACACGCGTTAGGCGATTTTATAATGAAGATGTTCCATCTGAATTGGGAAGGAAATATGAGGTTGAGGCAAGGGCATATCAAGAATATGTAAGAAGCATAATCAGGGAGATCTTTACGAAAGAGGCATTAGTTAGAGGTGAAACTGGATATAAGCTCGCGCAAGAATTTGTAGATGATTTGGATTTGACTCAAAGATTATATGCGCGAAGGTTTGAAGGACTGCTTTGTGAGGCAACAGAAGAAGAAATTGAATATTTGAAATATCTAGTGAATCTGTCAGATACTTTACCAGAAAATTTTGAAATGAATTTGATATATTATAGTATGCGTGAGTTGTTTGGTACTTATTTATCATATAATAAAATAGGAGAAGAAGATGAAAGAGAGGATTCTAGTAGAAATTCATTTACACCGGGGTTGGCTGCAAGAGTCTCTGCTGTAAGTGTTGTTATGCAATCAAGAGACTTTTGGCAACAAGGGATCATTTCCGATGAGCTTGTGCAATATATGAAAGATCGAGGTGTGAGATCTAGATGGGCCCAAAATGTCCAATCAATTTAGCTAATAATTAGTACTTATTCTCTCCACCAGCAAGGCGTCGATCTAATTTTTTGTCTAGATAGTCGATTAAATCCAGCATTCCTTGTTTGCTTGGAATATCAAGTTCTAATGCCTCTATACCAGTTTTAAACTTCAATAACGAATCCTTTGCGACTAATAGATCTCCGCCAGTGTCCTGATTTCCTTCGCTATAGGCCTGTTTGATACATTTGCCAACAATTGCAAGATGTTTGATTCTTTCTACTGTAGGCTCGTCTGGTTGAATCATTGTACTTTTTTTAATAATTACCTTAGTTTACATTTTTAAGTCACATGTTTCAATCAAATACAGTTTTTTCTTAATTTTTCATATTGTAATTATTCAACAATAATTGATATAATGCATCCAGAAAGGGCTTCGTTGCTCTCTTTTCCGAAAAAGAGAAAACCAACAGCGAGGTAGAAAAAGAAATGTCAGATAATAAACATAAGGTTTTAGATGAATACCTAGAAAATCTTAAAAATCCTCCAAAAACTTTTGAAAAAGGCATGATTATCAAAGGAAGAATTGTCAGTATCTCCAAAGGGGAAATCCTTGTTGATATTGGAAGTAGGGCTGAGGGTGTTGTCAGTGGTAAAGAAATGAAACTTGACGGAGAGAAGTTAGACAAAAAAGTTGGAGAGGAAGTATTGGTATATGTCATCTCTGGAGAAACTCCTGAAGGTCAAATCGAGTTATCCATCAGACGAACCGGGACTGCCAGGAAATGGTTTGAGCTTGAACAAGCACAAAATGATGCTCAGGCCATCACGGTTACAGTTATTGAAGCCAACACTGGTGGAGTAATTGTTGATATCGGTGGGGGCTTGAGAGGATTCATTCCTACTTCTCAGCTAGATAATAGTAGAATATATCCAGTTGGAGGGTTTGATTCTAAGGAAGATGCTACTCAAAAACTTCAAGGCAAACTTGCGGAGTTAATAGGAGAAAAAATTTCAGTACAAGTTATTGAAATTGATAAAGAAAAAAACAGAGTTATTTTCTCTGAAAAACTTGTCACTGCAAGTGATGATCTTGAGATGAGAGAAGAAACACTTAAGAAGAGTGGTGTTGGTGACAACCTAGAAGGAGAGGTCACCGGTATTGCACCATTTGGCTTATTTGTTAATGCTCAAGGTCTAGAGGGATTGGTCCATCTTTCCGAAATTAGCTGGGACAAGGTTTCCAATCCAGCGGATTTTGCAAATGTTGGTGATAAGGTCAAAGTCCAAATTATTGGAATCCAAGATGATGGAAAGAGAATCGCCTATTCAATTAAGAGACTTCAAAAAGATCCATGGGATGAAATTGTTAGCGAATACAAAGTCGGCAAAGTTGTCGATGCTGTTGTAACTAAAGTCGTCGACTATGGAGCGTTTGTTAGAATCGATGATAAGGTCAATGGACTTGTCCATATCTCTGAATTAAGTGACAAATTAGTCAAGGATCCAAGCAAAATTGTATCCGAAGGTGACGTTGTCAAACTTGAAATCATCTCAGTTTCTAAAGAAGAGAGACATCTTGGCTTAAGTTTGAAAAGAGCCATGAAAAAGTCTAGTACTTCTGATGAGACATACAAAGAAGAAAAATCTCAAGTAGCTCCTGAAATGGCTAGTTTGGGTAAACTTCTTGATGAAGAATAAAAGTATGTAATGAATATTTTTTAAGAGGGACAAGAATTTGTCCCTCTTTTTTATATTTAGCACTCATGTGATAAAATTTGATGTTAACTAATTAACATTTCTTTATGACAAAAAATCAAACATTGGATGAAATAGAGGGGTTAGAAAGATTAAGTGATAATGCAAAATCTATAGTGCTTAGAGCATATGACATGGCGAGATATGATGAAATGGGGAAGGGAAAATTAGACGAATTTCATCTATTTATGTCAATTTTATTACAAAAGAACTCTATTGCAGTGAGGGTCTTACAAAAAATAGGTATTGATTTAGACAAGATACTTATGGATTTGATTAAGCCAAGAGCGTTGACTCCAGGCAAGGTAGAAGTTAGTGATGAATTCAATCAAATTCTTATACAGGCTTTTTATGAGGCTAGTCAATTAAGACATGTATATGTTGGAAGTGAGCATCTTCTGCTTGCCATCTCGAAACTTCATCAATTAACCAGATTTAGTAAGTTAATTCCAGAAAGTACAAGTTATTTAACTATCAAAGAAGCTATATTATCAACTGGGAATTACCATCCTGGCATATTTAGTGCATTTCCTAATTCTACAGTTGATAGCAAAAGTGCATTAGAATATTTTACTAGGGATATGAATCTTATGGCCAAAGAAGGTAGATTTTTACCAATCTTTGGGAGACATGACGAGATAGAAAGATTAATACATATATTAAGTAGAAAGAACAAAAATAATCCGGTATTGATAGGAGAGTCGGGAGTGGGCAAAACAGCAATTGTAGAAGGTTTCGTGCAGAAAATCTTAGCGGGTGATGTTCCTGATGCTCTTGCTGATTATCAAGTTATCCAGTTAGATCTTGCCGTGATATTGGCAGGAGCCAAAATTAGAGGAGATGTCGAAGAAAGATTGTTGGCAGTCATTGATGAATTGAAAAGTGATAAAAACAAAGTGGTATTTATTGATGAGATCCATATGATCATTGGTGCGGGCACCGCAGGTTCAGGTGGTGGAATGGATATCGCCAATTTGCTTAAGCCGTACCTGACTAGTGGAGAAATTAAAGTAATTGGTGCCACAACATTTGATGAGTATCAGAAGTATTTCGAAGAGGATAATGCCTTGACTCGTAGATTCCAGCCGATTTCGGTAGAGGAAATATCTCAAGAGGATTCGATAAATTTACTTAAATTTGTAAAAAAGGAATATGAGAATTTTCATAGAGTGAAAATCAGCGACGAGGCATTGAAAGAAGCAGTAATTTTGTCTTCCAGGTATGTGACTGATAGATATTTGCCAGATAAGGCTCTAGACGTAGTAGATGAAACAGCTTCAAAGATCAAATTAAGCCAAAAGGGTGTATTGCAAAGTAGCGCTTTAAGTAAGGAATTGGAAAAAATTATGACGGAAAAATTTGTTGCTCTAGAAAAGGGGGATTTTGCGAAGGCAGCGAAATTGCGAACAAAAGAGGTTGAGATTGAAGAAATTCTGAAACAAGAGAGGAAAAAACTGAATAGAAAAACCAAGTCAAAGACGGTGAGTGTTGACGATGTCAGGGAAGTTGTTTCGAAAATGACCGGAATACCATTACAGACAATGTCGAAAACAGACCTTGAGAGATTGTCCAATCTCCAAAATTCCTTTGGAGAAGTTATTGTTGGGCAGCCAGACGCATTAAAAAGCGTTTCTGCTGCCTTAAAAAGGGCTCGTGTTGGATTGATGGATGAAAGACGTCCATTAGCCTCCTTTTTGTTTTTAGGACCAACTGGCGTAGGCAAAACTGAAACAGCGAAGATAATTGCAAGATTGCTATTCGGGGATGAGGATTCATTAATTCAGGTAAATATGAGTGAATTTATGGAACAACACAGTGTTAGCAAAATTATAGGATCTCCGCCTGGTTATGTAGGTTACTCTGAAGGTGGGCATATAACAGAACGTGTCCGAAGAAAGCCATATAGCGTGGTTTTGTTTGACGAGATAGAAAAAGCACATCCGGATACTTTGAATGTTCTGCTTCAAATTTTAGAAGAGGGAGAGATCCGGGATAGCAAAGGGCGTAGGGTAAATTTTCGAAATACAATAATTATTATGACTTCTAATATCGGAGCGGACAAAATTGCCAAGGACCAAGTTTTGGGTTTTGAAATAGAATCGCCAAAATCAAGCTCTGAGATTGAAGATGCTTATCAGGACATGAAAGAAAAATTAATGGTTGAACTAAAAAATGAAATGAGGCCGGAATTCCTAAATAGAATTGATGAAATAGTCATCTATAGAGGATTGGACTCGAAAGATGCTAAGCAAATTACTGAATTATTATTGCAGCAGTTATCCTCAAGATTGAAGCAGTTAAATATTGAAATTAAATGGCAGGAAAGAGTGGTCGATTACATTGTTGATCAAGGGTTTAGTGAAGAGTATGGCGCTCGAAACTTACGTAGAAAAATTCAGGAATTTGTTGAGACAAAATTATCGGAAATGATACTGGAGAGGGAATTTGACATCAATTCTGGTGCAAAAATTCAGATCGATTTTGAGAACAAAAAACTAGTATTTAAAGTCAAATAAAATGTCCAAAAACGATATCAGTTATGTATGTTCAAATTGCGGAGCTTCTTATCTAAAATGGTCTGGCCAATGTTTAAACTGTAATCAGTGGAATACTCTTGAGGAAGAGGTGGTATATGATAGTCAAAAAAACGCCCTTACTGCCGGAGTTCAAGCCGAGGTCAAGATTCAGAAACTAAAAGATATTAGGGCAACTGATCTGACTAGGACTGCTTCTGGTTTTGGTGAAGTAGATAGAGTGCTTGGAGGGGAGAAAAATAAGGGATTTGTCAAAGGACAGGTTGTTTTGTTGTCCGGTGATCCTGGAATTGGTAAGTCAACTATACTTTTGCAGATTCTAAATAATCTTGCGAAAGGCAAACATGAAGCAATTTATGTAAGTGCTGAAGAGTCGGCTCATCAAATTGCATTAAGGGCGGAGAGAATTGGCGGCAAAAGTATTTCTTCGTTAAAGATTGTTAGCGGGTTTGACGTGGATGCAATTATTGGATTGATCTCAAAAGAAAATCCTGAATTTGTAGTTATTGATTCCATCCAGACTATATCAACACAGGATGTTCGAGGAATGGCTGGAGGAATCGCTCAAGTAAAAGCTTGCACAGGGAAATTAGTCAATTTCGCTAAAGCGCATGATATCTGTATGGTTATCGTTGGGCACATCAATAAAGAGGGAAATGTGGCTGGCCCAAAAACGTTAGAGCATCTAGTTGACACAGTTTTACATTTAGAAGGAGATAAAAGAGGTGGATTTAGGATTATAAGGAGTTTGAAAAATAGATTTGGGTCAACAGATGAGGTGGGTATCTTAGGTATGGATTCAACTGGAATGGTGGATCTCGATGATGCTTCAAAGTATTTCGTATCAGATGATGACTTGGAGGGGGTTGCAAGGGGCGCTATTTTGGAAGGTAATAGAATTCTGATTGTAGAAGTTCAATCACTAGTCAGTCCATCCGCATTTGCTATGCCCAAAAGAGTGGCTGAGGGGATATCGTTGGCAAAATTGCAGGTTATTTTGGCAATACTTCAGAAACACTCAAAAATAAGGCTCGCTGATAAAGACGTCTATGTAAATATCGCTGGTGGACTAAAGATCAAAGATCCTTCAATAGATCTTGCTATTGCGGCTTCGATCGTATCGTCTGTTAAATCAAAAAAAATCAATAATAATAAATTAATAGTTGGTGAACTAAGCTTGACTGGTAAGGTGGGGCTTGTTCGCAATATTGGATCAAGGGAGAAGGAGATACGAAGATTGGGATACAAGGAAATTATTGATAATCGTTCGCTTACAAACATTTCCCGAATCGCTGATGTGATGTAAATTTTATTATTCAGTTTATAGGTATATATTTGCGCAGAGAATTTCACGACTATAGGCTTGACATACTGTCTTGTTATAGGATATAATTGTGCAGTTCTTTTAAAGCACAGTTGTTTCCAGCTCCCAGAGTCTGGTTCGCGTACGACCTTGGTATATGAAATTATTATATTGAGGTACTTACTGGGCTCTCGGAATTGGAAATAGTGTGTATTTAAAACCGCACTGTCTTTACTGTGTCCTCCATAGATTAAACTGTGGAGGGGTCGGTCGGGGCAGTGCCGATCCCTTTAGATTGATGAAAATTTGACATATCTACATAAAGGATATTATACTCTTTGTTGTAGATGATCTTCATTATATATGTGGTTTCCCAAAATTCATAAAAATATTTTATAAAATTTTTGCTTAGAATAAGCATTACTTAATTCGTATTTAATTTAATTAATAAAGCATTAATGGTAGAAAGAAAAAAAATTACAAAAGAAAAAGTTGTTGATTCAAAAGAACAATTACCTGTAGTAACTGCTAAGGCGGTTGCAAAGTCTGTTGTTAAATCAAAAGACAAAATTGCGCAGGCAATGACCTTAAAAGAATTAAATAATAAAACTGTTGCAGATTTGAGAAAAATGGCTGCTGATCTAAATATTAATGATGTTAGTGATCTTAACAAAGAAGATTTAGTTATTGAGGTATTAAGAGAGCAGACGAAAAGAGGAGGCAATATTTTTGCAGAAGGAGTATTGGAAGTTATTAATGATGGAAGTCATGGAGTCTTGAGAGCATTAAGTTTATTGCCTGGAGAAAACGATGTTTATGTATCAGGATCCCAAATAAAAAGATTCAACTTACGCCAGGGTGATTATGTATCCGGACAAGCTAGACCTCCAAAGGAGGGAGAAAGATATTTATCATTGCTGAGAATAGAAGCGATAAATAGTGCTAGTCCCGAGGAAGCTTTGTCACGCTCTCAATTTAAATCTATGACTCCAATTTTTCCTGATGAACAAATCAAACTAGCAACCGATAGATCTACTATGTCCACACGACTTATTGATCTATTGTGTCCGATTGGAAAAGGTCAAAGAGGTATGATTGTAGCACCTCCAAAGGCTGGAAAAACCTGGTTGTTGAAAGATATTGCACATGGAATCAAGGTTAATAACCCAGATATTCATCTTATTGTATTACTAGTTGGTGAGCGTCCAGAAGAAGTAACCGATATGGAAAGATCAGTTGATGGTGAAGTTGTTGCATCAAATTTTGACGAACCACCTGAGGATCACACTAGAGTCGCTGAATTGGCACTTGATAGAGCTAAAAGAATTGTTGAACAGGGTAGAGATGTCGTAATTTTGATGGATTCAATCACGAGGCTTGCAAGAGCTTATAATATAGTTGCACCACCATCAGGTAGAACACTTTCTGGAGGTTTTGATCCTGTTGCAATTTATCCTCCAAAGAGATTCTTTGGAGCTGCCAGAAATTTCGAGGGCAAGGGTAGTTTGACTATAATTGCTACGGCACTTGTCGAAACTGGAAGTAGGATGGATGAAGTGATTTTTGAAGAATTCAAAGGTACTGGCAACATGGAATTGAAATTAGATAGGAAACTGGCTCAAAGAAGAGTATTCCCGTCAATTGATGTTCTAGAATCTGGTACCAGAAATGATGAAAAATTGCTTGCACCTGAGGTGTTGGCTCAAACTTGGAGAGTAAGACGTATGTTGGATAATTTTAAAGATATTGAGGCTACACAGATACTTATCGAAAGACTCAAAAAGACCAAGGACAATGCAGAATTTCTTGCAACATTGCATGAATCACTCTAATTTTGGTATGATTAGGTTCTACATATAAATTATATAAAGTGGAAGAGGAGAGTAATAGTACTTTTTTTTCTGAATCTTCAAGATCTAAAGAGGATGTATCTTCTTTCTTCATTGTGTATCTCTTCAGATACTTTTTGACTAGGATTGTACAATCTTCACGAATTCTTTCTGTGTTGGTTATCATGCTGATAGACCTGTTTGCCAATTTGAAATCAATTATTGTAAGAAAGATGTATTGGGGTAGGACTTCGTTTTATAGAACGGCGTTTCAATTTATGGTAATTTTGATCACTGTTGGAGCTTTGATAGCTAGTATTGGTACCAGGACAGACTTATTGGCCAAAGAAGAGGAGGGGGTAATCGCTTCATCGGGTATTATTGGCAATAACGATATATTCTTGCAAGTTGGTACAGCAGAATCCATAACAGAAGCACAGGTTTCTGAGGTTGATTATACTATCGCAAAATATACTGTCAAAGCAGGTGATACGCTATCTGGCATTGCGAAAGCTTATGGTGTGTCAGAAGATACAGTTAGGTGGGCTAATGGGATTCCAGCTGGTCGTGACACTTTGACTGTTGGAATGGTCTTAGATATTCCACCGATGAATGGTATTTTATACACTGTAGCTAGTGGAGACAATTTGGACAAAATCATTTCTAAAGTCAAAGATGCAAATAAATTTGATCTTATTGAATTAAATAATTTACAAGGTCCTGATTATGTTGTAAGCGTTGGACAGAAATTATTTATTCCTGATGCTACCTTCAAACCCGTCGTTGTCGCAACCGCAGCAAGAAGTGGTGGCTCGGCTTCATATGTGAATGTGACTAACACAGCTGTAAATGTAGCACCGGGCACTTTTGTGAATCCTATGCAACAATGTCCTGGTTATAAATTTGTTCGTGGTTGGAGGTATAGTCATACTGGAGTAGATTTGGCTCATCCAGCAGGATGTTGGATCGTAGCGGCAGGTTCTGGTACAGTCTTAAAGGCCGGATGGTGTGGTGGTTCTATGGGTTTTTGTACGGTTATTAAGCATGATAACGGTTATAGTACGTTGTATCTTCATGGGCAAGGTCAATTTGCTGTTCAATCGGGCCAAAGAGTATCTGCTGGACAGTCGATCATGACACTGGGCAATACTGGTTATTCATTTGGGCCTCATTTGCATCTTTCATTATCAGCTCCAGGTGTTGATGTCGTCAATAATTATCACGGACGTATCAATCCAGCTGGAATTATTCCGTATTAAAATTTCCGAAACTTTGTAATTCATGATTTAAATTGATAACATATATACTATTGTATAAATATTATTGTTTACAAATGTTTCCCAAAAAAAGATTAGCATATTTATTTCTCGCTATTTGTTTTATTATCTTTGGTTATTTCATATATGACACATTTGTATTAATGAAGTCGGGCAAAGACGATATTGCAAAAGAAGTAGAGAAGGAGGATCAAAAAAAGACAGAAAAAACGAGTGTGGAGATTGTATACAAAGATTATTCTATTGATTTGAAAGCAACTTATGCGGTATATAAAGATGGGAGAATTTATTTATATAACAATCCTCAAATTTGTGATATTGAATTAATCAATTCTAGTCTAGTGGCTTTCTTGGATGTTGAAAATACTGAGTCTTCAAGTGCAAAATCAGCTTCAATTATTGCCGATCCTTTATCTTCAAGGGGTCTGACAATTTCTGGCATTCCTGATACTACAAACGAGATAAATCTTGAAAAGTCAGAAACAGGCCTCAAGGGAGATTTAAATCTTGTCTGGACAAATAGACTCATGAAAGGTCATTTCGAGGCAGAGGAGTGTGTTAGTTCGCTTTAGGATTGGTATATTAAGTTATGAGTTTATACTGGTGCTTTTACTTGTTCCACTGATTCACTACGAGGTGAGCGAACAAGAACGTTAATGCGAGTCGAAGTGGTCCTTAAGGGGGCTCGAACGTGACTGCGGTAGGCAGGCCCCTGACCTTTTGTACCTGCCCGACAGACAAAGTGGAGATAAGGAGAATCGAACTCCTATCTTATCTATGCCATAGATACGTTCTAGCCGTTGAACTATATCCCCACTCTGGCAGGCGGGTGCCATACAAACGCTCTAAATAGCTTAAGCTACAGGTCCTGCGTCGAAAATGCACTACAGATTCCTCAAATATCATTATATGAATTTGCTTCATCTTCCGTGATTTTCTCCTTTAAGATTCAATTTCCTTCGGTCATTGAATCTTTTATTTGATAACTGTGTACATTATACCTGATTAGATAGTGTTGGGGGAATGGTTGTTTGTATGTATTTAGCGGATATATATTTTGTGGTATAATCGTGTCTTTTAGTGCTTTGTATATGTTGTTGACAGGAACTGAAATTTATATAGATAATGGATCAACGCATCCAGATTCCAGATTCAGAGAGTTGATGGATACTTTAACAATACCCATTGAGTCTTCGTTGCTTGACAACTACTTAAACGTACCAGTAACATCTTGTAGAAGGAAATCTCCATATGAAAGATTTTGGGGAAGGATTGGGGAATTGACTGCACAACAACGTAATCCCCTTATTGAAGCTAATCCAATTGATATAGAAAAAGTTATTGAAGAAGCTCGTTGGCTTATGGACCCAACACAATATCAGAAACCGCAATTTCTAGAAAATGTAGCATAATAGACTTATTTAACTCGAATATTCGACATTCGTATTTCGCCTTTCGCAATTCTAATTCCGCCTTTCTTATTCAATCGCGAAACTTACTTGAATCCTAATGTCCAATTCCATTTCGCCAGTTGATACTTCTGTCGCAACGGCTCTATCTGCTGAGGAAGCTATTTCTAAGTTTTTCATTGCGGTATTTGGTGTAGTTGTATTGTAATCATACGAAATGTCACTAATAACCACAGCCTTGCCGAGTTTGTTATCAGATAACTTGGCCAGTTCTTTAGCTTTTGATTCTGCTTTTTCATATGCCAATTTTCTTGCTTCTGATAAGGCATTGGACCTATTTTCTACATCAAATGTGATGGATTGGATTTCTATTTTTGTATCTTTTTCTGATATTGAGTCGATAAGTTTTGATACTTTGGTACCTTTCTCATCAACATTTTTTATGGTCACCTTGATAGAGTGTACTGCTTTATATCCCAGTAATTTCCTTCCAGATGTAGCCCAATCATATTCTGGATTGACCTGGAAGTTTGTTGTTTGAATATCTTTTTTGGCAATTCCCTGATCCTCAATCAATTTAATGATAGTGTTTGTTCTTTCGTTGACCTTTTCTAATGCAGCTTTGGAAGTATTTTCTGTTTCATAAACACTGAGTGTTAACTCAGCCATGTCAGGCTTCACAAAAACTTTCCCATCTCCACTTACAGATATTGTATTAACAAATTTGCCTTCGGGGGTTGCACTAGTGCCAAGATTTTTTATAGAAAAACCCGTTGTGCTTATCAGGACTGCAGATAAGATAATCGTTACTCCAAGTATTATTGTAATTATTAGTGCAGTGATTTGATTCTTGTAATTTTTTACAATTTCCATCTTAGGAATAATAATAAATAATTATATCTAAGTATAGAATAATCTAGAGAGAAAGAGTAGAAGATAAGACCAAAAAAAAGAGGAGCCTTTGGCTCCCCTTTAAAGTTTTTATTGAATAAAAACAATACTAATAAAATTAGTCTTGTTTTGGTCTTGCAATATTGACTTTGATCTCTCGGCCATCTAGTTCTTTTCCGTCGAACATTTCGATAGCTTTTTGAGCACCAGCCTCATCTTTCATAGTAACGAAACCAAATCCTCTAGATCGGTTTGTTTCTCTGTCAGTGATGACTTTTGCTTCGACAACTTCGCCAGCTTCTTCAAAAGCTTGCTTTAGCATGTCGTCTGTGACGCCCCATGATAAGTTGCCTACGAATAGTTTGTTTTGCATACTATTAGTAAAATAAATAAACTAACGCTAACGTTTGGAAATAAATAACCGGGAGAAAAAATCTAACCTGTACTTTCATTTCAAACTAGCTACTTGCATTATAGCATAATTAAAATTTTCTACAAAATGATAATAAATAATAATTTGCGCAGGCTTGCTTAATGGATATATAATTAGGTTATTTTATTAGATACCTTTCATGGAGGCATATGACTTTGGCAAAAATGAATCTAAATGGCGTAAAAAATGGGATGAACTGAAACTCTATAGCACTCCAAAACTAGAAGAAGCTGATCAAAAATATTATATCTTGCCACAGTTACCTTATCCATCTGGATCAGGGCTGCATGTTGGACATGCTGAAGTCTATTCTGCATGTGATATATTGGCTAGATTCAAAAGAATGCAAGGCAAAAAAGTTCTTCAGGTTATTGGATGGGATGCTTTTGGCCTTCCTGCAGAAAATTATGCAATCAAAACAAATGTTCACCCGCGTATTAATACTGATAAAGCAATTGATAATTTCAGAGATCAAATCCATAAGATGGGGGTATCGGTAGATTGGGATAGGGAAGTCGGATCACATAATCCTGATTATTATAAATGGACACAGTGGTTCTTCTTGCTTATGTATAATCAAGGTCTAGCATATCGCAAAAATCAGAAGGTCAATTGGTGCGATAGTTGCAAAACAGTACTTGCTAATGAGCAAGTTATTGACAAGGACGGGAAAGAGGTCTGTGAAAGATGTGATAGTGAAATCCAACATAAAATGATGGAGCAGTGGTATCTAAAGATTACTGAATATGCAGATAGATTGGCAAAAGATTTAGACAAAGTTGACTGGCCAGCTGAGACTGTCAAAAGACAAAGAGATTGGATTGGTAGAAGTGAAGGGGCAACTGTCAAATTTGAACTTGCAAGTGAACAAAAAGAAGAGAATAAGAAATTTATTGAAGTTTTCACTACAAGGATAGATACGCTTTTTGGAGCAACCTATTTGGTTTTGGCTCCAGAACATGATTTAGTCTCAAAAATAGTTAGCGAAGATCAAAGAGAAAATGTGGAAGCATATATCAGGCTTGCCAAAAAGAAAAGTGAAATCGAAAGAACAGATATGACTAAAGAAAAGACAGGTGTTTTCACAGGCGCTTACGCAATAAATCCTATAAATAATAAACAAATCCCGATTTGGATTGCAGATTATGTTCTGGTCGAATATGGCACTGGTGCAATCATGGCGGTGCCTGCACATGACAAAAGAGACTGGGATTTTGCGACTAAGTTTCAATTAGATATGGTAGAAGTAATAAAAAAGCCTGATAGTTTCACTGGAGAAGTATATACAGGTGTTGATTCTGTACTGATAAATTCGGATAAGTTTGATGGACTGAGTGTCAAAGAAGCACAAAAACGAATTGTAGATAAACTTGCTAAAGAAAGTCTTGGAGAAAATAAAGTCACTTTTAAACTTCGAGACTGGTCAGTAAGTAGACAAAGATTCTGGGGAGCACCAATTCCATTTTTGCGCAAAGAAATAGAGAATGATAAATATTTGACTAAGCCAGATTTATTTGTCAATTTTCATGCTTGGGATAGTAATTCAAAATCAACATATCATCCCTGGATTGAGGAACAATTAAGAAGGCAAAATATCGAAGTGATTAACCCAGATCTACCAAATTCAACTATGCCTGTTTTAGAAGAATGGTTAGGGGAAGTTGAGAAACAGACAGCTACTAAAGATTTGTCGAATTCAGTAATTAGTGGAAGATCTTTAGGTGGGTGGGCAGCAATGAAATTTGTAGAAACCAATAAGGTCAGGAAACTTATCTTAGTAGCTCCGTCTACAGTCACTCCTTTTGGGTTCAAGTCATGGCAAAAGTATGCAGAAACTCCAGAAATTTTAGAAAGTTTGAAAAACTTTGTCGGTTTTGATGAAGGGGGTAATATAGATTTTGAAAAAGTAAAAGAAAATGCACAAGAAATTTTATTAATTATTAGTCGAAATGATCCATACATAGACTATCAGGAAACTATAGATTTCTTGAAAGAAAGGCTTGGAAATATAAGAGTTATGAGTTTTAGGGATTCAAAGCACTTCAAACTTGAAGATGGATATAGCGAATTTCCAAAATTGCTTGAAGAGATAACCAAAGATGTCCGTCCTGACTTGCAACCTATCCCAGAAAACGATTTGCCTGTTATTTTGCCTGATGATGTGGATTTCGTTCCAACAGGACAGTCACCTTTGAAGTATTCAAAGAAGTTTCATGAAGGAGTGGAAGAGAAATACGGGAAGGGCTTTAGCCGAGAATCGGATACGCTAGATACATTTATGTGTTCAAGTTGGTACTATTATAGATATCTTGATCCCAAAAATGATCAAGCCTTTGCATCACCTGAAGTATTGAAAAGATGGATGCCTGTGGATTTCTATCTTGGTGGTCCAGAACATGTAAATGGTCATTTACTTTATTCGAGATTTTTCACAAAAGTTCTTTATGATGCAGGTTTTATTGATTTCGATGAGCCATTTAGTGTTCATAAGCATCAAGGCTTGATCTTAGGTGAAGATAACAGAAAGATGAGCAAGAGATGGGGCAATGTAATCAATCCATCTGATGTCGTAGATGAACATGGAGCAGATACATTACGTATGTATGAGATGTTTATGGGGCCACTTGAAGAGACAAAGCCATGGAGTAGCAAAGGAGTACTTGGAATCAAGAGGTTTTTAAATAAGGTCTGGTTCTTGCAAGCAAAAGTACAACAAGAAGCTAATAATAGAACTCAAGAAAGTTTGATCAATAGATTGATAATTAATGTGACAAATGATATTGAGAATTTAAGTTTTAACACGGCTATTGCAAAGTATATGGAATTTATCAATACCTTATCAAAAGATGAGATTGTAAGTAGCGAGGTCTGGAAGAAGTTTTTGTGTCTTCTTGCACCATTTGCACCATTTATCTCAGAAGAACTTTGGGCTAGATTGGGTAATCATGTATCTATTCATCAAATGCAATGGCCGGTTGCAGAAAGTAGCAAGATTTTATCAGAAAAGATTAAAATGGCTGTACAGATAAATGGCAAAGTAAGGGCAATAATCCAGGTTGATGCAGGATTAGAACAAGAAAAGGTTCTTGATATCGCGACAGAGTCGCAAAATATTGCCAGATACTTAGAAGAAAAATCTATACGAAAGGTGATATTTGTGAAAGACAAAATAATTAATATAATCTTATAATCCTAGACAAATAATTGCACAGGTTTTATTATGGATAAATAGATTTACACGAAATATTGATGTTTAAGGAAAATAAAGAGTTCTGGTTGTATTCTGTAGGCATTATTGTGATGTTGATTGCTACATATTTCCTTGTTATGGGGTATCAATTTCCTTTTGTGGGTTTTCTGACTGATCAAAAAGCAAAAGAATATAAATATAATAGTCAACCTGCATATTTTTTGCAAAGTGACAAGGATTACAGAGCAATAATAAGAACAAATCGAGGTGATTTTGAGATTGATCTATATGAAAGAAGTGCTCCCAAGACGGTTAATAATTTTGTCTTTCTTGCAGATGAGGGCTACTATGATGGTGTATCTTTCCATAGGTTGATTCGTGATTTTTTGGTCCAAACAGGAAGTAGAATGACACTAGATAATGATCCAGATAATGATGCAATTGACGATCCGGGTTACTTTTTCGAGGATGAAATTAATTGGGATTCTTTGGGTTTGTCTTCTGCCAAAAGAGATGAGCTGCAAAGGGCGGGGTATTCTAATGATCAAGGTATTCAATCTAGGAGGCTAGAAAAATATAGCGTAGCAATGGCCAATGCAGGTCCTGATACAAACGGAAGTCAGTTTTTCATTATTCTAGCCGATAACTCAGACAGTCGCCTAGATGTGCTCCAAGGTCGTCATACTGTTTTTGGTACAGTTGTATCTGGTTTTCAAGTTTTAGATACCATTAATCAGGCACAAATAGAACAAGAGCAAAACGATGCTATCTCAAGACCTCTAGGGGATTATTACATCAAAGAGATAATAATCAGAGTCATTTAGTCTTCTTTTTTGATTATAGATTTCATATATTTTTCATCTAATTTTAATAATTTTGCAATCATGATTGTATAGAATCTGGCTGTTATTAATTAATTCTTGATGGATTTAATAGATGATTATTTAAGGCAATATAAAATACCCTTTGCTGCTTTTTGTCTGGTAATGATATTTGTTGGTGGATTGTATTTTTCATTATCAAATGCTCTTGAGAAAGAAGTCTATTATGATATAAGTGCAGAAGAAGTGAAGAAGGTTATAGAAAGCCAGAATCAAATCGATACTTCTACAGAGGGTAGCGTTCTTGTCGATATTGCCGGTCAGGTCAAGAACCCAAGTGTCTTGAAACTTTCAAAGGGAATTTGCTTAATGGATGCAATTTTGGCTGCAGGCGGTTTTTCAGAAAAGGCAGATATGTATTATGTCCAGCGATATTTGAATTTGGCTGTAGAAATAGAAGATAGACAAAAAATATATATTCCATCAAAAGAAGAGACTAGAAATGATGCGACTTGGTATGGTCTATCAAGTAGTACCCAAGCTTCTCAATCGAAGGTCAATATTAATACTGCAACAATTGATCAATTAAAGACTTTATCAGGTGTAGGGGATGCAACTGCACAGAAGATAATTGACGGAAGACCTTACAAATCTATAGAAAGTATTATGGATGTATCTGGAATAGGCGAGTCTACCTTTGCCAAAATTAAAGAAAGTATACAAATATAATGCGACTTAGTTGCATTGGGCGGGTTCGATTTTATAGGGATACGATGACTAATCTGATCATATTCCATGCTTTTGTGGCGTATTTACTGGGGGTTTTATGGATTGAATTAGGACTTGATAAAAAATACATTGTCTTGCTGATTGTATTATTGGTTTTGTCGATAAAAAAATCTAGGTTGTTATTGGTCATTTTGATTTGGGGCCTATTTATAATCCTCGGATCATGGAGGTGTAGCGATCAATTTGGCCAACTAGAGAAAGTAAATCAAAATCAAGCTGAGGTAAGTATTGATAATCTGGTCGTTATTGAAAGGGTTAAATATTCAGATAAGACGAAATTTGTCGCCATATCAGATGGTGTGCCAGGCAAGATATTAGTGCAATCCAGAAATATTGAGTACGGACTTAGATGTAATGATAAGCTAATTGGTAATTTTAAGCTGGAAGAGCCAACCAATTACGATACATTTGATTATAAAAAATTTCTGAACATAAAGGGTATAAATTATATTGTTCAATTAGAAAGTTACGATGTATTACAAAAATATCCAGGTTTAAACAAATGTAGTTTAAAAGAGCAGGGTTTAATTAACCTAAAAAGGACACTTCCAATAAATCATGCGTCATTAATAGCAGGTTTATTGTGGGGAGAAAACGGTGATTTCTCGAAAGAATACTCATCATATTTTCAAAATACAGGTACTAATCATGTGATTGCTGTTTCAGGTTATAACGTATCAATATTGGTCATTCTCGGCTTAAGACTTTCTCGTTTTATGCCAAGAAAGTATGTAATTTTTATTATTATTTTTTGCTTACTTTTGTTTAATTACTTAGTCGGATTTGATAATTTGCCGGCGTTTAGGGCTATGGTGATGGGGCTGATGGTGTTGATTTCAAAAACTGCAGGGTACAAAGTTCATCCGATAAATTTAATTTCTTTTGCAGGGTTGACAATACTACTTATGAATTCTTTGGGGTTCATGACAATTAGCTTTCAATTGTCGTTTATGGCATTTATTGGGATTGTTGGTCTTTCGGACAAATTGTCTAGATTCGTAAAAATATTTAAGTCGATAAAAAATGAATTAGCTACAACTCTTTCGGCTATTATTATGACTACTCCAATTACTTTTTATAACTTCGGGACATTCTCAATTGTGGCGCCATTGGTAAATATGTTGGTATTACCTATTGTTCCTCTACTCATGTTGTTGGGATTTGTACAATTGATAGTATCAAGTATAAGTATAGTTGTTGCTAGATTTCTTTCTTTTCTGATTGTTCCATTTTTTGATTATTTTGAATATATATTGAGTTTTTTTGGTCGTTTAGAATATAGTTCTATCAGTTATGACGAGCATGTGTCTTCAATGATATTTCTGTTTTATTTCTTAGTTTTGATTGTATTATTTGAAATGAATTATAGAAATCATGAAAGAGAGAAAATATCGTTTTCGTAAAATACTAATCACCATCGTGGTTCCATTATTTATTGTTTTTGTAAACTATTTAAGAAGTCCTACAGGGTATTTGAAAATATTTGTTTTAGATGTTGGACAGGGTGATGCAATACTTATACAGACAGAGGATAGAAATTATGGACTTATCGATACTGGCCCAGATGGTTCATTATTGTTTGAACTTGATAAAATTTTGCCACCCTGGCAGAAAAGTCTCGATTTTGTTCTCATTACACATCCGGATCAAGATCATATTGGGGGATTGCCATTTGTCATGGAGATATATGAAGTCAATGAATTATTTTTAAATGAAGTCGAAAATAACAATAAGGCATATAAATATATAGTAGATAATTTAGGTAGTTCCAGGGCTCAACGTATATCTCTAAGTGCCAGTCAGAACTTTCGTCTTGGGTGTTGTACGCAATTCGATGTTCTGTGGCCACGGGTAAACTCATCTTCATTGTCAGTTAATGATTCCTCGATTGCTTTAGTACTATGTTACAAGGATTTTTTTATGTATTTAGGGGGAGATCTTTCTTCTCGTTATGAGGAAACGATATTATCAGATGATGATTATGACTTGGATGTCATAAAGGTCGGCCATCATGGCAGCAAAACAAGTACGTCTGATAGTTTTATCAAGCTTGGTAATCCAGAAATTGCGGTCATATCTGTTGGCAAAAATAATTATGGGCATCCAGATAATTTAGTATTGAGTGCGCTTGATGAAAATGGGCTTCAGACATATAGAACGGATTTATCTGGCACGATTATGATTTCTGTTGATATTCACGGGGGATTTGTCGCTGGCGGTATAAGGTAATATGGAATATTCTTCCATATCCATCTCTCGAATAAAGCTAATAATCTAAAACGATTTTTTTGTTTGCAATTATTGAATTTTCTGGGTAGAATCGGGCAAGCTAAGGATATTTAAAATATTAACCTTTTTCTATGTTTATAGTATTAGAGTCTATAGATGGTGGAGGTAAAGGCTTTCAAAGAATTGAGATAGCTCATTGGTTACAAAACAAGGGCCTAAAGGTAAAATCCGCAGAATTTCCTATTCATGATGCATTTTATGAGCAAGTTATCCATCCAGCACTACAAGGAGAGACAAAAATGAATAATGCTTCATGGGTATTATCATATTTACTTGAGAAGACTAGATATGCTGACAATATTAAACCCTTCATCTCCGCGCCAGGCATGCTTTTTGTTGCAGATGGATATTTTACCACAACAATTGCGTATCAATCTTTGTTAATGAAACAAATTGAAATGAACAAATTAATTGAACTTGGGGATTTATTTGATATTCCAAGACCGGACTTTGCTATATTCTTAGATGTAGATCCAGAAGTTGCCATAAAAAGAAAGAAGAAAGAAGAGGGACACGAAGAAGGTCCTGACATGTTTGAGAAAAGTGTGGGTAAACAAAAAAAGTTACAAAAGATATTTAAGCAAATGGTTGAAGAAAATATCTATTGTCCATGGTATAAGGTAGATGGAAATGGCAAACCGGAAGAAGTTACTAAGAATATTATAAAAATATTAAAAACAAAAGGTATAGTATAATTTCTTAAGTTTTACGACTATTCGTTATTTTTTATAAATCTAAAACATGACCCAAGATTTTATTAGTATTGAAAGGACTTTTGTAATGATAAAGCCGGATGGAGTCAAAAGAGGCTTGGTCGGCAAAATTTATAAAAAATTTGAAGAGGCAGGTCTGAAACTCGTTGCAGCAAGAATGATACAAGCTACTGAAGATCAAGCTAAAGATAATTACCCAGGGACAAAAGACTGGCTTATAGGTATGGGAGAAAAAACTTGGAAAAATTATGATGGGGATGAAGAGAGGTTAATGGCTGATATGGGAACAATAGATAAATTGGAAATTGGCGAGAAAATTTATCAATCATTAGTCAAATATTTAACATCAGGACCAGTAATTATATCGGTCTGGGAGGGCAATGAAGCAGTAAAGGTTGTAAGAAAACTTGCTGGCTCAACTGACCCAACTATTGCTGATGTTGGCACTATCAGAGGTAACTGGGGGTATGATACCCCTAAATTAGCAGTCAAATCGGGTAGGGTGGTTTTTCAAACATTGGTCCATATTTCAGATTCTCCTGAAGAAGCTAAACGAGAAATTAAACATTGGTTTGGTGATGATTTTAAATATCTTGGTGATTATGAAAGAGTTGATTATGTTGGGGCTTTCGAGGCTTTTGAATAATTATTTTTTAATAACATACTAATGTCAGATATTCATGAAAGAACATTGATAATAGTCAAGCACGATGGAGTAGCAAGGGGTCTTTTAGGAGAGGTTATCAGTAGATTTGAGAGAGTAGGTTTGAAAATGGTTGCATTTGAGTTTATCGCTGCAACTGAAGATATGGGCAAGGCTCATTATCCAGAAAGTAAGGAGTGGAAAGAGAAGGTCGGCAATAGGACTTTGACTGAATACAAAGAGAAAGGTATAGATCCAATCGAGAGATTGGGCACTGATGATCCTATCGAAATTGGTCAAATGGTGAAAAATTGGTTGATCGAATATTTATCTATGGGACCAGTTCTAGCTATGGTCTGGGAGGGCCCTGAAGCGGTAAAAATTGGACGTAAGTTGGTAGGCGAGACTAACCCTGTTAATGCTGCTCCTGGGACGATTAGAGGCGATTTTAGCTGGGATAATGCTGATCTTGCTAATGATTATAAAAGACCATTTTATAATCTAGTACATGCTTCTGGAGACCCTGAAGAGGCAAAAGACGAAATTGAATTGTGGTTCTCAAAGATTGAATTAATGGATTATAAAGTCAACGTGCACAAATCTATGGGATATTATGGCAAATAGGTTCTTCTTGTTTGTCTTGGAAATATGACTCTCAACTAGTATAATTCCTTTATGCTGATATTTTGTACCAGTAGCTCAGTTGGATAGAGCAACGCACTCCTAACGCGTAGGTCGGAGGTTCAAATCCTCTCTGGTACATTTTTTTATTTTAGAACGATTCTGTAAAGATTAGCTTCTGTAGAATTGACAGAATCTCTGAGTAGAAGCATGAATTCAGAACTTGCTGGTAAATATTGATAACAATCCTCAATAATTTGCTCACTTTCTATTAAGTTGTATTCATTTGCCACATAGGCATCCATTAATTTGAGATTTGATACTGCTTCAGTACGATGGTTGACGATAATATGTAGACCATTAACAGACCATTTAAATGACGTTTTGTCTTGGTTTTTCATGTTGAGAGGTTTGATCTCAGTGTTAATTGAATCTTTCCCTGGCATATACTGACTTCTAAATACGAAAACATCATTATCTTCATCTTGAATAATTGCTGATTCGCCATTAGGTGAGATATTTTCTAAGGTATATTCTCCGATATAGTGAATACTTTTTGTTGTATCAACGTAGTAAAGCATGTCTTCGCTTGAGACATAAAGAATGTTTTCATTATTGCTACTCATCCAAAGTGATTCGGGCACAGGAAGAGTCGATTTGATGACTGTGTTTAACTGTCTTTTTTGGCCGTTATTATATGTGTAATATTTTTCTTGAGCGAAAAAAACTAGATTTTGACCATTTACAGCATAGATCGGTGTTTCCTCGAACTTGTATATAAATCGCAAACTATTATCGGAAATATTGTATTCGTATATTGTCTTATCTTTTTCTATAATCAATGAATTTCCTTTTTTGAACCACTCAATTCGATCTGATAAGAAGCCTATGTTTTCAATATCTTCAAGTTGTATTACATTATTGTCTCCGCCATTCATTGAAAAAATACTTTGACTAGAATCTGTAGTAATTAAGAATCTTGAGTTATCATATGAAATAGTTAATTCATATTCTTTTTGCAATAAATCATCGAGAAATGGTGTTAGGTTATATATTTTCTCCGGTCTGTTTGATATTAACCCAAAGGCATTTGAAGTTAGTTTATATTTCCATATTCCATTGTCGTTTTCATCTAAACCTCTGACTGGGTAGACTACAAAACTACCATCTATAGAAAAAAATGCACGATCAATACTTGTCTGTGTGATTTGGTTTAATTCGTATTCAATTGGAAATAATGTAGCAAATACTTCTTTTACAATTCCTGTTTCTACTTTGACTTCTTTGGTCCAGGTGGTAAACCCATCTTTTTCTACACGAATAGTGTATTCACCTTCGGTCAAATTTTCGATTTTCTTATCTTTTAGTGTCACGATTTTGTCATCGAGGTACACTTTGATGTCTCTTTCTGGTTCGACGTTAATTTTGACTATGCCTGTTCTTTCGATACCATCTCTGGTGACCTTACCGCCTTGTGCTATAATAATCAAGAATACAGCCAGGCTTGAGAATAGTACAAATACAAAGAAAGCAAAAAAATATATTGATAATCGTTTTAATGTTTTTTTCATGAATGTATTATAAACTGTATCTATAGTAAGAATCAATTTATATTATATCCTATATAAATGGCAAAAAAAATTGCAATTGATCTTGGAACTGCCAATTCATTGGTACTTGTTCAAGGAAAAGGTATTGTAGTTAGGGAACCTACCGTTGTCGCTGTTTCTCTAGATGATCGAAAAGTTGTAGCTGTTGGTGAAGATGCCAAAAATATGCTTGGAAAAGTACCAGGAAACATTGTCGCTAAGCGTCCATTAAGACAAGGTGTTATTGCTAGTTATAGGCTAACTGAAGCATTGTTGAAGTCTTTGTTAAATAAAGCAATAGGAAAATCACGTTTCTTTAAACCAGATGTGATGATCAGTGTGCCTGCTGGCCTGACTTCAGTAGAAGAACGTGCAGTAATTGAAGCAGCGGCTTCTGCTGGAGCAGGTAGAATATATCTTATTCCTGAACCAATCGCCGCAGCAATTGGGGCTCAGTTACCAATCAGTACAAGCACAGGCAATATGATAGTCAATATGGGAGGTGGAACTTCTGAAATAGCAGTAATTTCTATGAATGGGATAGTGACATTTGAGTCCAAGCGAATAGCGGGAGATGCTTTGACAGAAGCGATAATTGCATATATGCGCAAATCTCGTAGTACAGTAATAGGTGAGCAAATGGCAGAGAAAATTAAAATTGAAATTGGTAGTGCGATTGAATTAGAAAAACCTAAAGAGATGGAAGTAAGAGGTAGAGATGTTAACTCAGGATTGCCTGTAACGGTGATGGTTAATTCCAATGAGATTCATAATGCAGTTAGGTCTGTCCTGAATCAAATTATTTATGCGATCAAAACAGTATTAGAGAAAACCCCACCAGAATTAGCTTCAGATATAATTGATAGGGGAATGGTATTAAGTGGTGGCACTGCAATGTTTAGTAACTTAGATACTCTTTTTACAAGAGCAACAGGTGTCCCAGCGCATGTTGTTGAAGAACCTTTAGATGCTGTAGTTAGTGGAGTCGCTGAAGCACTAAAACATATTGATGTAATCAAAGGAAGTTTAAAGAGTAATTAATTCGTGAGTTTTGCCATTATCTAACAGAGCTTCTCTTTCATTATCAGTAAGTTTGGCAACTTTTAGATATCCAGTGAAGTAGAGCATATCTTTCAAAAATGCACCTTTGTTTGTGGTATTGTTGATTCCTTTTTTCGTTCTTACGGTATATTTGTAGGCGTTTCTTTCTGTAAGACCCAGAGCTCTCAAATATTTGTATGTCTCATTAAACGATCCTTTGTGGTTAAGGTAAGCTGATACATACATTATTGCTGCATTCCTGACTGGTTGTTGAGAATTCAGTCTTTGCGATTTGTTGAATACTGCCAAACCTTCTTCTGTTTCTATATAATTTGCTGTACCATAACTAAATATCTTGTATTTTTTGTTTTTTCCAGCTATTGCTCGTCTTAGATGAACTTCAATTTCATGAGCAATTGTCCCTTCCAGTTTCTCTTTTGTGAATTTGTAATTCTTATTGATTAAAATCTTGTTGCCTGATCTATGTACTGAGGCTTTCGTTGGTCCGTTTTTGACATAGTCAATAGATCCTTTATAATTGATTTTTTCTAAGGCCGATTCGAGTGTGTTTTTGACCTCGTTAAAGCTAATATATTTAAGTCTTTGGGAATTATCTACAGGGCTAGGAATATTATTTATTAATTCTAATGCTTTTTGAAATATTTCTTCGTTTGGAATGCCATATAGTTGTTCAGATCTGTCTGGGAAAATATCATCATCACCGATCGCTTCAATAAGATACAAGGCTTGTTTCAGTTTTCTGATTTTCTCAGAAAATAGCTCTCCAATAATTGTTGTATCATCTGGTTTAAGAGTATTTAACCTATCTAATATTTTGTCTGTATCAATTTCTACCGGTTTATACAAATAGTTTGGATTATAATCAGTATTTTTGAAAAATTGCTTTTTCTCTTTAATTAAATTGATTGGCCTAATATTGCCAGTAATAAATATTTGTCTTGAAATCTCTTCAAGTTGATTGTCGATAATGATTGGGTCTGTGTAAGGTTCTTGAGTGAGAAGCTGTGTTTTTTGCTTTTCTTCTTGGCCTGAGGCAACTTTTCTGATGTCGATTAAGAAATCTCCTAAACTCTTTCTCCCAACTAGTATTTTGTAACCTTTGATTGGGTAGGGCACCACTCTGCAATCTGTTTCGATGGTTACGCCTGCTAAAGAGAACTTGATATCTGATATCATTGGTTCGTCTATAATTGTTTCTTCATCTATAATTCCTGCTGATCTTGCTAACTTTTGTTCTATCGTCGTTGTCCTTCTGCTAGTATCGATAAGTGCTAGTGATGAAATCTTCGTGTTGTCTTTTGTAAGGATTTCAACAGGTTCTATATGGCTGACAAGTTGTTTCCCTGATACTTTTTCGATATCTTCTTCTGCTTGACCACCAAACATGTCTTTGGCTACACGGATTCCTTTGTTTGTACTGGTAACTTTTATGCCTGCAGCTTTCTTAAGTCTCCATCTTAATCCATCTTGATTTGCTATTTGTATTGAAAGTCCTGGTCTAGCATTCATCTCAATAATTACTGGGCCTTTTTCTCTGTCTATCAAAAAATCAATTGCAGCAAAACCAAGATTCGTGGCTTTTTGAGCCTCAATAGCTGTTCGAAGTAGTTGGTTCCAATAGGGTATCTTGAGGCCTCTCAGTGAAAGATTGGTTCCTGGGACTCTTTCGATTTGTTCGCTTTTGCCTATGATAGCAGAAGTGGTAGTACCAGAAACAAGATCGATAGCAGCACCGATCGCTCCTTGTGCCAAGTTGCCTTTCCCTCTAGACTCTTTGGTCGGAAGTCGGACATAAGACATGAGAGGAATATTGTTATAAACAATAATCCGAACATCTGGAGCACCTTTATATGCAAAGTACTTGAATGCTTTGTGCATCTTGACTCTTTCCTCAAACAAGATACTGTCTTTTTGATTATACAAAGAGTACTTACCTTCGATAATATCAAGAGCAAGGAGTTTCAAGTCTTCTATGCTAACTTTTGAGCCATCACCTCTTATCCAATTACCATTCTTGTCTCTATTGTAAAATATTTCTATCCCGGAGCCTTCAAGACCATGTACCGGTTTCATGACAAAACTATTTGGTAGACTATCCCAATCGAAAGATCTAGCTTCGTTGTAGTTTTCTATATGGTCTATTAATGCCGGTGTGGGGATTTTGTTCTCTTCTAAAACTCTTTTGGTATAGATTTTGTTATCAGCAATTTCTAAGGCCTTATTGAGATTGTTTTTGCGGATATATTTGAGATTCCTCTCGTTCATCCCCAGAATTTTCTTTCTGTTTTTGTACATTAATAACAAATTCATGTTAGTCTTCTTTATTTAGAATATCTTTGAAACGAATATATTCTGAGGCCCTTAGTCCAGTAAATCTACCTACGGCTATATTGATTAGTATCGTAAGTATCAAAAGGTAGGGATAATTAATTAATAACTTTTGAAACGGCTCAAAAATTGTTATTACAAATACCAAGGAAGAAATAATGACTGTTGTGATCGCCAATGATACGGCAATTTTTAGGTTTTTCTTTGCCATTATGGATACAAATTGTTCAGAAACAGTAGAGATAAGAATGACTGGTATGAATCCAATACTTAAAAGACCCAATCTTCCTGTCTCATTTGCAAATACAAGCAATAGATATATTACAATTGCGACGGTTGTTAGAACTAATGCAATTTTTGGAAAATAATGTATGCGAAGTTTTTTTGTTAGTATATGCGTCAGAGCAGAGGTTACAAAAACAACAAAAGTCAAAATAATTCCATACTTGAGTCCGTGAATGGCTTTGCCTTCCCAACTTGGATCGTTTGAGCCTAAGCCTAGTTCAAGAAATGCATATGTGATTATTATAGGTGCATATAAACCTAATGCCTTAATGCCGATGACGTGTCTAGTGAAACCCAATATTGTGGCGATCACAGGAAGCATTATGATCATAATAAGAATTTCTTGATCAATATTGCCTGACTCTATTAGTTCTGAAGGAAGTAATGCTTCCATTGATATAATTTAAGAATTAATATCTTTACGTAGCATTATAATATTAGTCATCGGTATTGTCGATAGAAATCATCAACAAAACCAAACATAACGATTAACAAAAAAGAGACACCTTTGGTGTCTCTTTTGTAAAGATAATCTGGAATGCTTAATTATTTAAGCTCGACTTTGGCTCCAGCTTCTTCAAGCTCTTTCTTTAATGCTTCTGCATCTTCTTTTGCAATAGCTTCTTTGATTGCTTTTGGAGCAGCCTCGACTAAGTCTTTGGCTTCTTTAAGGCCAAGACCTGTTGCGTTTTTGACTACTTTGATAACTGCAATTTTGTTTGCACCGATCTCTGCTAGCACAACATCGAAGCTTGTTTTTTCTTCTGCTCCTGCGCCAGCTTCTGCTGCAACTGGTGCTGCAAATGCTGTAACTGGTGCTGCTGCAGATACTCCGAACTTATCTTCTAGAGCTTTGACTAGCTCAGAAAGTTCTAGTACGGTCATTGTTTCAAGCATGTCTGCAATTTTTTTTGCATTGCCTGTAAGTTCTACTGATGTTTCTTCAGTAGTTTTTTTCTCGTCTGCCATTTATATAAAAATAATATTTAAAAATAAATAATAAAATTAAGCCTGCTTCCTGTCTTTGATTGCATTGACAACATTAACAAATCCGCTAATATTTCCTGACAGCACCCTAACGAAAGCTGTGATTGGACCTTGCATGCCTGATAATACTTGAGCAATAAGAACCTCTCTACTTGGTAAGTTCGCTAGAGATTTGAATTCTACATCTGTAATTACCTTGCCTTCGATTAAACCTTGTCTAAATTCAACTTTTTCTTCTGATTTGATAAATTCTTCAACTAACTTTGCAATTGTGGCTAAATCTCCTTGACTAGTAACAACAGCATTTTCTCCTTTATCTAAATTGATTGGAGTATTTGTTTGATTGAGAGCGATCTTAAATAGAGTATTTTTCACAACGTTAAATTGACTCTGATTGTCATAGAGTTTCTTTTTAAAGTCGCTTGCACTAATCGGATTTAATCCTGTTGGTTTTAGTACAAAAAGCATTGAAGAGTTTTTAAGATTCTTTGTATAAGCTTCTATTAACTCTTTCTTCTCTTGTTTTGAGAGTGCCATAATTTTTTATAAATAAAACATAAAAAAACCGTCTTGAACAAGCAAGACGGTTGAGATATAAACATGATAGTGTCTACATCTAGGCTAGTAAATTTTAAGTTACTTAATTATAAGCAACACTGGCCGTCTTGGATGTGCTCAAATTATATACTATTTAAGATAAATAGTAAATTATTTGATTATTTCTTTTGTATTTAATTTTATACTTGGTCCCATCGTTGGACTGACATAAACACCAGTTACAACAATCTGTCCAAGCTTTTGTTTTTCTGAGTCTATTGCTTTTATCAATTCATCAAGATTTTGTTTGAGTTGTTCTTTATTCATATCTAGCTTTCCAAAAACAACTTGCAATGAACCCTGTTCTCCAATTTTGTAATTATTCTTGCCACTTTTGTACTGTTTGACTACTTGGTCAATTTTGTCAGTTACGGTCTGATTCTTTGGATTTGGCATAAGTCCTCTTTTCCCAATATATTTCCCAAGTTTAGCAATTTTGGGCATAACTGCTGGAGTTGCTACAACAATATCAAAATCCATCCATCCTTCTTCGATCTTTTTGATGTAATCATCGAGACCTACATAATCAGCGCCAGCATCTTTGGCTTCTTTTTCTTTTGAATTATCCACTAATGCTAGAACTTTTGTTTCTCTTCCGAAATGATTAGGGTATGTAACACTTAATCTAATAGGGTTTTGTTTTTGTTTATCATTTAAGTTTAGGTTGATAGTGATCTCTGCTGATCCTGTGAATTTACTTATTGAGATTTTTGGCAATATTTCCAAGGCCTCATCGATGGAATAGTGCTTGTCTTTGTCAATCAATTTTTTGGCTGTTTCAAGTTTTTTGTTCATTTTTGCAAATACTATTAAGTTAATATAAATTAGTTTTCTACTTCAATCCCCATACTCCTTGCTGTTCCTTGAACAATTTTGGTAGCAGATTCAAGTTTATTTGTATTCAAGTCTGGCATTTTGGTCTTTGCGATTTCTTGTGCCTGTGCTTTTGTTAGTTTCCCAATTTTTTTGAGATTTGGAGTTTCAGAACCTTTCTTAATGCCTGTTGCTTTTCGAATTAAGTCTGCTACTGGAGGTTCTTTGAACTCCATCGAGAAGCTGCGATCTTCGTAAATTGTTAATATTACTGGAATTTGAGTACCCATTTTGTCTCGGGTCTTTTCATTGTATTGGTTTACAAAATCTCCAATATTTACTCCGTGTTGTCCAAGAGCTGGACCAATAGGTGGAGCTGGAGTTGCTTTGCCAGCTTCAATTATTAATTTCATTTTTGTCTTTACCGGTTTATTTGCCATTGCTTTTTTCAATTGCGTTTTATAGCAATTATTTACTAATAAATAATATTTTTCCCACTAAAAAGAGGCTAGGGGATTTATGTTTTTAAAGTTTTGTAACTTGCAAAAAATCTAAGACTACTGGTGTTTCTCTTCCAAATACTGATAATAATACTTTTACTTGTCCTTTATCTTCATTGATTTCGTTTATTGATCCAACAAAATCCTTAAATGGACCATCGGTAACTTTGACAGCATCGCCTACAGCGAAAGTTGAAGAATATGCTGGTTGTTTTATATCCATAAAAGCTAATATTCCTTTAACCTCATCCTCTCTTAATGGTGTTGGCTTCTTTTCTGTTCCAACAAATCCTGTAACTCCATCGGTGTTTCTGATTACCCTCCAGGTTTCATCATTTATTTCCATATTTATCAAAATATAGCCTGGGAAGAGTTTTTCTTCGACTGTTCTTTTTTTACCTTCTTTGACTACAATCTTGTCTTGTATTGGAACCACAACTTCAACTACTTGTTTATCGAGACTATTGGCTTTGATTTTTTCTTGTATTAAATTCGCTACTTTTTTCTCGTGCCCTGAATAGGTGTTTATGATATACCAATTAAGGTTTTTGTTTGATTTTTCTGTTGTCATTTATATAGAAAGTAATAAATTTCTAAGATTATAAAAAGCAATATCTAATAAAACTATTAATCCTGCTAGAGTTAGGGCACTTACCAATACTGCAGTCGACCACTTAATTGTAGCTCTTTTTGTTAGCCAGCTAACTAATTTCAACTCTTGCCACACACCCTTTAAGAATCTCATTACAACTAATGGCAATGAAATAATTCTGGACATGACATCCTTAGAATTATTTGCGTACCTCTTCGTTTTCTTTTTAAGTTTTTTGAACATAAAAACGACATCACTAATTTATGTGATTTACTTATGACGCATTATAGCAGATGTTTCTACTATTCTAAAGTCTTTTTAGGTTGAAAAATTGTCTATGGACTTTTAAGCAGGGTCTGCGGGATTTGAACCCACACCGACGGTTTTGGAGACCGTTATGCTACCATTGACACCAAGACCCCATAAATTCAATACACTCAGTAATTATAACTTTTTGATACGTTTCACTCAAGCTTTCGCATAATTCTATTTAGAAATCCGACAGTCCTCTTTTAAAAACTAAAGGTGGTTTCATATCAAGGCTCATATGAGGTCTTGTATTGTGATACTTGTAAAGAAATCTCTCTACCTTCATATTACACCATTCAAGCTCAGATTGTTGATATTTTTTCCATCCTAAACACTCTTTTCTTAATGTCCTGTTAAAACTTTCAATATACGCCTGTTCATTCTTTTTGTATGGTCTTGCTATTCTGTGTCTTGCACAATACCTACTAACGTTTTGCTTAAATTGATATTTGAATTCACTTCCCCCATCTGTCTGTATTAGTTCAGAGTAATTATCAAATCTCCTTGGCATACTCCTGCGAAGAAATCTGTAGCCGTACTCTGCTGTTAGTTTTGGTACAAGATATACATCTACCTCTCTAGTAAATATATCTACCTCAGTAAATGCAAACAATCCTCCAAAATTTATTTTATCCATTTGTATTACTTCTCTTGGCTTTTTTGCCTCTGGAACACTACCTCTAGATCGATTTTTCTTCCACTTACTACGGATTACATATTTCTCCTTTAAAATCTCATATATTTTTGGTACTGATATTTTTAGACCTGTGTCCTGTTGTAGATAATACTGAATCTTTTGTCCACAACAATCGTTCTCACGTTCTCTAATTGCCCGAACTTTACGTTTAAGTACTGGATCTATCTGTCTTCCCTTTCTTTCTCCTTTCTTTGCATGTACATATTCCTGAAGATAATCATCTATTCCTACATCTTCTATGCCTTTTATCCATAGATGTATTGTTTCTCTATGTTTGCCTAAATATTTTGATATGTGGGTTTTAGGCATCCCATTTTCGTACAGCTCCCAAGCTGTAATGATTTTTGTTGTGTTTTCCATAATGTCCATATTTTACATGGACTGTCGGATTTTTACGTGAACATTGCGGCTTTTGTGTTTGATTGTCTGACAACTTCATATATAACTAGTGCTGCTGCCACACTCATATTTAGTGAGTTGATTTTGCCAAACATTGGTATTTGCACTGTTTTGTCACATTTTTTAATTATAGACTCACTTAGAGATCTATCTTCTCCACCTATAATCAGCATGAGTGGTTGTCGAAGGGGAGTTTTGTATAGTTGCGTTGAATTGTCTGTTCTTTCTATTCCAACTATTTCGATACCCGCTTGAGATGCTTCTTTGATGGCTTGAAATAGTCCATAATTGGTGATAGGTATATGTTCTGTTGCTCCCATTGAGGTGCGCCTAACTTGAGGACTTAGGATTGTTTTTGGTGGCAAAATTACCCCGGTAGCTCCAGCGCATTCAGCAGTTCTAATAATTGCACCTATGTTGTGTTCGTAGAGCGCCTCTCTTATATATATTAAAAAGGGGTTGTTGTCTTTTATTAGTGTACTAAAATTCGTTGTTTCCTCGTTTTCGATCAAAGCAATAAGCCCCTGGTGTACACCTGTTTCGCTTATGTGATCGAGCTTGCGCTTGGACACAACCTGGAAATTGATTTTTTTCTTTTTAATATTTACAAATATCTCCTCAATTCGATCATCTTGCCTAATATTTTCTTGAATCAATATTTTTTTTATTGGGGTGTCTGCCTTAAGAGCTTCATTGATTGGATTTCTTCCCTCGATTTGCATTGAATTTTTTAAACTAATTGATAAATATTATTATGACTTTTATAAATAACTATTGTATATTTATATAGAGAAGTTTATCGCAAATACATGGATAATGCCAACGAAAAAGAGAAGAAAAGGCTAAATGTTGTTTTGTTAGATGACAATTTTATCCTTCGTCAAGCAATAAAAATATTAGTTTATAAAATTGGTCTGACTACTGATTTGTCAGTTGATATATATACATCAGAGAACGGTATTGAGGGATTAGGTTATATTATGTTGACCAAGCCCAATATTGTGATTATCGATACAACTTTGCCAGAATATAGTGGTAGGGAATTAATTGATTATCTTACTACCAATCCAGCTTTCCTTGATAGTCAAAGAGAAATTATTGTATTAAGTCAAAAGGGTACGAATCTGGGTCTACCGGAAAACTTCCATATTGTTGATAAAACAAGTAAATACTTCCTTGTCTCTTTAAGTGGCGTAATAAAAAGCGTATTAACTGGAAAAGCAATGCCAGAAGGCGGGGATTGTTGTGGTAAATTTTTGAAATTTTTGTTATCAAAGCTAGTAACTTGGGCTAATAGAACTGACTTGATAATGTATTATCGTTGTTCAAATAGTAATATTTTTATATCCTTTTTTGGATACGTATTTTGGTTTGTATCTCAGATAGTTACTAGTTTCTATTTTGTCTTATTAAGAAGTTTGCTTGGAGTTGTGCAAAAGGATCAAAATCTATCTCAATACAACAAAGATCTCTCGACCTTTAGGGTCAGGTATTACCCAACAATAATTACAATAATTATCACCTTATTGATCACCATAATTCAAGTGATTTTATTTATCACAGGTGGCATAGTTATATTAAATACCAAAATAGATAGCATCTTTGCGTCCAGCCAGGATAATACAACTATTAATTTCTTAAGCTCAGACGAGGAATCAATTTCTTTTTTCACAGAAAATATATCTTTTGATGGTGAGGGTGTAGTTCTAAATAATAAGGAGAGTGTGTTTCATGGTCAAGTTCATGGTTTGACTCGTGAAGCAGAGTCGGATCTGCGTGAAACAAATATAGGCTATTTAGATACTTTTTTTATTATTGATAGGAGAGACCCAATAATGCTTCTTGAGGAGAGTACTATTAATACAAAATCGACTAGTCAGTCACCTTTTTATGCTTCAGGAGGTTTTGATAAAATTACCTACCAAATCTCAAAGGATAATATTAATTGGTATCATTATAACAATCAAGATAACAATAAAGTTTGGGAAATAACTAACCTGGGCTGTGATTCGTCAAATACAATTCAAGAGATTAATTCTGGTTTAAGTGATTTGTTCTCGGGACAAAAACTCCAAAAGTTATATGTAAGGGTGTGTTTGATTTCCGAAGAATCAAATTCAGATTTGAAACTATTTAGCTTGTCCCTGGTTAGTTCGCAAAAAAGGCCTGTTACCAATGCTGATGTGAAAGATTTGTATACAAATCGCAAAAATCTAACAATTGATGATTTGGGTGTTTCTTTTAACAGTTTGATCTATAAAGACGGCAAGCTCAGAGTAAAGGGTGAGTTAAGTCCAATACAGGCAGATCAGTTAGCGGAAGTTTCAATAAATGATGAGATTTTGTCTAAATACGAAATTCAATTATATTATGAAGATCAAGTAAAAGAAGATAGTAGATTCATTGCTTCTGCAAGGTTGCTGAGTGAAAAGGGTACGATTTCTTTTGTTATTGAACAGAAGTTCAATAAATACATTGATGGTAATTTTTTTGCAAAATTGGTAAGCAAGGATGATACATCAAAAATCTTAGCAGTATCTGCGCCTGAAAAATTAAATACTATATACACAAATACAACTGATGATGCTTCTGATTTAAAAATTGATGGTGATTGTATGACTTTATGGCAGACATGTTCTTTAAGGGCCGCTATACAAGAAGCAAATGAATTGAAAAATCCCGCAATCATTAAGTTTAGGATACCAGTTTTTGTTGATAAAAAGATTGAAAAAGGTTTTAGAGACAAAGATCGGATGAATCAACTTAGTTCTGCGGATTTGATGCATGGTGATGATTTCTGGGTAATAAAATTAAATTCATCATTGCCTATCATGACAAATAGAATAGCAATTGATGGGGATAGTCAAACATTGGTGATTGATTCAAACTCAAAAGGAGCAGAAATATTTATAGATGCAGGATCGATTGAAAATTTCTCAAGTTCGGTTTTTACAGGTAAGCTTGGTTCTGTCAAGGGAGTGTATTTTGTTTTTGATTGACCTTTGCTTTATAAAAAAGAACCGATTTACTAGTAAAATATGTATTTGTTTTGTTATAATATCTTACCTCACTAAGTAGTCTGTAAGAGCTAATTGAGTCTACAAGCAATTATGAGGGAATCCGAAATCGTTCGAAGTCTGTGGACTTTGAATTGAGGACAACCAATTTGGTGTTCGTACTTCCCAATTAACTTACAGATGAAATGTGAGGCCTTGTTTTGGGAAACTCGAGACAAAGGGGTTTGTTAGCTGGAGTAGCTCAGTTGGCCAGAGCAACGGTTTTGTAAACCGTGGGTCGTGGGTTCGAATCCCACCTCCAGCTTTTGATTTGTCGAAATTGAGCGTGCTGAAGTAGCTCAGTTGGCTAGAGCATTCCCATGGTAAGGGAAAGGTCGTGGGTTCAATTCCCACCTTCAGCTTATACTGTGTATTATCAATGTTGATTATTAACTCAAAATATAGTATTATCATAACGAAATGAGAAAATGTGAAGTAACTAACAAAAAACCAAATTTTGGAAAAACCAGAAGGCATAGAAGAGGTAGTGCTGGTGGTGTGTCTGGTGCATGGTCCAAAAAAGCTACAGCAAAAAGCAAGAAACAAGATATCAATTTGCGAAAAGTGAGGGTTGTGGATCAGTCTGGCTCAAAGAAAACTATCACAGTCTCGATGAAGGCATACAAGAAGGCTAGACAACAGGAAGGTAGATTTAATGAAGAATTTACTCTTCAAAACTTCCAAGTACCTGCTACTAAATGATAAAATCATCCTAAGTATATTTTTATAATAGTTTATGGCTAGAATATCTAATGGTTTCTGGAATCTAGTTACCCATGATATTGGTATCGATCTAGGTACAGCTAATACTATGGTCTCTGTGAAGGGTCATGGAATAATCATTTCAGAACCATCTGTGGTGGCTGTAAACAAAAATACAAAACAAGTAATGGCAGTTGGTTCAGAGGCAAGAAGAATGATAGGAAGGACACCTTCGAATATCGTTGCTGTAAGACCATTGAAAGATGGTGTTATCTCTGACTTTGATAGCACTGAAGCAATGATTAGGTATTTTATTCGCAAAGTTCATAAAGATTATCCCAGACTTCTTTCAGTCCCTAAGCCTAGGGTAGTGATTGGTGTACCATCAAAGATAACTGAGGTGGAAGGAAGAGCTGTTGTTGACGCAGCTTTATCTGCGGGTGCAAGAAAAGCATATATCATTGAGGAACCAATGGCTGCAGCGATAGGCTCGAGAATTCCTATTGAAGACGCTTCAGGGTCTATGATTATCGATATTGGTGGCGGTACTACAGATATTGCAATAATTTCCTTAGGCGGTATTGTAGTAGATAATACTATTCGAATAGCAGGTGATGAGATTGACCAAGAGATAGTTAATTACGCTAGGCATAAATATAATATTGCCATAGGAGAAAAAATGGCAGAAGATATAAAAATAGCGATTGGGTCAGCGTATCCTCGCAAAAAAGAAACTGAAGCACAGGTAAAAGGTAGGGACTTGATAACTGGTCTTCCAAAAGTTGTAACCGTCACAAGTGTAGAAATTAGAGAAGCTACAGTCAAGGTGCTTGAAAAGATCGCGGAGGCAACAAGAGAGGCATTGGAGCAATCGCCACCAGAAATACTATCGGATTTATTAGAAAGAGGTATTACTTTAGTCGGTGGTGGTGCGCTTCTGGAGGGTGTTGATAAATACTTCGAAGAGAAATTGAAAACTCCAGTTATAATAGGGGAGGAACCAATGAGTGCGGTGGCCAGAGGTACTGATATATTACTATCTGAGATTGATTTGTTAGAAAAAATCCAAATAACAGGTGAAGATGCTATTTAATAGTTTATTTATTGTTATATGAAATTTGAAGGAGAAGGTTTTATTCAAATTGTTGGAGCCCTTTTGCTTGGCTTGTTCTTTTTGATTCTATCTAGTTTAGGCGTGTTTGATTTGTTGTTGGACAAAAGTGAGAAACTTCAGTCAGGCTATAGAAGTCAAATTGATCATCAGATCAATGGTATTAATGATAATTTGTCGGTATTTAAAGATCTGTCAAGTTTGAAAAAGCAAAGAGATGAGTATCAGTATTCTCTGATTAATAGCCAAAACGAGGTAGCAAAATTAAAGAAACAAATTGAAGAATATGATTTATTGCAGAAGCAGACAGATTCGTTCTTTCGGCCAGACTTCCAACTACAACCTGCAAGAATAATTCGTTACGATAGATACGCTTCAGGAGAATTTATCGTGAATCGCGGATTAGATGATGGTATTAAACAAGGAGATGTAGTAATTTTTTTAAATTATGCAATTGGAGAAGTAGTCTCGGTAAACAAAACAAACTCAACTGTAAGATCTATCTATTCAAATAAAAGCAAAATTGCCGTTAGAGATGAAGATGGGGTGAGAGGGGTATTAGTTTTTGACAATAAAAAAGGGTTAATTGTAGAAAAAATTTCGAATGAATATAGTATAAAAACAGGAAATGAATTTTATACATATGGGGTAAATAGTAATTTCCCCGAAGGATTAAGTATCGGCAAATCGGACTCAAAATTATCTGAAATTGTTGATACTAGCCAGACTGTGAGTATTTCTAATCCGATTTCCTTGGAGAAATT
>CAYUFB010000011.1:0-32928 GCA_964444125.1 uncultured Candidatus Saccharibacteria bacterium
CGGCGGCCCGATCTTGTCCTTCTTCTTCATCACTTCGTAATATTTTTCTATCCCTTTTATTTCCAGTCCTTCTTGAACGTATTTTTCATTATCCCCAAGCAAGGTAAGATGGTTTCTTTCTCCTTTTGGGGTGTAATTAATACCGGATATATGAATATGCATGTCTTCTAAAAACTTCGCCCCTAGTTCATCTCTAATTTGTTTTAACATGTTATTAAATTCCTCAAACGAATTATAGCCTCCACCATCTCTTGCATGTTTATGCGCAAAATCAAAACAAAAACCAAGTTTATTATGATTTATTTCTTTATTTAGTCTTATTAATTCATCTAAATCCCCCCACTGACTTGGCTTACCTGTAAGCTCCGGAGTAATTTTGATATCTAGATCATTTTTATCCAAATAATCCAAAATCTCCAATATACCTGTTTTGATTGAAGCATAAACATCCTCATCTTTTCTTTTCTGTCTAAATCCTGAATGAAAGGTAAGAAACTTTGCCCCAGCGATGGATCCAATATAAGCTGCTTTTTTGATTCTTTCTATAGAGGCGTGCCATTTTTGTTTATCCTCACTAGCAAGATTGATATAATAAGAACCATGAATAGATAAATCAATCTTTTTGGCTTTGGCAAGTTCCCCGACTTCTTGTGCATCTTCCTCGCTTAGATATACTTGATGTACAAATTCTAACTCCAAAGAGCCAAGTCCAAGCTCACTGATTCTTTTGATGCCATCTAACGTATTTGATGATTTTGAGGTCAAAGGTACTCCACCCGTACCAAATTTTAAAGCCATAGTATTTAGTTAAAGAATAATCTCTACCTCACAGAAAGAACCTGGACAATCGATATTTGTTAGTTTTTCTAAAGTTTTTGTCTGGAAATTGTATATCCATAGATTTTTTGGTTTTGTCTCAAATTTATTCGTAGATCTCTCTGAAATTGACAAAACAATGATACTATCATCTATATACTTTATTTGTGCACTTTGCGAGGGGGGCAAATCTTTGAGCTTTGATCTTGTTTCAGTCTTGAAGTCGTACACTTCAAGATACAGTGGGACAAAGGACCCAAATACATCTTCTTGCAGATATGCGCTTGCCGCTTCTAGCACTCCAGAAATAAAGTAAACCTTATTTTGATACAATCTGGGACTTTCAAACACTTCATCTTCGACACCAAATACTAATGTCTCCAAACCCCCATTTTCTGGAGCATATTCTATAAATCCAGCACTCCCCATTCTATATCCCTCTTGAGTAGGGTTTAGAAGCTTGAATGGCAAATTTTCGCATACTTTTTCTACCTTTTCCGGCAAGCTGAAGCAGTTATTTGAAAAATTGTTATATCTTGTTTGATATACAGAAACTATTAATTTGTCGTTTTCAATTTTGTTATATGTATAAATATTGGTTTCTTGGGACTTGAACATCTCGGTTAGTTTACCATCAAAGATTCCATAAATAGTCTGATCGTATAGACCGTCTTTGAATAAATAAGCGGTAATATAAACCTTGTCCTCGAAAATATTTAACCCCACAAGATTGCGATTATCTTCAAACTTATAGATTTCTTGTACTTCTTGAGAATTAATATCTTTTTTAAAGACAACATTGTTTTCGACCCAATATAAATTTGTATCAATTATCTGAATATTTCCCGGCACAAAGTATTTCATCGAATCCCCAAAATCGTGAACAAGCTTCTGTCTTCCAGTCGAGAGTTTATAACTTACAATTTTTTGTGAATCAAGTCCATTTATAAATATATACAATGAATTGTCTACGCTATAATTAATCTCCCTAAAGGACACACCTTGTACTTCATTTTCCGTCTTTTGTGCAGGCCTACTATCCTTTGTGGATAAATCAAATTGCGAAACGAGATTTGGCAAGCTGATCATCACAATCACTAAAACTGCGATCACAACTATTAATGTGGATAAGAATTTAAGTTTTTGCATAGCTAATTTTATACAAAGTTGACATAATTAGCCAGAAATCTTGCTCAAATTGGGCGTTTTTGATAAAATTACCTTGTTATGCCAAAAAGAACATTTCAACCAAAAAAAAGAAAAAGATTACGAAGATTGGGTTTTATGGCCACCTCAGATAGTGTGCTTAAAAATCGTAGAGCCAAAGGTCGCAAAGAACTTACTCCTTCTGACGAAGTCAGAAAAGATAAAACCAAAAGATTCTCCAGACTTAAGTAATTTATTATACTTTCAAATTTTTCCTTTTGTTATCTTCTAAATGGTAATATAATTTTGCTATTAGTATGAATTTGTTTGATAAAAGTAGCTAAACTTACAAAAACCAATCAGTATGATTATGTTTTCAAAAACGGCAAACGTTTTGTCTCTCCTTATTTACTATTGGTATCAGCTAAATCAAAGCACGAAGATCAGACTCGATTTGGAATCATTGCTAGCAAAAAAGTAGGCAAAGCGGTTTCTAGAAATAGAGCGAAAAGAAGGATCAGAGAGGTTATAAGAAAATTCGAAAAAAATATAAATCCTGGATTTGATAACGTAATTATTGCTTTTGACAAAATTAAAGAGGCGGAAATTCATGAAATTTCCGCCTCTTTTGAAAAACTTCTAAAAAGTTCAGGCCAATTGACCTAAACAATTTATTACCACTGGAAGTGAGCGAATGCTCTATTTGCTTCTGCCATCTTTTCCATATCTTCTTTCTTTTTGTATGAAGCACTTTCCTTTTTGACTGATGCTACAATTTCTCTCGCTAGTGCCTTGGCATAGCTAGTATTTTTCCTTGCTTGTCTTGAATAACTAGTAAGCCATCTTAAGGCCAAAGTCAGCTGTCTACTCTCACTGACGGGAACTGGAACTTGATAATTAGCACCACCAACTCTTCTTGATCTAACCTCGATTTTTGGTTTGATGTTATTTAATGCTACCTCCAATGTCTCATATGGTTTCATCTTTAATTCTTTGCCTGCTTCTTCTAATGCATCATATACGTTTTTTCTTGCAACTGCCTTTTTGCCATCAAGCATAACATAATTGATAAATTTTGTGACTGTTTTGCTTCCATATTTGATATCAGCCGTCACTTCTCTGTTTTTTGCTTTTTTACCTCGCATAATTTAAATTTTTAAATGATTAATATAAAGAAAAAAGTCCCTAATTAACGGGACTTTCGTTAATCAGGATCTTCTCTCTGTTTTTTACAGAAATACTCTTAAGGATTATTATCTTAAGCTCCTTTTTGTATTAAATTTTTAAGACTTTGGTTTCTTGGCTCCGTATTTGCTTCTTGATTGTTTTCTATCAACGGCTTCTGCATCATAAACACCTCTTACTACTTGATAATTAACGCCAGGTAGATCTGGTCTTCTACCAGGTCGAAGCAATACTACAGAGTGCTCTTGTAGATTGTGTCCTTCTCCTGGGATATAAGCTGTCACTTCCTGTTTATTAGATAGTCTAACTTTAGCTACTTTTCGAAGTGCTGAGTTAGGCTTTTTTGGTGTTTTGGTAAACACAGATAAACACACTCCTCTTCTGTAAGGATTTGGTTTCATATAGTACTTGTTTAAGATACTATTGTAATTGAAGTGTACAGCCTTATATTTCATTATTTCTTGAAATTCAAGACCTTTGAATCTGACTGTTCCCTTTTTTTTCTTTCTTCCCTTGCGGACAAGTTGTGATACTCTTGCCATATTTATATTTTTCTAAATAAATTATTTGACTATATTTTTTATCTTAGTTCCTTTCCTAATGGAACAGGACGTCCGATTATAACATTTTCTTTCAAACCCCTCAACTTATCGACCTTCCCAACCAAAGCTGCGTCAGTTAAGACCCTAACTTGCTCCTGGAAGGATGCTGCTGATAGGAAACTCTCGGTATTTAAAGATGCTGCAGTGATTCCAAGTAATACTCTAGTAAATTTCGCCGGTGTTTTGCCTTGTGCTTTCAGTTCTTTGTTTACCTCTTGAATTTCGATATAGCTTACAAAGTCTCCTGGTAGATAATCACTATCACCTGGAGTTAGTACTCTGACGTATTTGAACATTTGCCTTACAATAATTTCAACATGCTTATCGTTAATTGCGATACCCTGGATTCCATATGTCTCCTGGATGTTATCAATTATATATTGACAGGTTCCCTCAACATCAGTCAACTCCATCAACTCTTTTGGAGAGATTGATCCTTGAGTAAGTGCGCTTCCTTTACTAACCAATTGGCCTTTTTCTACAACAATTCTATCATCTGGAGTGACTTCATATTCTTTTTCTAAAATTTTGTCGACTTCGATTATTACTTCATCGTTATTTTTCGTCACCTGTCCTTCATGATCAGCAACAACAGTTGTTCCATCTTTTTGGGTATAGATGACATCACCTTTCTTGATTTTTCTTGATCTTTTGAATGCTACAGTATCTCCCTCAAGAAGTTTGTATGATTTTTCATACTTTTTGTGATCGGTGATGATAATCTTAATGATTTCATCATTTTTGTCCTTCTCGAAACTTACTTTTCCATCGATTTCAGTCAAGATTGCCTTTCCCTTTGGGGTTCTAGCCTCAAATAATTCTGCAACACGAGGCAATCCTTGTGTGATATCTGTTCCAGCACGTCCAGCCAAATGTTTGGTATTTAAGGTCAACTGAGTTGCTGCCTCTCCCATAGCTTGTGCAGCAATAACTCCGACAGCCATTCCCAAATCTACTATCTGTTGTGTTCCAAGATTTTTGCCATAACATTTCTGGCAAATTCCTTCTTTGCTTCTGCATGTCATAGGTGATCTAACACTTATTGTTTCTACATTTGACTGATCAATCTTTTCTGCGACATCAGTTGATACATATTCACCGGCTTTCAATAACACTTCGCCGGTTTTGGTATCTACAACGTCTTCTGCAACAAATCTACCGTCGATTCTTTCTGCAAGACTTTGCATCCTCTTCTCTTTCCTATCTAGTGTGAACCCTTCTTTTGTTCCACAATCTTCTTCTCTGACTATAACGTCTTGAGCAACATCAACTAGTTTTCTGGTCAAATATCCAGATTCTGCTGTTTTAAGAGCTGTGTCTGCAAGACCTTTTCTAGTACCTCTTGCAGCTACGAAATACTCTAATGTTGGTAAACCGTCTTTGTAGCTAGATCTTAAAGGTAATTCTACAATATTGCCCAATGGGTCTAGAATCAGTCCCTTGACCCCAGCAATCTGTCTAATTGGGTTAGAAATTGGTAATGCTCCCGAATCTTCAAATGCATACAATGGATTACTTCTATCTCCATCGTATTCTTTCCAGGTCACATCAGCGACTTTGTCAATTACTTCCATCCATGCTTCTTCAACAAGCCTCTTCTTTTCTGCTTGAGTCAACAAACCATTGTAATAATCTTGTGTCAATTGATTTTCTTTTTCTTCAACTTCATGAATCAGTTTCATAGTAATTGGACTTACCTTGAAGTCATCACTAGATGTTGAATAACCTGATTTTGTCGCATACTTGAATCCAATAGTTTCGACCTGATCTAGGAAACTAATAGTTGCCTCGCTGTTGTAATCTTGCAATATCTGTGCGGCAAGTTTGCCAACCATCTTCTTGTTTACCTGTTCGTTGATGAATTTGAACCCTTCTGGAAGCGTTTCATTAAACTTCAATCTTCCAACTGAGGTTTCAACTAATTCATTATTTATTAGCACTTTGATCTTGTCTCGAAGATCCAAATTGCCCTTTTCATATTCACCAATAGCCCTATTTGGTGTTGGATAAATTTTTGGTTCAGCTTTTTCGTCTTTTAGACCTGTCATATAATAAATCCCAAGTGCCATATCTTTTTGTACTCCAATAACTGGAGATCCATCAGCCATAAGTAGAAGGTTAGAATCTGCAAACATTCTTTCCATAACCTCTTCTACTGCCTTGTATGATAAAGGTAAATGTACTGCCATCTGGTCTCCATCAAAGTCAGCATTAAATCCACGACAAACCATAGGATGAATACTTATTGCATTACCTTCAGTCAGAACAGGGAAAAATGCTTGAATACCTTGTTTGTGTAAGGTCGGAGCTCTATTTAATAGAACTGGTCTATTCTGTATAACTCTTTCTAATATATCCCAAACCTTATCTGATTTTGATTCAAAGTAGTGTTTCGCACTTTTGATATTTGGGGCTAATCCTTCAGCGATAATTTCTCTTATTACAAATGGTTTGAACAATTCTAGAGCAATTATTTTTGGCAATCCACACTGATAAATACTCAAATCTGGACCAGCGACAATTACTGCACGACCTGAGTAATCAACACGTTTTCCAAGTAAGTTTTGTCTAAATCTACCTTGCTTTCCTCGAAGCATATCAGATAATGATTTATATGGCTGTTGCTTGGAGTTTTGAACAGGATTTCCTGGTCTGTGACTATTATCGATTAAGGCGTCCACCGATTCTTGAAGCATTCTTTTTTCGTTTCTCAAGATAATTTCAGGAGCGCCAAGATTGATAAGTCTTCTTAAACGATTATTTCTATTTATGACCCTTCTATATAGATCGTTTAAATCTGATGTTGCAAATCTACCTCCTGGCAATTGAATGATTGGTCTTAATTCTGGTGGGATCACAGGAAGAACCTTCAAAACCAGCCATTCGGGATTGACATTATTTTTCAACATCCCTTCCAATATTCTCAATCTCTGAATATATTTTGCTTTCTTGGCCTGAGATTTGGTTTTGCTTTGTTCTTCCTTTAATTCTGCAACCAATGTTGCCAAATCTACTTTTTTAAGAAGCTTCTCTATTGCCTCAGCTCCCATTCCTGCAGTGAAGAAATCAACTTCATATTCTCTTAGTGATCCAACTTCTTCTTCTGATAAGGTGATCCCTTCTCTGATATTCTTGACCAAATTTAGTTTCTCGTTGGTTTTAGCTTTGATATTCTTGATTTTCTGGTCATAAATTGCTCTTAGCTTTGCAATTTCTTTGCTCTGCCTGTTTTCAACCTGATTGATTTTTGCAGAAAGTTTCTTCTCATCCTTTTCTTCTTTTTTGGCTAACTTTATTTGCTCTTTATAAGTATTCTCTATCTCTTTTATTTTGTCTTTCAATTCTTTCTCTGTTTCAGATACAACTTTATCAAGATCTGTTTTGATTTTCTCAATTGCGCTTTCTTTTCCTTTTTCATCAAATTCTGTAACTACGTATCTTGCAAAATAGATAACTGTCTCAAGTTTCTTTTGTGGAATTCCTAATATCAAAGAAAGTTTGTTTGGAACACCATGTGAAAACCATACATGTGTGACAGATGAAGCCAGCTTGATGTGCCCCATTCTTTCACGTCTTACACGTTTATGAGTCACTTCAACGCCACATTTATCACAAACTATTCCTTTGTATCTGATTTTTTTGTACTTACCACAATAACACTCGAAGTTTTTTGTTGGACCAAAGATTTTTTCATCCATAAGTCCATCTACTTCGGCACTATGTGTTCTATAATTAATGGTTTCAGCTTTCTTAACTTCTCCATGAGACCAGCTTAAAATTTGCTGAGGAGATGCTACCATTATTTTGAGAGCCTTAAAGTCTTTTATCATGATTTTATTAAATAATTTAGTAATAAATTTGTTTAATTAAAGTGTATCTGCTGACCCCATATCATCTAGTTCGCCAGCTTCTTTAATCTCAAAATCTGTATTATCATTTTCTACTTCAGCCTCTTCTTGTTCTCCCATTAATTCATCTAAATCTGTTTCCACAGATTCTGTCTCATCTGCTAATTTGTCATCTGGTACCCCTTCTACCATTGCTGAAGTATCGACTCCATCTTCCTCAGGTTCAATCATTTCAAGATTTAGACCAAGTGACCTAAACTCTGAAAGTAATACCTTGAATGCTTCTGGCACTGTTGGTGACTCGATTTGTTGTCCTTGGATAATCGCTTTGTAAGCTGCTGCACGTCCAACTACATCGTCAGATTTGATGGTTAGCATTTCGTGTAATACATTTGGTACGGCGTGTGCTTCAAGTGCCCATACTTCCATTTCTCCAAATCTCTGTCCTCCAAACTGTGCTTTTCCACCAAGTGGCTGCTGTGTAACCATAGTGTATGCTCCAGTTGATCTGGCATGAATCTTGTCTGAAGACAAGTGATTCAATTTGACAATATATCTAGGTCCGACTACAACTGGTGAGTGGAATTTCTCGCCTGTTCTTCCATCATAAAGAGTAACTTTTGATGAAAATTCAATCTTTTTCTTTTTTAGATCCTCATCTAGCTGGTCAAGATCTAATTCTGCAAATGGAGGAACTATAACTTTTTTGTGTAGTTTACTTGCCTTAGAAGCAACTTCCATTTCTTTGATCTGTCCAATGTTCATTCTTTTTACAAACATAGGACTCAAGATAATATCAATTGGAGTTCCATCTTCTAGATAAGGCATATCTTCTACAGGCAATATCTTTGCAATTACACCTTTATCTCCATGAAGACCTGTAAGTTTATCTCCAATTTGTAATTTGCTTGTCCTTGCTACCCAAACTTTCACTTGCTTTAAGACACCAGGATTTAACTTATCTCCTTTGTCTTTTTCTAATACCTGTACCCCAATTACGATACCCTTGTCTCCATGAGGGACTCTCATTGAGTTATCCCTGACATCTCTTGCATATTCACCAAAAATTGCTCTAAGCAATTTTTCTTCTGCAGTAAGTTCGGTCTCTCCCTTTGGAGCAATAATTCCAACCAAGATATCCTGTGCATCTACACTTGCACCAACCCTGATAATTCCTTGATCATCTAAGTTGCGAAGTGCGTAATCTCCAACGTTTGGAATATCTCTTGTTATCTGTTCATTGCCAAGCTTCGTCTCTCGGACATCTTGTATGTACTCTTTGATATGAATAGATGTGAAAACATCTTCTTTGACCAATCTTTCTGAGATAACCATACCATCGTCATAGTTGAATCCTTCATAAGACATGAATGCTGCAAGGACGTTTCTTCCAAGTGCTAATTCTCCATTGTCCATAGAAGGCCCATCAACTAAAACATCTCCTTTTTTGAATTTTTCTCCTCTTTTGACCAAAACTTTTTGACTAAACGATGTATTTTGGTTGGTTCTAATAAATTTCTCAATTTCAAAAGTTTCAACATCTTTGGCACCATTGTATTTGATCATAAGCAATGACGAATCGCTATAAACAACTTCTCCATCTTCTTTTGCCAAAATCATTCTCCCTGAAGCATTTGCAATAATCTTTTCGAATCCAGTACCTACAATTGCGGCCTCTGGCTTGACCAATGGTACAGCTTGACGTTGCATATTTGCAGCCATAAGTGTACGAGTTGGGTCATCATTAAATGAAAATGGAACAAGTGAGAAACCTACTCCTCCAATTTGACCTGGATTGATATCAATATATGTAATTTGACTTACTGGAACTCTCATATAAGTACCTGCATGTCTGACGAAAATTGTACTATTTAGAATATTTCTATCTGCATCTTTTTCTACCCTTGCAGGTGAAATATACTGTTCTAATTCGTCATCAGCATCAAGATAACTTACTTCTTTGCTTACATAAGGCTTGATGGGTACTTCTACTCCAGCTTTTATCAATTTATCTACATCACCTTTGCCTAATTTGACACCTTCTTTGACAATTACCTTACCCTTGCTATCCATAACATCAGTTGATGTAATCCTATTTAATAGTAGTTTTTCATTGGATTTCTCTGCAAGCACTTTTGTATACACCTTGTAGTATGGAGCTTCCAAGAATCCATAATCGTTAATTCTTGCGTAAACCGACATATGAGATACAACACCGATTGAAGGTCCTTCTGGGGTCGTAACCATACACAGCTTTGAATAGTGAGAACTATGAACGTCACGAACAGAGAATGTTGCTCTCTCTTTGGTAAGTCCACCTGGTCCTCCAGCCGTGATTCTTCTTTTTGTTTCCAATTCGGATAATACGTTTTCTTGATCCATATATCTAGATACTGCGCTAGATCCAAAGAATTGATCGACTGCGGCAATTACTGGTCTTGTATTTACCAACACTGACGGAGTAACCAATTCATCTGCTCCATATGAGCTCATTCTATCTTTGATGTTTTTCTCAACTCTTAATACCCCAATTCTCATTCTTTCCCCAATTAATTCTCCGACACCTCTAATTCTTCTATTAGCTAAATGATCCACATCATCTGGCTTCCAGGTACCATTATTAAGCTTAATAACCGCCTTGATCACTTCTACCAAATCTTCTTTTGTAAGTCCATAATTTTCAGGCTTAATTGGTAAATTGATACCAAGTTTCTTATTTAATTTGTATCTACCAATTCTGCCTAAATAAAATCTTCTTTTGTCGAAAAATATACTTTGTAGAAACTCTTGTGCACTTTCCAAATTGATTGAATCTTCTGGTCTAAGTTTTCTATATATGTTTAACAGCGCTTCTTCAGTATTCCTTGTGGTATCTCTTTTGAGTGTGCTTTCTACATATTTGATTTCGCCATTATCAACGTCTTTAAGTAATTTGTTGATTTCATCATCTGTTGAATATCCCAACGCTCGAAGCAATTCAGTCAATAATACTTTTGGTCTCTTATCAAATAGCTTAACAGACATAACACCATGCTTATTGACCTCAAAGTCAAACCATCTTCCACGAAGTGGCATAAGTTTGACAGCATAAAGTGGCTTTGCTGCAGCTTTGCTTGATTTTGCTTCGGTAAATAGTACGCCTTCGGACCTGACAATCTGCATCACGACGACTCTTTCATTGCCATTGACAACGAATGTTCCTCTTTCACTCATCTGAGGGATATCGGCTACAAACAATCTCTGCTTTTTGATTTCTCCGGATTTCTTGTTCTTCAATCTCGCATTGATATATAGGGGTCTGTCATACGAAAGTCCAAGCTTCTGTGCTTCAGAAAACTTGTATTTAACGTCACCCCATTCCATCTCTCCAAATTCTAACTCCCATGACTCTCCTGTATAGTCTGTAACAGGATTAATTTCATCAAATAACTCCTGGATTCCTTCCTGAGTAAACAACTCAAAGGATTTGATTTGAGCCTCGATTAGATCTACATCTAGAGAATCCAGCTTTTCTTTGCTCAAATTAATTCTATCTATGTATTTTGCCACTTTATTACAATAATATTTATTATATTATCAAAAAGAGTATAGAAAAAAGCTATTAATTAATACATACAAAAACACGCACTTTATAACCCAAGTGCGTTATTTCAGAATTTTTATTGTATTAAAGAATTATTGCGCAATTTACTATATCAGAGGTAGTAGGCTATCTTTATCATAAAAACAGGTGTAATGTCAAGACATTTTCAACGTTTTTGTATGTTCCCGAAACGTTCTTTATATATCTTTTGTGTCCTTCCTAATCTCCTGTTTCTTCGTATCTAGGAAATCTAATACTTCTGTTCCTAAATCAGATTTTATCATATCTACAGAATAAGTTCTCGGTTTGTTTTGACCGGTTAATGATCTATAAAATTGATACCCCGTCATAACAACAAGACTGGTCAATAACAATGCAATTAACAACGTCCAAGTTTTTGACATTACTGCTGTATATAATAATAAAATTCGAAATCAATCTGCGCTCTAATATCAGTACCACTTACGTCACCATCCTCCAGGTTTGGAACTACCGTGACTCTAGTTATATGAATAATTCTTGGGAAATCCTCCAAATCCTTCACCAATTGAACAATATTTGATCTTTGGCCAGTTACTGTAAGGTTGGTAGTAATACTTTTGTGTTTTGGATACTCAAGCCTAGTCTTAACTCCCGGCGTCTTATCAGATTCTGAGATAGATATTGACTGAAACCTAAGATTGTTTTCCTGCAGCATAAGCATAACATTTGCGACAACAAACTCCTCCATCCTACCTAGAGGCATCGAAACGTCAAGCAAGCCAAGCGTGTCTGCTCTATCACTCTCCATCTTATTAAGACTCAAAAGCGATTCATACTTGGTATCAAGCTGAGTGATCACCCTTCTTTTTTCTTTATTCTCGCTCAGTCTATCAAATATAGACACCACAGCAGGTCTAATAGCGAAGAAGATCATAATTATCACCACGGCCACTGTAGCTAACGCTACAGTGTAAGTCTTCCTTTCTGCCGTCTCAGTCAATGCTTCTAATTTTAGTGATTTATCAAAAATGCCCATATTAATTAATTGTATTATTATTTGTATTCGTAGGGGTCTGAAATACCTCCATCGATCTACCAGAAGGAGACTTGATCAAAGCCCTAAGCCCAAAATTCCCTACACTCCCAGACGAGAGACCATCACCTGCCTGGATTTCAAAGGCTTCGACATTATAAAATGATGAAGATGCCTTGAGCTTTGTTTCCAAGTCCGAAATATTTTGGATATTTCCCTGTCCTCTCAATGTCACAATGTCTCCCTCAATACCAATTCGTAAATCTGCAAAATTGGAGAAAAGCAACGAATCAATCTCTTCAACAACTGGATAATAATTTGAAGCATCCTTCCAGATTTCTGAAAAATGAGTAGTCCTGTCTTGAATAATCCTGTACCTCTTCTCACTTTCTTTGAACCCTGAAATAATCATTTCTTTCCTTTCAATATCTTTTTCTAACCTCTTGGCCTGTGTATCAACAATAATTCTAGTAACAAAAGCCCCAATAACAACTATTTGTACAACAATAATAACGGTTCTGGCAGTACCTAAAACCCAGGCATAAAATTTTTCCCAAACGGTTGGAGGAGTGGGCTGTGTTTTTAGTAGATTAAATCCTCGTAACCCCATCGATAGCTAAAATAATTATACTTCAGTTTAGATATTCTTGAGCTAAGTGTCAATTGAAAAAACTTGAGTAAAGCATAAATACTAGGTTATAATCACTTGTGTTTAATCAATACATGTTTCAATGACCAGAGGGAATTGAAACTTATTGATACTTTATCGCTAATCTAAGGAAAGGTGGCTGAGTGGTCGAAAGCACCTCACTGCTAACGAGGCATACCGCAAGGTATCCCGGGTTCGAATCCCGGCCTTTCCGCCAGTTGTTTGTTATTCGGACTCGATCAATTTCCATCAGCTTTTCAATCGCTGGTGTGTATTTCACTTTAATAACTTTTCCGTCATTTACAACAATTCTGTCAAAGAATATTTGTAAATACCTTCTTTTAGGGTCGTTTTCAGCGTTAATGTAAGACTCGTGAATGTTATCAGTAAAGGCTAAAAGCTCATCAAGTGTATGAATTGTTTGAGTGTGGTCTTTTGTGATTTTTGCAAGGTCGATATTTGCTGTTTCGATTTCTTCTTTAAGCCTCGAATACACTCTTGAAAAATCTTCTCTTGTGATAATCCTGTCAAAACGGTCATCTTCTGCGTTTTTCATTCTAAGTTGGATTTTAGCTATTCTCTGTTTGATAATCTTTTCTTCTTCTGTTTCAGTATCTCTTATATCAGCAATTATCTTTTTGGCTTCAATTAGAACTAATTTTTTAAATTCTTTTGAAAACTCAACTGTTTTGAACAATTCTTCAACTTGTATTTCAATTTTCCTCATTGCAACATATGTTCTTGAACAGGTTTTTGACTTGCTTCTGTTTTTACATCCGTAATATCCAAACCTTTGCGATGTACCATTCTTGTAGTTCTTTGTTTTGATCTCTCCTGTAAGCATTGAGCCACATTTACAGTAAATAAAGCCTCTAAGAAGGAAATTATGCTTTCTATCTCTTGTGCCTTTGACTCTTTTTACGTCTAAAATCGATTGTACGCTGTCAAAAAGCTCTTTTGTTATAATCGGGTCATGTTTACCTTTGAATAATTCTTCGTTCCAGTAAAAGCTTCCGTAATAAATAGGATTTCTTAACATTCTTGATATTGCTGTTCTTGAAATAGGATTTCCGTTATTTGAAGTCATCCCTCTTTTCCTCATAGCTTCAGTCAAACTTGTAATTGAATATGTTCCAGTTGAAAATAATTTGAAAGCGTGAATTATCTGTTCGGTTATTTCTTTTACAGGTCGGATTTTCCTGAAATGCTTTTCTCCATAGTTTTCATATCCAAGTGGTGCAGTTGTAGGCCACCAGCCGATATTGACTTTTTGTCTTTGCCCTTTTTTAACATTACTTGATAGATAATCGCAATAATATTGAGAAAATGAGGATGTTGTGGTCATTGAAATATTTGCTTCTCTGATGTAATCCTGTTTGTGTTGAGGAAAATTTTAGAAAATGCTATATTAAAGCCATAATATTATCCTGAATTCATAGAATGGAACTTAAAGCTAAGCCAAAAGAATTGAATCTTGCAGAAAAGATCAAAAAATGGAGAAAGAAACAGGAGATTTCACAAGATCAACTGGCAAGGAAAGCTGATATGCCTTTAACTACCCTTGCAAAGATTGAGGCTGGAATTATTAAGAAACCTTCAATACAATCTATGATAAAGATTGCTAATGCGTTTAATATTACTTTAGATGAATTAATCAAGTAAAAATTATGAACAAACTAAAAAACCACCTTTACGATTTACTCAAAGCAGATACAAGACTCTGGAATGATGAAAAGGCAGAATTGAATGAAACTTTATTGAAAGATTTGCTTGATAAGCTGGATGAAAAGTTACTTGAAATACTATTAAGTAGTGATGAAATTAAGGAGAAGTTCTTTATTAAAGCAAAGAATGTTTATGTGCTGAAACAAAATGAATTGAAGTTTTTCATTGATGAAAACAAACTTGATAACTCGTATACACAATATAGGAATAAAATTGGATTGAGGCTTGGTAATAAACTACTTTTAGAAAGAGATGAGGTTGTTCTGGATTGGCCTTTTAAAGATTGTGTACTTGAAGGTGGTATGACAAAAGAAGATCAGAAAAGAAATGAGATATTCTTTAATGAGGTGCTAGCAAAAGATGAAATTGATAGACTCTATGAACCTAAAGCTCTTGTAAACTGGAAAAGATATACTGCAAATGGTGAAGAAAAGGTTACTGAGATTAAAAGAGATAAGGATGGAACGATTAGGGAAAATCTGATTATTAAAGGCAATAATCTTTTAGCCTTGCATACGCTGAAAAAAGAATTTGCAGGGAAGGTAAAGTTAATTTACATTGATCCACCATATAATACTGGGAACGATGGATTTAATTATAATGATTCATTCAATCATTCAACGTGGATGACTTTCTTAAGAAATCGATTGGAGATAGCCCGAAAAATGTTGTCTAAAGATGGATCGATATTTATACAAATTAATGATATAGAGGAAGCATATTTGAAGGTACTATGTGACGAGGTTTTTACTCGAGAAAATTTTCATACGAGTATATGTGTACAAATGTCTCATTTAAGTGGAGTGAAAATGGCACATAAAGATAAAAAAGTGCCTAAAATCAAAGAGTACGTATTATTTTATACAAATTCACAAAAAATTCAATTAAATCCGCAATATGTTCCGGCTAGTTGGAATGAGGCACTAGAACGATATTCTTCATTTATAGTAAAAGAGCACTATTCTGATGATGAATGTGAAAAATGGAAAATCATTCCACTAAACAAAGCGATCAAGGATAGTGGTATTGATGTAAAAGATAAAAAAGCCGTAACTGATTTTAAATTAAATAATGCAGACTTAATATTTAGAACAGCAAGAAACAGAGGTGCAGATTATTCATCATATAATCCTGACTGTTTCAATAAAATAGTAAATCCTGATGGATCATATTATTTTGTTTATAAAGGGGAAGAAGTAAGTTTTGCTGCCGACAAAGTTATTTCTATAAATGGAAAATTGACGCCAGTCGTTGCCTTAGGAGATATTTGGAATGATATTGGAATAAATAATCTATCGAATGAGGGAGGTGTTGACTTAAGATTTGGTAAAAAACCTGAAAAATTGATTGAGCGAATAATAAAACTAATTTCTAATTCAGACGATGATATTATTATGGATTTCTTTAGTGGATCAGGAACTACTGGTGCTGTTGCTCATAAACTGAAAAAACAATATATCCTCGTTGAACAATTAGATAGCCATATCAATAAATCTGTTATAAGAGTAAAGAATGTAATCAAGGGAGAACAAAGTGGCGTAAGTAAAGATAATGACTGGAAGGGTGGCGGTGACTTCATTTACCTCGAACTTGCCAAGTGGAATGAAGAAGCAAAAGAAAAAATCCTTAATGCTAAAAACCTTGATGAGCTTATCAAACTATTTGATGAACTCTATGAAAGATATTTCCTTAATTACAATGTTAAAACAAAGGAATTTAAAGAGAAAATAGTCATAGAAGATGATTTTAAGAAACTTTCACTTGAAGAGCAGAAAAAGCTGTTTGTGGAAATGCTTGATATGAATCAGATGTATGTCAGTTTCAGTGAAAGAAACGACAAAAAATATGGATTGTCAGCTGAAGACATTAAAATATCAGAAATGTTTTACAGCAAATAACTATGAATGATCAAATATTACAACAACAAGTTGAATCTGAAATAGGAAGAAAAACAATTTCAAAGATAGAAATTCCTGAATATATCACTACTAATATTAAGCACAATCTCTGGCAATGGCAGATAGAGGCATTGCAATACTTCATAGCCTATGATGATCCTGAATACGACTTTGAAAGAAGTTACAGCGACCCAGTACACCTGATGTTTAACATGGCAACCGGAACAGGTAAAACAGTGCTCATGGCTTCACTCATTCTTTATTACTACAAAAAAGGCTATCGACACTTTATCTTCTTTGTAAACCAAAATAATATCGTAGATAAAACTGAAAATAACTTTATCAATAAAAACCACAATAAATACTTATTCAAACAAAATATTGTAATTGACGATAAAACCGTAATTATAAAGAAAGTCGAAAGTTTTGATGATAGTGATGATATTCAGATCAAATTTACCTCAATTCACAAGCTACATAATGCAGTCTATCTGGCAAAAGAAAACGCTATAACACTTGAAGATTTACAGAAACGGAATCTTGTTATGATTGGTGATGAAGCACACCATTTTAACGCCTCAACAATGAAAAATGGACAAATGAATTTAGATATGCCAACTGAACTAAAAGATAATTCAAGTGCAAGTGATGTTGAGAGAAGCTGGGAAAATACTGTTTTGAATAAAATACTTAAGAAATCTGGTTACTCAGGACAAAACGAAAATAAAAATGTTCTACTTGAATTTACTGCGACTATCCCAAACAATCAGGAAGTAAAAGAGAAATACCGCACAAAAACAATATATAAATATGAATTAATCGACTTTCTTAATGCAGGATATACCAAGGAGATAAACTTAATATCTACTTCTTTAAATAAAAAAGAAAAAATCCTTTTAGCACTACTCTTTAACTGGTACAGACACAAGATAGCTTTATTAAATAATATTCCCAATTTCAAACCAGTCATTCTATTTAGAAGTAAATACATTGAAGATTCAAAAAACGACTATCTCGAATTTCTATCAATCATTAAAGAATTGCAAAAATCTGATTTTGAGTTTTTATCAAACATTGAAAAGAAACTGCAATCAGAACAAAGATCGGTTCTAAAAGTATATGAGCAAGGTGCAAGCAGGATAAAACAAATGATCGGATTTATTAATGAGCAGAATATTGACCTTAACGACATTATCAGTTTTATAAAAGCTGAGTTTGATGAAAGAAATTGTATTATTACCAACTCAAAAAATAATAAAGCTACTACAAAGGAAAAAACAACAGAAGAACAGGAACAACTTTTAAACAGCCTTGAGGATAAGAATAATCATATTAGAGCAATATTTACAGTTAAGCGTCTTACAGAGGGCTGGGACGTGCTAAATCTTTACGATATAGTAAGGCTTTACGAAGGGCGTGACGAGGGGCAAGATAAAAGCGGAAAAAGAAAGGCAGGAGAAACAACAACTCAGGAAATTCAGCTTATCGGACGAGGTGTAAGATATTGCCCATTTGAATATAAAGAAACAGAAACAAGCAAAAGGAAATTTGATGAAGATTTAGAAAACCCTTTGAGAGTACTTGAGGAGTTTTATTTTCACAGCGAAGATGATATTCGATATTTAGACGAATTGAAGCGTGAATTAAAGAACAAGGGGTTTATACAAGATAATAGGATTATCAAAAAATATAAATTAAAAGAGGACTTTGAAAACACAAACTTTTTCAAAGAGATAAAAGTCTGGAAGAATGAAAGAATAGATAATCCTGAAAAAAGAAAGCTCAATTTATCGGAAATTAAAGCAGATCCATCTTTCAGCCCATTTACTTATGAAATTAAAGGGTTTTCTCTAAAAGAACAACAGGTCAACCTTGATGAGAAGTTTGATAATATGCTGGCTGAATCGAAAACAGAATATAAAAGATCAATACAGATATCTTTCAAAGAAATTGATAAAAACATTGTTAGAAAAGCAATAAATATTAAAGCAAAGGCAGATAATTCGATTCTAAAATATGAAAATTTAACTAATGAATTAAACATTTCCTCAGTTGAAGAAATATTTGATGATAAATACCTGGGAGACATCAAATTCAATATCGTTGCAGAAAGTGAAACTGTAAACTTATCTGACATAAATGCAGATGATTTGTTAAATTGCCTACTGATTTTCTTTGAGCAATTCACAAGCAAACTTAAGGAGATTAACAATCCATATAAAGGTGATACAAAGTTTAAACACTTCTCATTTAAAGAATTATTCGGAGATGAAAAAGAAAAGAGTGTTTTAATTGATGAAGAGAGTAAGTTACTTGAAGATGAAATGTTGAAATATAAATGGTATGTGTTGAATGGCTTTAATGGAACAAGCGAGGAAAGAGAGCTTTTTGAATTCTTGAAAAATCGAATCGTTAATTTGCAAGAAAAATATGATGAAGTGTATCTACTTAGAAATGAAGAAGTATACAAAATATACGATTTTGAAAAAGGTAGAGGATTTGAGCCTGATTTCCTATTGTTCCTAAAAGGAAAGAATAAAATGCTTTATTACCAGCTCTTTATTGAGCCCAAAGGAGATGAATTTAAAGATAAATCCGGTAGTTTTGTCGAAAGTAAGGAGGCATGGAAAGAAGAGTTTCTTAAACAAATATCACAAAAATATGGTGATGGAGATGTTTTGAAAGCCGAGAGTAAGGAATATGTTTTATATGGTTTGCCATTATTTAATAGTAAAAATAAAGTGAGTTTTGAGAATGAGTTAAATAGGATACTTTTTATTTAAAAAGATTTAAATTTATTAGCAAATAACTATGTCAAAAATAACATTAGGTCTAATAGCAGGTTTAGTATTTGGGATTCTTGATGTAATAGTAATGATTCCCTTACCCGAGAAAGACAAAAAGAAAAAAACAGAAGCTATGGTAAGTGCTTTTATTGAAAGATTTATGATCGGATTTATTATTCCTAACCTTGATCTTGGAATTCATCCAGCATTAACCGGTTTGATATTTGGAACTGGATTAAGCATTCCTACTGCAATTATTACAAGAGTATATCCACCGATAATTGGAATTGGTGTTGTTGGAGGATTGATAATAGGATTTATAACAAATGCGGTGATTTGATTATGAATCCGTCATATATTTTTAATAAGTAAAACAAAAGGGCGGGAAACCGCCCTTTTGTTCTTTAAAGATACCAACTTAGCTTAACCAGTTATCTCAATCTTTTTTGGTTTGTAAGCTTCAGCTTTTGGTAACTTCACCTCAAGTACACCATCTTTGAATGTAGCTTGTGCTTTGTCTGCGTCAACAACAGTTGGCAGGTTAAATGATTGCTCAAACTGTGTGTCGAGGCTTCTAAAGTAATACTTTTTCTTAGTATCTTCTTTTTCTTCTACTTTTTTCCCGCCTTTTATTCTTATTGTATCTGCGTCAATTTCGATTTCTACATCTTCTTTTGCTACTCCTGGTAATGCCATTTTTACAAAGAAGTTGTCATCTTCTTCCCAAACATCTGCAGATAATGTGCTGTAACTTGGCATCATTGACCTATTAAACATTTCATCAATTAAAGATGGCATTCTAAAGAAGTCATCAAACATACTTCTTACTGGTGAGTATGAAGTAGTTACAAGCTGATTATTGTCGTTATTGTTTCTCTTTGTTATTTTCATATTTATCCTCCTGTAAAAATTTAAATAGTTTTATATTTCTTTAATTTTAGCATTTTATACTCCCTTATCTTTTTAAAGCCAGGGAGTCGGGCTTTTCTCTTATAATTTAATTGATTCTGTCATACTGAATTGTTATTCAGTATAAGTTAGAAACTATCTAACTAAACAAAATTGTATTAAATTGTAAAAATTTTTTAGCGACATAACATTAATCGCTAAGTAAAAATACTTCTCATATCTACTTAAAATTAATTAAGTAATATAAGAATTGAATAAACTTTGGGGAATTCAAACAAGGCATAAATAAGATTAAGAAACCTCATTTGAAATTCCTTAATTATTTATCCGTTAGCAGTCTAACATGCCGACTGCTAATTTGTCAAGGGGTTGGTATAAAAATTTCAGAAAGACTAATATGACAATGTTAAATCATTAATCTTGTAGAGGATTTTGTTAGAATTGAGTATTTCAAAATTGACAGTTTTAATCATCTGATTTGCATTGTAAATCGCCTGTCTATCAAATATAATAAAGGTACGAATAAGCGACCTCGTCGTCCGTTTTTTGTCCATAATCCTGAGTTTACAAAGGAGAATGGAAACAAAAAACAGGATGCCCGAATGGGTATCCGTTCAATCTATCTTTAGCGAGCGAAAACCAAAAACAGGACGCCCGACTTGTGCTGAGCTAGTCGAAGCGATGGGTGTCCGCCAACACTCTGCGAGGTTTACGAGCAGTAAATGTTGGGTAGGACCTGACGAAGCCTTGTATAATGAAGCGGGGGCAAATGCCTCATGGCAGACAAGCGGCCTGTTAATATTCATATTTTCGAAAATGTCCAAACTAAGCATAGAAGAATACATCCAAAAACAATCCTCCCCTCAAAGAGAAATTTGTACTAAGCTTCAAGAAATAATTATTAAGACATTTCCTGATATACAATCTGAAATGAAATGGGGTGTGCCTGTTTATGGTGATGAAGAATTTTATATCGTAGCCCTCAAAGATCATGTCAATTTAGGATTTAGTCTCAAGAAACTAAAAGAAGAAGATTATAAATACTTCTCCGGAGGTGGCAAAACGATGAAGCATCTTGAAATTTCGTCCCTTGATGATATTAATGTCAACGAAATTTGCAAACTCCTTAAAATGGTTAGACAAATACCCAAGAAAACAAATTTGGAGTAATATAAATTATTAATTCTTATTATGTTCTCATGTCAGACAAGCAAAATATTCAAGAATGTTGCCCTGAATTTAAGCCTGAGCTTTGGGATAACAAGTCTCATAATTGGCAACAAAGGAAGTTTATCAAAGACTCGATGCCTACAATCTTCAATATGCCATTACCCTTTATGATTGGCAGGAAAATAACAAAAATGTGGAACGCAATTGAATCGACAGATTCTGCTGAAGCAGATAAAGAAAAAACTCTAATTCTCTTCCATGATCTTTCTGCTTTTAAATCAGAAATTTTGATTTCAGTTGCAAAAGAAGTGCCAGAGACAAACAATGTGACTCTATCAGGCAACTATCTGAGCAAGGTTTTTGATGGTGGATACAGTCAAGTACCCCAATTTATGAAAGAAATGGACGAATATTTGGAGAAAGAAGGAAAAAAGGCTACTGATTTATATATCCACTACGCCTATTGTCCAAAATGTGCGAAGAAATTCGGACATAACTATATGACATTTTTTGCAAAGATTTGATACTCACAAGCTGACACAATTTATGGGGCATATACCAATTTAAGCAGAAGTTAATCTGCAACATCAATGATTTTGAAATTATCACCTTCGAATTTCAAATATTGCGTATCTCTTAAAAGTATTGCCTTGTGTTTTTCTGCAAAGATAACTTCTAGCCTAGTGCCAAAATATTTCTCACGCCTGTCCTCTCTACCCCAATGAGGCAAAATATGCACATCCACAAGCCCAAATCCAGCCTTACCATCAATACCATCTTTATAATATCCTGCCACGTCACTACATGAACAAATTGATCCCGCACTTGATCCTATATATATCTTGCCGGAGTCAATTGCTTTCTTGATCCATTTATCAAACCCTGATGCTTTCGCCATTTTAAGAAGATGGTTTGCATCCCCTCCATTTACGTGAATGATGTCGAAATCTGCCAGATCTTCTTCAATTTGATCTGCCGATTTGCCTGTAATTGTGTAGTCAGTTAGATTAAATCCCGCATCTACTAACCCTTGTCTGTTTCTTTGCAACCATTCCAATTCTTCAAACTTACCTTTTGTTTCTGATGCAGTGGAAACAAAGACTGTTTTTAATTTATCGTGATTGGGGATATGCCCTGCAATACTCTTTGCTACTAGATCAATTTCTGAAGAAAGGAAGATTTTGTTATTCATTTTATTGGTGAATTTATAAAGAAAGTATATTCAATTTTATCATAATATTTATTCAGCCCTAATATAAAGAGCGTTTTCAGGATAAATGGCGAAATCATTTCCATAATAGAGACCATCTTTGTACTCGTATGTTTTATATTGATTGCTTACATATATCGCAACAGATATTGCCTTAGGGTTTCCTGTCCTAGTTTTATCGAGTACCTCTTTTGCGGTTGTGGTCCCAAAAGTATTAGGAACAGTATTCCATCCTGAGCGCAATCCCACATCCGAAGGCTTTGCGATAAACTCTCCTGAGAAAATCATACTCTTAGCCTTATCGGAATATATATATAAATTAGTGCCAGGCGTAATAACACTTTCTCCATTGCCATAGACAACATCTCCTTGGAAAGCAACGACAACCCCATTATTAATTATGTATTTAATATCTGCCCCCCTTAGATTTAGAACATCCTTAAACTTTGATATATTTATGCTATCCGTCGCTTGGGGAATGGTGTTTTTCTTAAAGGGGTAATACAGATAATTCCAGCCTTGCCAAATATTATAGTTAATCAAATCATAGTCCAACACCTCTCCATATTTCCATTGAGAAATCGCATTGCTAAGCAATTCTGTATTCTCATATCGACCATTTTGGTTTACATCTTCATATATACTAACGTCAATGTCGTAATCAGTTAGATTCAATAAAACAAATCCAGATGGAATATTTCTTTGTGTGTTAATTAACAGTCTTTCTTTATTCTTATCAACAAATATATTGCTATCAATTATCCTTTGGCCATTTCTTGAAATATCCACGCCAACATCCTTGCCGCGAATAATTGCTTCTACTGATTTATTTTTTATTTGAAAAGATATCGGAACCTCGACACTGTAATCGGGACAGGCGAATCCCTCTATTATTATATATTTATCAAAAAAATTACTATTTGGTTCGATACAAAATATCAGTCTTCTGCTAGAAGTATCAACAGTTGAAGGAACCCAACCACCCCACCTGCTACAGATATACTCATTTCCAAATTTATCTGTTGCCTTAGCAATAGATTCTTCTTTCAGAGCGTTTGTTTCTGGAAGCCCCAAATCTGGGACTGCTTTACAACCCAGATGTTTTGGATAATTTGATAGGTTATTTGTTTCAGTTGGATAAGACTCCCCTATTTCAGTATAATAAAATTTCGAACAGTTTTCGTAACTAGGGGGCATTTCATACGCATACTTTATCTCCACAGCCCTCTTCCCCGGAAGCGCCCACATACACTTATTTGTTGTTTGATCATAATATACTCCAGACCTTACAGCATTTGAACTTAGTGTTGCCTCAGGCTTATACCTTTCTATACATTCTTGTTCACTTTGCATCTTCTCTATCTCATAAGGGTTAGCCAATGGACGCTTTAAATAGCAAGTTCCATTTTCGTAGAATATTGGAACATCATCTATTGCACTAACCTTTGATGCAAAAGTTCCCTTGATGACATTACTTTGCTCACCTTCAAAAAGTATAGGCAGATCTATATCTTCGTTGATGATTTGCTCAAGTTTCGTTCCATCTTTTTGAATATAGGTTATTAATATGGAAGTATATTCTTCATTTTGTGTTATTGATGAAATATCTATTGCCCATGAGCCATCGTCGTTAACCAAAGTTGCGATAGATTTAGCCTCACTCTCATCTGTAAGTATGATCAAACGAGAATCGTTCGCCTTTCCAAATATAACCTCAGGGGAGTATAAATCAACATCATGTACATAATCTATTTGTTTGGTTATTTTTTTTTGTAGCCAAACAATCCGACTTTTTGATATAGAAATACTGATTGCTCGTCATCTTGGTTATCGACATAATAATAATGAGTTTTACTTTTCGTTTGGACAATGCTATCTAATCTTCTTGAACCAATTAATGGGAAAGTACTATCTGAAAGGATCAGTCTACCATCCACATTTATATTTGTGTCAACTTTTAGAACATAGCAATCATTGGCAACAGGGATTATTTTATAACTAACTATCTCCAGTTTTCTCTGTTGCCAGAGAAAGATGGCAAACAAGAAAATAAATAAAACTAGAAAGACGATACTTGCGATATATTTCTTTTTCATAAAAGCACTTTGTAAATAATACTATTATTGTAAGATAAATATTCACTAATCAATTAGAAATCAAATTATTTGGGCTACCTGCCCGCTAAATTCTCAAATTTGCGTTGCCTGCCCGTAAAATTTCATAATTTGCGTTGCAATACAATGTTGTTTTTTATAAAACGTGGTATATACAAGGCAGGCGGGCAGTACAATGCTTTTTGAAGTTTTGGCTGATATAATCAGAAAATTTTATAATCATAACAATGGACATCAACTCACATGACCTTACGCTTAAAGCAGACGAAGGCATTCTAAATATTAGAGTGTTAATTTTGATTGAAACCCCAAAGGGCTTCATATTTGAGAAACATGAAGATGGATAATATTTTGCGATAGGTGGAAGAGTCAAATTTAACGAAAACTCAGAAGAAGCTGCACATCGAGAATTACAAGAAGAAATTCATAACGAAAATATTGAGCTTAAACTACAAGGTATCATAGAAAACTTCTTTGAAACGAAGGGAGAGAAATATCATGAGATAAATTTTGCATATTACGGAAAACTTGATAAAGAGATAGATCTTGAAGCTTTGCATTCAGACCATGCTGGGTTCTATTATGTCACGGCCGAAATGGCAAAGGATTTAGATGTTAGACCAAAGGTTTTGTGCCAAGCCCTTGCCTCAAAAGATTTCCGACATTTAGTGAACTAGTTAACTATCGTAAATATTTCAGGTATGTCGGATTTTTACATGAACATCGCGCGCTCTTGACTTTGCATATACAAAGTGCGAAATTACAGTTACACAAAGAACTAACGATCTTTATTGTTCTATTAAATAATTAGCATAATTATGAAAGACATAATCATCCAACTTCAAAAACAACTTCACAAAGGCAAAGATGAGAAACTTGCCATTAGTGGGCAAAGATTTTTCAAAGACCCGGTCAAAATGTATGGATACAAGACTAATGAAATTACCAAAATTGCAAAAGAATATGTGAAATTATTTAAAGAACAGAAACTGTCTAAATCTGAGGTTTTTGTCCTTGCCGACAAACTCTGGAAGTCAGGTTATCTAGAAGAAACATTCATTGCTTGTACTTGGGTTTATAGCAGACACAAAGAATTTATGCCTAATGATATTAAGACTTTTGAAAATTGGATAGATAAATATGTCACTAATTGGGCGAGCTGCGATACTTTCTGCAACCACAGTGTCGGGGAATTAATCATGATGTATCCAGAAAATATCAAACATCTATTAAAATGGACAAAATCTGAGAATAGATGGCTAAAAAGAGCATCGGCAGTATCATTAATTATTCCTGCAAGGAAAGGATTATTTCAAAAAGAAATACTTGAAATAGCAACAACTTTATTAGAAGATGAAGATGACATGGTCCAAAAAGGTTATGGCTGGATGCTTAAGGCAGCAAGTGAATTTGACCAGAAGCTAATTTTTGATTTCGTGATGAAAAACAAATCAAATATGCCAAGAACCGCTCTAAGGTATGCAATAGAAAAAATGCCTCAGGATTTGAGGAAGAGGGCGATGAAAAAATAACTTATTAATTTATCAACTATGCAAAACCTTAAGCTTGGTAGATACAAACATTTCAAAGGTAACTTCTATGAAGTAGTTGGAGTTGCCAGACACTCGGAGACTCTTGAAGAACTTGTCGTTTATAAAGCCTTGTACAACCACGAAGTATATGGCGCGAATTCTTTATGGGTCAGACCTCTAGAGATGTTTAAAGAAACCGTAGAAGTTGATGGCAACAAGGTCCCTAGATTTGAGTTTGTGGGGTAATTGATTTACTAAGTATCGGCCGTTTTCAAAAATTTTGTCCTCCACTTCAAAAAACGCTATTATGAAATAGAATATTATTATTAATCTGCCATGTTAGATACCTTCCTAGAATATTTGCTCTACCAGTTCCCTATCCTTGTAGTTATTCCCATTGGTCTTGTTATGGGACTTCTCAAACTTAGAACCAATAGAAAAGCAGGCTTGACCTGTCTAATTGCCATCGGGATTTTGGTTCTCAAGATAATAATCATGAGTCTTCTCTACTCAGCCTTGATAAGTAAAGACACTTACGAGAATCAAACCTCGGTATTCAAAGTAGCTGCATTAATAGATGCGATCTTAAATACACTTATCTGGGTATTTGTACTTATATCAATTCAAGCAAGTAAGGTCAGCAAGACTGAAATTATTCAAGAACCAATAATAGAAGAAAAAAAAGAGTCGACAGAGGAAAAAGAAAAAAAATAGAAAATCACATCAATGCGAAATAAATTAATCAAAATCTGGTTAGTACTTTTGTTATTTCTTGTGTTACTAATAACTGCTGAAGTATCTGTTTATCTGTCCCAACAAAGATATAGAACCAAGATAGCAAATACCATCAAGGAAAAATCCGAACTACAGACCAAGCTTCAAGCTCAGATCGAAACAATAAATTTTGAACTTGGAGAAAAAGTTGAAGAAACTGAGACACTAGCTACAGAAAAAGAAAATTTAACCGAAGAAATACAAAATCTAAATGGCAAAATCGCAGGACTAACCGATCAAAAAGTGCCTTTTGTAGTCCCCTCAAACGGGCTTGTAGCTACATATGCCGGCACATTTGGAGGCAACATGAATGGTATGAGGCATCTAGGCATTGATATCTGGACGACAACGAAAAATAGTGGAATTTTGGCAAATCACAAAGGAAACGCAGTTTATTCTGCCTGTGATGGCAAAGTAGTTGGGATGGATCCGAATAATGCCGGATTAACCATAGATTGTGATGAAATTGACAAAAGCTATGCATTACCTGCTTACAAAGTCTATACTCACTATTCTCATTTAGGACATGCAGAAACCAAGGAACTTTATAATGTGGTAGGCGTTGGCACAAGAGTCAAGGCAGGACAATTAATCGGCTACCAGGGAGATCTAAGTTCCTACTTCCCAGAGATGAGAAACGTTCATCTTCATTTTTCAGTTTTTACTGGTATCTCAGAAACCGACAAAAAAGGTGGTGCACTAAATCCTTGTCTTTACATCGGTGGAGATTGTTCAAAAGTTGGACAAGAGTTTGTGGTGAAAAAAGATTAGAAAAAAAGAGTCTTTTCTATTTTTTTCGAAGTAAAAAATTTTTCAATTCTTCCTTAAATTTATTTCTCTTTCTTAGAGCCAACTCAATTTCCAACCTTTCTTTATGACTACCCGCCTGCCAGTCGGGCAGGAAGAAGTAAACAACCTGCCTGCCGGCAGGCAGGGAAAAGTCCCGAAACCAATCAAACGCCCTACTTTCTCCACCAGTATTACATATCACCACTGGCATTGATTGATTTTCGGACTTCCAAATTTATTACCACTAATGCTGATATTACAAAAAGTATATTGTTTTATTATCTTGCATAAAACGTAGGGTGTCCGAGGGGGAGAAGTGTCGGAAAAACGTGTCAAAAGACCTAGTCTTCTTAGACGTTTGCTCACCCTCGGGACTTTCTTTATTAACCTTTCTTTTGTCATAAAGAAAGGTTATTTATTATTTTGATACCGACCCACCCTATATACTGTTAGGCATTTTATTCATAAAAAAAATTGATCAAAAATATCAAGTCCTTGCAACAAGTTCAATTTGGCTTTATTATTAAATTATGGAAAAAAACAGCGCCCCAAATATTGATACACTTCGTGAACAAATTGACAAGCTTGAAGAACAAATCAGGCAAGCGGAGATTGCAGCTGCAGACAAAATGGAAGAACTCGGTCCGATCAAATCTCAATACAAATGGAAAGCTCCTGATAGAATATTCAATCCGAAAGGAAAACAATGGTATACAACTGTTGCAATGATCACAACTGTAATAATTGCATATGCCGCACTTACCAGTAATTATTTTTTGATACTCTCCTTGGTGGTTCTCTTGATGCTTCTTTATGCCCTAAACACTTTTCCACCAAATACGGTTGAGCACGAGATAACCAACAAAGGACTAACAGTATTTGATAGGGTCTATACTTGGGATAAGATTTTGAACTTCTGGGTCACAACAAGAAATGGCGAGCATATCTTAAACTTTACCTTATTTGAAGGAAACGTCAATAGAATGATCTTGCTTCAAGGCGATGGAGATATAAACAAAATTGTTGAAATTTTGGTCAAGAGAGTTGACTATTTGAATCCAGGTGGAGGTAATCAAGACATATTGACTCGATACATGGAAGGCAAACATGTACCACTAACAAAATTTATTGATGTCTTTCAAAAAAGCAAAGAACTTAACTCCAAAAAATAACTTCTTTAGTTACTCTACAAATTTCTAATCCTTAGACTATTCATTACTACCGATATAGAACTAAATGCCATAGCTGCACTTGCAATTACTGGAGAAAGCAATGTACCGGTAACTGGAAACAAAATACCTGCAGCGATTGGAATTGCAAATACATTGTATCCAAATGCCCAAAATAAATTCTGCTTGATAACTTTTAAAGATCTTTCAGAAATTTGTATAGTTTGATCCACCTTATTTAGATCACCTTTAATTAAAACGATATCCCCAGAATCTATAGCGACATCTGTGCCATTCCCCATAGAAATCCCAATATCCGCTTGAACAAGAGCCGGTGCATCGTTTATCCCATCCCCTATCATCGCTACCATATTCCCCTTTTCTTGAAGAGACCTGACTATCTCAAGTTTATGTTGAGGCAATATTTCTGCATGATATTCATCAATACCTAATTTTTTTGCGATATTTTTTGCAACTTGCTTGTTGTCTCCAGTAAGCATAATTAATTTCAATCCAGATTTCTTCAATTTTTCTATCACCTGTTTTGACTCATTTTTTAGCTGATCAATAATCAAAAATGTTGCCACATGTTTTGAATTTATAGACATATATATCTTTGTATAGGCCTCGTCTGCCATCTTCTTAGTTTTAATTCTTTCTTTTTCCAATAACGCTAAATTCCCTAATAGTATCTTTTTTCCATCAATACTTGCTTTCACTCCCATTCCTTCAATAATTTCAAAATTGGAAATTTTTGTATTTGGAATATTTTTGTGAATGCTTTCTACATAGTTAGTAATAGCCTGAGACAATGGATGTTCTGATAAATTCTCCACTAGATAAGCATCAATTAATATCTTCTTTTCCTCAACCCCTTTTTCAAATATTACCTTCTCTACACTAGGTTCGCCAACAGTTAGTGTCCCTGTTTTATCAAATACCAATGTGTCGATTTTTGAAAGGGTTTCTAATACTTGTGCGTTTTTTATTAATATACCCTTTGCTGCAGCAAATCCGGTAGAAACCATCACTGCCATAGGAGTGGCTAGACCAAGCGCACAAGGGCATGCAATTATTAATACAGAAACTAACGTGAAAGTTGCGAACTGAAGGCTTTCGGATTTTTCTATTAGCCCAATCTCTGGAGCAACAAGGAGCCAGAAACTAAACACGACGAAAGAAATCAGTAGTACCAAAGGTACAAATATTGAAGAAATCTTATCTACCAACTTCTGAATAGGAATTGTTGAGGCTTGAGCGTTTTCTACCATTTCTACAATCTGTGCTAATACCATATCTTTGCCTACCTTTGTCGCTTTATAGCTAATGCTTCCTGTTTTGTTAATTGTTGAGCCAACCACTTCATCATCCTTTTGCTTCCAGATTGGCATGGATTCTCCTGTTATCATTGATTCATCAACACTTGAAGATCCGTCTATCACCACTCCATCAACGGGAATCTTTTCTCCAGGCCTGACAAGAAGGATATCCCCAACTGCGACATTCTCTATTGGAACTTGCTTTTCTTTGCCATCAACAATCACATTTGCAAACTTTGCTTGCATAGACATTAGTTTTTTGATTGCTCCACTTGCTTTGTTTTTTGCACTTGATTCCAAGTATCTCCCTATTAGGACAAAATAAATAATAAAAACGACGGCTTCAAAAAATACATCAACTTCAATATTATTGAATAGATTTGGGAAAAAAGTTATAAGGGAAGAAAATAACCACGCTGTCGTTGTGCCCAACACAATGAGTGTATCCATGTTCGAAGTCTTCGATTTTAGTGCCATATAAGCACTAGAGAAAAACTGACTACCACCCCAAAATAATACAATTGTTGCCAAGATAAACTGAAGAAAGAAATATATATTTACCTTGTAATCAAATTTTTCAAGCATAAGCATCCCAAGTGGTTCATGGGACAAGGAAATTAAACCAAGATACTTGCCCGCCATAGCTATCATCACAAGAAGAAATGGTATAGCAAGGAAGCTTGTCATGACTACTTTTTTGTATAATTTATTTTGCTCCTCCTCTTTGAGCATACTAGCATGATCATGACCTTGATCTTCATACTTCTTAGCCTCTACTGGATCTGCCACTACCATATTGCCTTCTCTATCACTTACTAGTTTATAATTACCCGCCGAAGATACGGCTTTTACAATCTGAGATTCATCAACTTGAGAAGGGTCATATTCGACCATCATCACCTCTGTTGCAAAATTCACTTTGACCTGTTTGATGCCATCAAGCTGATTGATCTTTTGTTCAATAAGAGTTTTGCATGAAGCACAATGCATACCAATAATTGGATATCTTCTTTGGACCATATCAAGTTATATAAAAATTTAATTAACTTTTATTGTCACCGGAGGAACCATCCCCATTGAACAAGTTAATTTGTATGTTCCTTTTTGAGGAACAAATTCAACTGTATTGATTCCCTTATTTAATTGCACGTATCCATCAAACAACCCTCTTGCTGCCATAAACACACCACATCCTTCAATTCCTTGATTATCGATAACTAATTTTGTTGGCACGCCAGCTCTTAAGGTCGTGCTTGTTTGAGGTGAATATTTAAATCCTTTTGCTACTACAAGCATTTCTTGAACACCTTCAGAATTTGTTTCAACTTCCTCAAGTGTTTCGCTTTTTGAAAGTTTTATATCACTTAAACTTGGCATAGAAAGAGCATTTAATTGTGAATTGATGTTATAAATGACAAAGAAAATAATAATAATTCCTGCTATTTGATTAAATCTAGCGCTGATATGAGGTTTTGAGTTGAATTTGACTCCACCGATGCTAATTAGCCCCAATACTGGCAATGTCCCAAGGGCGAAGGCTGTCATGATCAACGCTCCGGAGACAAAGCTTCCAGAAACCAAGGCAATTCCCTGGGCAATTAATGTAAATCCGCAAGGCAATAGAAACGTTGATGCCCCAATTACAAACGGCATAAATTTGCCTCTAAAATTTGATTCATCAGCTACCTTATTTGCAATAAATTTTGGTGTTTTAATAGTGAAATTTCTAGCAAAATCAACTTCCAACATCTGTAGCGCAAGAACAAGCATCACTACTGATACAACTATGACAATTGAGGCATAAAGAGAGGTGCTAATTGACAATGCCCCACCTATCAGACCTAAGACTCCTCCGAAAATTGCAAAAGAAAGCAATCTACCTAAATGAAACATCAAGTGTGGTTTGGCTCTGTGAATTCTCCCATCAGAAACAATGTATACCTCGTACCATTTTTTGGTTAGTGACAAAAGTATGCCACCAACTAGGGCAGCACAACTTGAAACTCCTGCTACCAACCCTAGGATGAAAAATGCCGGCAGAGATGACTGCTCTGAAACATTTGCATACTTGCCAAGTTGCAATTTTTCAAAAAACAAAAACGCTAATACAAAGGCAATAAGACCAAAAACTACGATTGAAATGTTTTTGAATTTCGTCTTGTTAATCCTCAAATTGCCTGATTTATCGATCCAAAAAAGCTTAGTTTTTTCTGTAGTATTTTCTTTTTGGTTAAATATATAACCCAAGTCTTGAAACTCATCGTTAATCTTTTGTACATCAAGATGTTTACTTTTGTATTCGATATCGACGTATTTACCCTTCAAAGATGCGTCTGCGCTTTTCACCCCGGCAAATTTTGACAATTTTTGTTCGACAAGAATTTCGCACGAAGAACAGTGCATTCCATCAATATACAATCTACAAGTCTTGTTTTTTTGTTTCATAATTAGCTTTTCAAATCAAATAATCTAAGGAGTTCTTCTACTGGCTTTTTGTTTTGGCCATTTTGAATTTGATGGATTACACAAGTTTTCAGATGACTCTCCATGATCAACATATCAAGTTTTTTAAGCGCTTTCTGGACTGCCAAGGACTGATGGACTACATCTACACAGTAGCTATCGTCTTCTATCATTTTTTCTATTGATGCTATATGCCCCTTGATAATCTTAATCCTATGCAAGGCGC
>CAYUFB010000012.1:0-31968 GCA_964444125.1 uncultured Candidatus Saccharibacteria bacterium
AAATATTCGGGAAATATTCGTTATATTCTCATAAGCCTTGATTACTTAAATAAAAATGATAATCTAACGGCTATGGGACATTTACAGAAATCATTATTTGCATTATCCTTGAACCGATTTACTGTCAATGCTTTTAGAAAGTGGGTCACGCTAATTTGTATGTAGCCAACTCACTTTCTTTTTTTTAAGAGCTAAATGATATAATTTAGGATATGAGGCGAAAAAGAAGATTAAGAAAATATCTAGAATCAATAACATCCTTTTTCAAAAACTGGAAAAAAATATTACTCCTTATTGTTGCCTTGTCACTAGCTTCCATCTTGATGCTTCTTGCGATTCATTTGATAGTAGAAATTACTTATAAGAAGTATGAATATCAAAATGTCCAGGATGTGCCAGAAAAAAAAGTTGCGATAGTTTTTGGTGCAGGGCTCTGGGATGGGCGACCAAGTCCAGTTCTAAGAGATAGAGTCAAAGTTGCAGTTGATTTGTACAAAGAAGGCAAAGTAGAGAAGATAATCATGTCAGGGGATAATAGATTTGAAGATTATGACGAACCATCTGCTATGATCAAAATGGCTATAGCAGAAGGAATTCCTGAAACGGTATTACAACCTGATTATGCAGGACGTAGGACTTACGATACTTGCTATAGGGCAAGACAAATATTTAAAGTAGATGAAGCGATATTGGTCACGCAAGATTTTCATATGACGAGGGCACTTTATTTGTGCAATTCATTAGGTATCAAGTCTGTTGGAGTCAGTGCGAGTCTTTCGTCTTATCCAGATGAAAGAAATTATAAATTTCGAGATTATTTTGCTTTGTTTAAGGCAATCTGGGAAATCCATATAGACAACCCAGATAACGTTGTTTTAGGTGATGTGATAGAGATTTAGTGCAAGAATAGTTTAGATTTTCGTTGTTTTCCAACAATTCACTTCACAAATTTTCTCAAATATGTGTATAATGTATGTGCTTGAAATCTCCAATATATTTAGGATTGAAAAGTTATTTATTTTTAATACATAAATCTTAATGCCTACTAAACACCTATCCAAGAAAGAAATCGAAGCTATTGCCAATTTGATCAAGATTTTTATTCCTGAGAACCAATTAGATGAATTTGCAGATGATTTGAATGAAGCACTTGATTATACTCAAGTTTTCGATGAATTGGATACAGATTATATTGATACTACATCCTCAAGTATTGGTGTTATAAATGTATATCGAGATGATGTTGCAGAAGAATCAATTTCTCAACAGGATGCTTTGCTTAATGCCAAAGATACTCTATCAGGGCATATAGTTGTCCAAAGAGTTGTTCGAAAATAACCTCTTGCACTACATATTTTTCATTTTGTGCCTTGTGATTTAAGATGTGAAATTATATACTCACACTATGGATCTAACAAAATTGACAATCAAAAAAATCAATGATGGATTTAGAAAAGGCAGGTTCTCTGCTAATGAGCTTTTTGAAGAATCAAAAAAAATAATTGAAGCAAAAGATCCAAGTTTACATGTTTTTGTCAGCAAGACATATGAGTTAGCTGAGAAATCATTAAAAAATAAGACTTCAATATTACATGGAGTCCCAGCTTCCTTAAAAGATAATTTCAATTGGAAGGGAACTAAAACTACAGCAAGTTCTAAGATCTTAAATAACTACGAGTCTGTCTATGATGCCACAGTTACTTCAAGACTTCTAAGTAATGGAGCGATGTTTATGGGCAAAACCAATATGGATGCTTTTGCTCATGGATCAAGTACAGAAACATCAGATTATTTTGTAACACTAAATCCTATTGATAATACAAGAGTTCCAGGCGGTTCTTCAGGAGGTAGCGCTGCTTCAGTTGCAAGCGGTATGTGTGTCTATTCAATTGGCTCAGAGACAGCAGGATCTGTAAGGGGGCCGGCTTGTTGGTGTGGTATATATGGTTTTGCCCCAACATATGGCAGATTTAGTAGATATGGACTCATTGCTATGGGATCAAGTCTTGATAGACCTGGAGTTTTTACAAATTCTGTAGATGATGCCGCATTGCTACTCAAACTACTTTCTGGGCACGACCCAAAAGATGCTACAAGTATTCAAGAACCTTCATTAGATTTGACGGATGAAATAAAAGGAGACATCAAGGGCTTGAAAATTGGTATTCCAAAGCAATACTTTGATAACAGAATCGAAAAAGATGTACTAGACAAAACAAAGGTTGCCTTATCTGAGTTAGAAAGCCAAGGCGCAAAACTTATAGAGATTGATTTAATGGATCCAAAATATTCTATTGCAGTATATACAGTAATCTGTCGTAGTGAAGTTTCGTCAAATCTGGCAAGAATAGATGGTATTAGATACGGTTTTAGAAGCGAGAAAGTCGCAAATTCTATACTCGATCAAATTTCTTATAACAGAGGTGAAGGGTTTGGACTAGAAGCTAAAAGAAGAAGTATGACTGGAGCGTACACATTGTCTGCTGGATACTACGATGCCTATTACAAAAAAGCCCAAAAGGTTAGGACGTTGATCATAAATGATTTTGCGAAAGCATTTGAAAAAGTTGATTTGATTGCAGGTCCAACTATGCCAAGTACCGCACCTAGACTTGGAATTAGTCAAAGTAGCCCAGTTTTTGGGGAGCTTGCAGATGAATTAACTGAAGCAAGTGCGTTAGCAGGTCTTCCATGTATAAGCGTGCCGGTTGGGATAGATCACAATAATTTACCAATTGGGATGCAGATAATTGGCAAACAGTTTGATGAAAAAGGTGTCTTAAATCTTGCAAAGGCATGGGAAAATTTATCGAATTAAAAAATAATTAATATGTATTATCCAATAATTGGACTTGAAATCCATCTACAACCAAAAACAAATTCGAAAATGTTTTGTACATGTGATGCGAAGTATTTTGGAAAGAAACCAAATACTCACACCTGTCCTGTATGTCTAGGATTGCCGGGTGCATTGCCTGTACCAAATTTCGAAGCAGTTAAAAAATGCATTAAACTTGGCCTTGCACTAAATTGCAATATAGCAAGTGAATCCAAATTTGATAGGAAAAATTATTTCTATCCCTATCTTCCAAAGGGATATCAGATCAGCCAGTATGATCAACCGATAGCCTATAATGGATTTGTAGAGATAGATGATGCGGGTGATGCAAAAAGGATAAGAATTACAAGAGTACATATGGAAGAAGATACCGGTAAATCATTGCATCAAGGTGAAAAGACATTGTTAGACTTCAATAAATCCGGAGTACCATTAATTGAGATAGTTACTGAACCGGATTTCACTTCCAAAGAAGAAGTTGACGCTTTTGCCAAAAGACTTAGACAGATAATTAGATACTGTGGGATAAGTGATGCTGATATGGAAAAAGGTCAGATGAGATATGAACTAAATATCAGTTTATCTACTTCACCAATTGGTATGAAGTCTACGAAATTGCCTAATTATAAAATCGAAGTAAAGAACATCGGATCAATATCGGTATTACAAAAAGTAATTGAGTTTGAGATAAAAAGACAAAGCAAAATATTAGATAAAGGGCAAACTCCAAAGCAAGAAACAAGAGGTCTAAAGGATATGAGCGGAGCTACATTAGAGCAAAGAATCAAAGAAGGTTCAGCTGATTATAGATATTTCCCTGAGCCTGATATACCTCCTATGAGATTTGATAAGAAATTGCTTGAAGAGATAAAAAGTGAAATCCCAGAATTGCCTCAAGAGAAGAAGTGGAGATATGTCAATGAATACAAAATTGATCCAGATAGTGCAGAGATGCTAGTTTCGAAACCAAGCTTTTATAAATACTTCGAAGAAGCAATTGAGATTTCTAAAGGTCATAATGCTGTTCAGATTGTAAATTGGTTAATAGGCGATTTAAGAAAGTTATCTAAGGCCAATCATCTGAGTTTAGACGAGCAAAAGGTGATGCCAAAGCACTTGGTTGAATTAGTAAATTTGATAGATGAAGGGATTATCAAATCTGCAATAGCAAAGGATATACTGACTAAATGTTTTGAAACTGGAAAGTCTCCAAAAAATCTAGTCAAAGAAATGGATCTGAAAGTGCTTGATAATAATGATGAATTAGAAAGTATAATTAAATCAGTAATTCAAAATAATCCAAAAATTGTTGAGGATTTGAAAAAAAATCCTAACGCTTCACAGTTTCTTCTTGGGCAAGTGATGAGGGAAACCAAAGGTCAGGCAGACCCAGTAGTTACAAAGAAAATTCTGGTCAAACTTCTTGAATAAATTTTATCCCACTTTGATCATATCTAGGATGAAATATATTCTAAGCTTGACAATGACATAGATTATTTTTAGTATGAGTATAGATAATTTAGCTATTCATTATTTGTCATGAAGAAGAATAAAAAAAGAGCTTCCATCATCGTTGTATTTGTCTGCCTTGTATCTGTAGGATTGGTTCTCTTTGGCAGGAATGTACTGGCAGAACAACTTCCAGGTACACCTGATAGTTTAGTCGATTCTAAGCTCAAAGCTATTTATGACGTATACGAAGGATTGGGATACGGAGATGAAGATGCGGGAGCATGGGGAGACTGGGGCAGGATGTGGAACAGGATCAGATCTTCTGGAGAGTGGGTCCCAAATGGAGCCATAACGCCTGCTGACGTGCCTCTAGGCAAGACTTTCTACAATAACAGTCGAACGGAACAGACTGGTACAGCACATATCCCAAACTACTCACTATTCCAGTATGATGATTTTGATGATTATGAGAAAGTCCATAGTGGTGGAGTTAGAGGATACCAGGGAGAAGAAGGAGCCTGGACAAATACTTCTACAAATGTCTGGAAAGACGAAAGGACAGGATTGTATTGGAGTCATCAGATAGGAACTTATACCAATGAGTTCCCCTCAGATGGAGGTCATTCAACTTGTGATTTCTTTACCTCAGATCCTCGCTCAATCTATAATGGCGGTGATAGTGATTGCGGAGCTGCAATAAATGCCTGTGCTACTCTGTCATTAGATAGAGATGGTGATGGTACACCTGAGACTGACTGGTATCTACCTACTCAGAAAGAATTGATGATTGCATATGTAGATGGTATATATAATCAAGCTTCCGGGCATGTGGGTACCAACCAACAGTGGTCCTCTTCGGAGCGCTCGGATTATCCAACTTATGCTTGGAGCGTCGTTCTACTTAACGGCTTCACTTACAACGTTACTAAGACTACTAGTTGTGGTGTGCGTTGCGTTTCCCGTGGGCTATAAAAATTAGAATTTGATAATTTGCCTTTTTGTAATTTCTCCCGATCGTCAGATCGGGAGTTTTTATATTTTGGGGTTTGATATTGTTATTTTTTTGTATTATTATACCTTTGCAGACATGGAATTTATTATCTCAACCCCGATGTTTGGCGATGGATAATAAAGAGGGGCCAGTTTATCAGCCCGTCTACTACACCTTGTACAAATAGGTATTTATATACAGTCTGACTTTTTGTTTAAGACATAATCAGTCATGACGGTGGACATAGAAGTTAGTAGAATTATAATTTGTTCGTGTCCTCTTCGGAGCGCTCGGATAATCCAACAAATGCTTGGAACGTCAATCTAAATAACGGCAACACTAACAACAATACTAAGACTACTAGTTATGGTGTGCGTTGCGTTTCCCGGGACTTATGCTCTGGCCCTTGTCTGTTTTGTATATAGCTTTTCGGCCCATAGTCGCCACCCATTGAGCATTTTACCTATGTCTACGGTTTGTGTCGTGATGTAGGCATATTGCTTATGAGATATAAGTTTCATTTCATGAGCCATCCTGAGGCGCATTTTGAATTTGTCAAATGCGATAGATGCGTCACAAATTATATGATATTTCTTGTTGTTTGGACTGGAATTTGCCTGAATCACATAATCAAGTACACTCCAACCTAAAGATATGATATCTTCGCCTAGTGAATACTTTAGCTCTTTTCTGAAGTTTTTTATTAGTAGATAGAGGTATCTTATTAATTTATACATTGAGATGTAGATTGGCAAACTATCAACTTGGTTCATCTTTTTTATGTCTAATTTTAAAATATTTATAGTTTTTTTTGGGCTTCAAATATTTTTGTAATACTCCAAAATGTTTTTTGTATATATTCTTGCGCAAATTATAACAATTTGCGTGTTTGAAATGTCCATAATATGAATTAATCATTGCAAGGATTTTTACTATTTCTGAAGTAGTAAGGTTTGTAGATAATGGAAGGAGTTTTTGTTCTTGTTTGTGAGTGATCAGAAAGTATCCTTGATTGATAAGGTGAAGCTTTGTCTTTAGATTAATTACAACACGATTTCTTGATAGTCTGTAGTTAGGTTTATGTAGATATCCTACAAAGTCTATGCCTGAGTATATAGATCCATATTTATCTTTTGATGGGTGTAATTCAAGTTGTAGATTTGTATGCAAGAATTCATTTATTTTGTCACGTGCTAGTTTGATAGTTTCAAGCTCTTCGTGTAGTATGATGAAGTCATCTGCGTATCGAAGATAGTATTTCATTTTCAGATCACGTTTTATATATTGATCCATCTCATTTAAATATAAATTAGCAAAAAATTGCGAAGTAAGATTCCCAATTGGTAGCCCTTGATTTTTGGGAGTTTTGAACAGTGTTTTATGATGTGGGATGTCTCTGAGTAGTTCCTTGTCCCCCTTTATATAATAATTTTCTGTCGGATTATGAAATATTATAGTTTTTATAAGCCAAATTAAGTTTTCCATATCTTGGCATATATGATCTTTTGCTAGTGATCTTAGAATAATTTTTTCAAGTGTATTTTTGTTTATCGAACAAAAGAAGCTTTTAATATCAAACTGGCCGTAATAGATTTGTTTGGTGTAGTTGTTGGAGATCTGTCTTGTGAGCTTATCCAGATATGTTGTAGCCTTAAGTGTTCCTTTCTCCTTTCTACAGGCAAATGATGAGTAGATAAATCTCTTGTCAAAGTAGCGTTCAAGGATGGATATGAGTAAATGATGGACAATTCTATCCCGGAAATCAGCAGCAAATATTTCTCTGGGTTTTGGGTATGTGACTACAAAACATACTGATCTGCCTGGTCTATATGTATGATTTTGAAGTTCTTTTTGTAGAATTTGCAATTCTTCTCCGAAGTTTATCTCAAACTTGAGTGCATTGTGAGTGAGCCTTTTATTTTTGCGGCAATTTATATAAGCCTGATAGATTTTATTGGAACAAAACATTTATACTAAGCTTGATATATCATTATAAATTTTGTAGAGTATTATATGGGCAAAAGTTATTTATATCTAATAAGAAAAAATTATAAGTATGTTGTAGCGGGATTTGCTGTCCTATTAATTCTATCGGTTGGGGTATTATTCGCCACATCAGTAAGAGGAGCAGGTCAGAATGCTATAACAGGTCAGGCAGAAGTACTAAATACAGGAGGGTATATCAACTTTGGAGAATCTCCTTATAATTCGAATATTGCATTAAGTGACCCGGATGATGATAATGACAATATCAGAGTATTTAGTGGATATGCATGGTCCGATGATTTAGGGTGGCTCGATTTTGGAGATGCAGAACATGGTGGACCAGTGACTGTAGATTATGAGACAGGAGAGGTTACAGGCAGAGCTTATGCCATCAATACTGGCGGATTTATTGATTTCTCAGGAGATGATTTCTTTGCAAATACGCAGATTAGTCTAAGTACCGGTACGTTTGTTGGATATGCATGGTCAAGTGATTTGGGCTGGATCGATTTTAATAATTCGCAAGTTAGTGTAGTAGATGTCGTACCCCCAAATAATCCTCAATCTGTCACTGGTTATAGAGACAATCAGCTTATGGTAGAGCTTGTCTCAGCAGAGGGGGAAGATGAAGAAAAGTGGTACAATTCTCAAAGTCCATATTTTTCGTGGGATGAGTCATTAGATCCTACTGGGGATTCAGGCTATTCCTCAGGTATCGGAGGGTATTATGTTTATTTTGGGACAGATCCAAATGCTATACCAAGTCAGTTAGGGACTGTAGTAACCGTCCCAAATTATACTCCAAGTGGTTTAACCTCAGGACAGACATATTACCTGAGGATTCAGGCATTCGATAATAACGGAAATATCTATACAGGAAATCTTGATACCTACCATTATTTCACTTATAGATATGATGGGGATGAGCCGATAAATCCAAAGTATATCTCACTTCCTGCAAGCTTTGTCTCAAATAGAGAAGTCACCTTCACCTGGCCTACTTCAGGTCCCGATATGCCAAAAGACAATTTGTCAGGGTTGTTGGGGATCCAATATAGAATTGGTGATGGCAATCCATGGTATGGAAGTCTGCATTTGCCCCCAAATGGAGATGAAGTAAATATGGAAGATGTGCTTGCTCCTACAGGTAGTTATACTCTGCACCCGGTTTATGATCAACCATTACTTGTCCAAGGATCCAATATTATCTATATACGTTCAATAGACAAGGCAGGAAATGTCGCAAGTACTTATACTACAGGAGTTCTGAAGCTCAATACTGACGCTCCAAGCTCTCCGCGTTCTTTGACTGTCAACCCTACAAACAATATTACCAATTCGTATAGCTTTAGCTGGTTGCCACCGGATACTTATGTCGGGAATGAATCACAGATTCAATATTGTTATACTATAGAGGTTTTGCCTAGTGCATCAAGTTGTAACTATACAGCCCCAGGACAGTTAAGTCTGAGTGCAGGACCGTATGCCGTACAACCCGGTACAAATATTTTGTATCTGGTAGCCAGGGATGAAGCATATAATATAAATTATGAAACATACATAAGTGTGAACTATACGTACAATGGATCGGCTCCGGGCATTCCTACTGATTTTGATATTGCAGATATATCGATTAAAGCAAATTCGAATTGGCGATTAGCTATATCCTGGGATGAGCCTCAAGATTTAGGGGCAGGTGTTGAGAAATATAAAATTTTTAGATCCACGAAAGAAAATGCTTCCTGTAGCAACAAAATTGATGATTTTGAAGAGATCGGGACAACTACGGGACTCGCGTATATTGATACTGGGCTTGAGCAAAGAACCTATTATTATTGTGTCCAAGCTTGTGATAGTGCCAATAACTGTGGCGCAGTTTCATCTACGGACAATAAGTATCCTGACGGGAAATATACCGAACCTCCTGCTTTAGTCTCAGGACCAAGCATAGAGAAGATTACTACAACAAGGGCAGTTATAACTTGGTATACTGACAGATTGTCCGATACAAAGATACAATACGGGCTTAAATCAGGTGCTTATTTTAAGACAGAAGCCTATCAATCTGATCCAATCAAGGCTCATTCCCTCACTCTTGAGGGTTTAAGCCCTGATACAACGTACTTTTATAGAGCCAAATGGACAGATGAAGATGGCAATACAGGAGTATCAGAAGAGAAAGTATTTAAAACTGATCCTGCACCGGTAGTCAATGAAGTAAATGTAACCTATGTAGATACATCTTCTGCAATTATTCGTTTCAAGATCAAAGATAGCACAATGGCAAAAATTTATTATGGCAGATCAGAAGGTTTTGGGGGTTTTGAAGAATTATCTACTTCGTATTCAGAAAGCGCATATTCGGTACCACTTAGAAATCTCGAAGATGGCTCAAGATATTATTACAAAATCAATCCAGTCGATATAGAAGGTCAAGAGTACAATGGCACTGTTCTTTCTTTTGAGACTTTGCCTTTCCCCAAGATCTCCAATATAACTGTACAAGAACTGAAAGGGGCTTTAGATCCTACAATTGTGCTCAATTGGTTTACTAATACACATGTGACAAGTATAGTCTCTTTCTATCCTGTATCAGATCAGACCAAAATACGCGATAATGTAAATCTGGAGATGATCCAGGGAGAACACGAGATGATGATAAGAGGGCTAGTACCTGATACTGACTATATTTTGACAATTCAAGGAAATGATAGATTCAATAACAGGACGATGTCTGAGGATATAAGGTTCACGACTGCAACAGACAATAGACCTCCTGAAATCAGCAATATCGTAATCGAGGAAAATATCGAAAACTTCCAGGAATTGAATAAAAGTCCAAGAGGACAGATAATTATGTATTGGGAAACTGACGAATTGGCGAAATCACAAGTTGAATATGGTGAAGTCGCATCTGGTGGATTTAAGTACAGTACTCTTCTAAATGATATACTTTCATTCAAGCACATTGTAGTTATTAATGATTTGGAACTGTCTACTGCATATCAATTAAGAGCAAAATCAATTGATGAAGCAGGTAATGTTGCTACAAGCAAAGATCAATTAGCTGTCACACCAAAATCAAAGGGAAGTATTGTTGATATTTTAATTACCACATTAACTGATGTGTTTACATTTCTTTAGTTGATAATTCGAAATCAAAATTACAATTTGCGGGTTAGGAACCTATACAAATCTTTTTGGACGAAATCACAGCGTATTGATGTCCTGAAAGATATACGGTTGAGTATCAAAAAGGGTGAATTCATCATTATTTTTGGTCCCTCTGGTAGCGGTAAATCGACACTTCTAAATACATTAATTGGGTTAGAAAATCCCACTTCGGGAAGCGTCTATATAGATGGCGCAGATATTTATAAACTTGATGTCGATAAAAGGACTGAGATTCGTAAGCAAAAAATTGGAATGATTTATCAACAGTCCAATTGGGTTAGATCCCTTAATGTATTAGAAAACGTTGCCTTGCCACTCCAGCTATGTGGAGTCCCTAAGCAAAAAGCATTGAGGGTTGCCTGGAAGACTTTAGCACAAATCGGGATATCCAATAAAGCAGTGTATTTCCCATCTGAACTTTCTGCAGGCCAACAACAAAAAGTAGGTCTAGCTAGAGCTATCATCTCAGACCCAGATATAATCATTGCTGATGAACCTACAGGAAATCTTGATCATCAATCCGGGCAGGCTGTGATGGATATTTTGACCTCTTTTCATAAAGAGGGAAAGACGATAATCATGGTCACACATGAGATTCAGTATTTGCAATACGCACAAAGAGTCCTAAGGATTTTTGATGGCAGATTGGTTGATGATATCAAAATCGATAAAGACATGTCGAAGAAGGAAGTAAACGAACTCGCGATGAAAGATTATCCTATTGAGGATGCTAGTATGAATTCAGATCTTTCAAGTACACCTGACCACTATCAAGACAGCAAATATGAGGAATTATCCGGAAATAGTCTGGTATACAATTTCTTTAGAGCAATTACGAGATCGATAAGAGTGATGGCAGGTCTTTTTATGTACTTTGGTGATAAGGTAATTGGAAAAATCGGATATAAGATCGACAAAAAAATTATCCTAAAAATTAATTCGACAATTAATAAATTACTCAACAAACCTGTTAATACAAATAACTATGATAAACTTAGCGAGGTTGACCTTATAGATTTGTCAGTCAGAAACTTAAGATCAAGAGAAATTCGAACATCTGTAACTGTTGGTGGGATAGCACTGGCTATAGGATTTATTATTTTCTTGTTATCGATTGGATACGGAATAGAGCGATTGGTAGTATCAAGCGTAGCAGGGCTTGAAGAGAGAAGACAACTTGATGTCATGCCTGCAGAGAGTGTTGGTTTGTTTTTAGATGATGCGAAACTAAATGAATTCAAAAAAAATATATATGTAGAAGATGCTTATCCGGTTGTCAATGCAGTAGCATCGCTTGAGTATGAAGGGGCAAATCTTGAAATTGTGACTGTTGGCACTAGGCCAGAATATCTCGAGGTACTCGATAACAAAATTATACAAGGAAGATCTATGCAGGAGACTAAATTAGAGCTACGTGCTCAAGAAGACGCTACAACTGAATTTGAAGATGTTTCGATTGGGATGGATAGCACTATATCGCTCATCGGCAAAGGAGAAGCGGTGGTTACCACGGCATTGCTTAAGACTCTCAACAAAAGTGAAGATTCTATATTGTCTCAAGAAGTTTCTCTTGTACTAAATATACCTTCGAAATTGACCGAAAACTCGGAAAATATCATTACAGATAAGATTGTATATTCTATCACTGGTGTAGTAGAAGATGATGATAATTCATTGATATATATCAATATAGATGATTATAAAAAAATGGGTGTCATTAACTATTCTGTTGTACATTTGTCCATTGCATCTATCAATGAAGTACAACAGGTACGCTCGCAGATAAATAGCATGGGCTATAAAACGAACTCTTTGTTGGATATAACAACTCGAATTCAAGGTCTGTTTGTATCAATTAGACAGATACTGCTACTGATTGGTTTATTCGCTTTTGCAATTGCATCTCTGGGGATGTTTAATACTCTTACGGTTTCTCTTCTTGAAAGAACTAGGGAAGTTGGATTGATGAAATCTATGGGGATGAAGTCAGAGGAGATATTTGATCTATTTATGGCAGAGTCTCTTGCTATGAGTATGCTTGGTGGCTTTGTAGGTATATTGGTTGGATTCATTTTTGGCAAAATTTCTTCAGTGATTGTATCACTGGCTTCTTTATCAAATGGCATTGATTATATTGAAGTAAGTGTGATACCTTTTTCTTTGACTGTTTTTATTGCAGTTTTGTCGATAATTATTGGTATATTAACTGGATTTTATCCATCATTTAGGGCGACAAAGATATCTGCCCTAAATGCTTTGCGTTATGAATAGTTTTATAAAATTATAAAAAAATGAAGAAATTATTTGTCACGTTTCTTATTGTTATTCTCTCCAGTTCATTTGTTAGCGTATTTGCTCAGTCAGGGGATACTTTGCCTATTTCAAATGAGGCAGTAAATGTAGAAAGTACCAATGTCAATGTTGAATTATCTCTTGATACTCAAGACCCTGGCACGAAGGAGTTTTTTGCTAGAGCGGATATCACATCAATAATTGATTCAGATAGGGTTATAATTGAATGGTATCTAGGTAATGGTATCAAATTTGCTGAAGAACTTGAGAGCTCTTTATCCAGGACTACTGTGAAGGTAGGCGAGGTTGCTAGAGTCCAAAAAAGACTAGTACCTGTTACATCCGGAATTAGAGAACTTAAGGTTGTTGTCACAGTTATCAAAGCAGATGTTAATTATGTCGCGACAGACAAAATCACAATAGAATTTAATCAAAATAAAGAAATCATACCGCTTACAGAAGAGTATAAAGAAGCAAAATTAACATATCAGATAACCAGAGCTTTGATGTACCTTGTTGTCATTTTTGGCATCTTAATTATTGGCTTTCTAGTTTATCTCCAGATCAAGAAAATTAGGGCGTAGAAAATATTTCTTTTCAGAAATTTCTCATCTATTCGTGATAAACTTCTTAATATTTAATTATTGTTAATATGGATTGGGTTCTTTGTGAGTTAGAAAAAAATATTAAGTTAAATAAGAATTATCCTGAAATAATTTCAAAACTTCTGGGATTAAGAGGGATGACGAAAAAACAGGAAATTGAAAAATTTCTTGACCCTGAATTTGACGATCTAAACGATCCATTTTTATTACCAGATATTGACAAAGCTATTGAAAGAATTAGGCTGGCAATTGAGAACAAAGAAAAAGTTGTAATTTATGGAGACTATGATGCAGATGGCGTGACAGCTACTTCAATATTGTGGGATTTTCTGTACAGACGTTTAGGGCTTGATGTAATCCCTTATATCCCATCTAGATTTGAAGAAGGGTATGGTTTAAATAAACTTGCAATAAATGAGCTTGAAAAAAATGGTGCAAAATTAATTATCACCGTAGATTGTGGAGTCAAGGATTCTGGTTTGATAGCCAAATTCCCTAACATCGATTTTATTGTAACTGACCATCATACTTTGCCAGAAGATCAAAAATTTAATCATATTGTTGTGCATCCGGGAAGGAAAGGATCTAAATATCCAGTAACAAATATCTGTGGTGCTGTTGTGGCATGGAAATTAGTTTGTGCTTTAAATGAAAAACTTCATATTGGCTTTGATGTAAATAGTTATTTGGACCTGGCATGCGTGGGGACGGTTTGTGATGTGATGCCGCTTACTGGCGAAAATCGTATTATTGTTAAATATGGACTTGAGAGAATAGCTAACACATCGAATACTGGATTAAAGGTATTACTAGAAAATTGTAATATTGCAAATAAAAAAATAACTACTTTCGATGTTGGTTTTATTATTGGTCCAAGAATTAATGCTGCAGGAAGACTTGATAATGCGCTTGAGGCGGTGAAATTATTTGCAACAGAAAATAGAGCCAATGCACGAATTTTTGCCCAGAAGCTTGAAGCTTTGAATCAATCCAGACAAGAAACTACCATAAATATGCAACTTGAAGCAGAAAGTTTGTTAGGGGAAGTCACAGATCAAAGAAAGTTATTATTTGTCTATGCCCAGAATTGGAGCGAAGGAGTGATAGGACTTGTTGCAGGTAGACTTACAGAGAAATACAATAGGCCGGCAATTTGCGCTACTATTATCGATGAGCAGGTTGTTGCATCTGCTAGAAGTATTAGGTCATTTAACATCACTCAAGCTTTAGAAAAGCAAAGTCAGTTTCTACTTAGATTTGGCGGGCATGCGCAGGCTGCGGGTTTTGCTCTACAGAAATCTAATATTGAGAATTTGAAGGCTAACTTAGAAATTGAAGCACTAAAAAGTATTTCTGAAAGTGATATACAGAAAACGTTACTTATCGATATGACTTTGACTCTCTCTCAGATTGATTTGAAATTACTAGGATGGTTAGAGAAGTTCGAGCCGTTTGGAATTGACAATTTCCAGCCGGTCTTTGCCATTGATAGGCTGAAAATCCTGGCAATTAATAGATTGGGCAGAGAATTGCAGCATCTAAAATTCCTATTACAAGATAATTGGGGACATGAAATAGAGGCAATCATATTTAACAAAGCTGATTTGTTTAAAGACCTTGACATTGGCAATATCGTAGATGTCGCAGGCAATCTTGAGATCAATGAATGGAAAAACTCAAAAAAAATTCAATTAAAACTAAAAGATGTTAAAATGTCCAAGTCTTCAAGTCCTGATTTTAATTAACCTTTAGCAAATGAAAAAATATTTCACTTTATATAATGCTTTTTTGACCGTTGTTTTCTTTCTAGTAATTTTCTCGATTCTAGCACCGATATTTATGGCATTAGGGCTAGAGGAAGTAGCGAAATACATATATATTGTTTATTCATTTTTTTGCCATCAGATCCATTATAGGAGTCTGCATCTATTTGATTATCAATTTGCTTGGTGTACTAGAGATACCTTCATTTGGATAGGATTATTGACTGCAGGATTATTTGTCAAATTTAGAAGTATCCGTGCAATTAAGTGGTATGAAGTATTAATTTTTGTAATTCCTATAGCACTTGATGGTGGCATACAGTTGATTGCTACCATGCTTGGCTTTTCAACAGACAAAGATGTTTTCTATGCAAGCACCAATCTTTCTAGGATGCTCACAGGAGCATTTTTTGGAGTGGGTTTGGGGTTGTGGATATTTCCAATGATTGACATGGCCGAGAACATAAATTTGAATAAAAAGAATGCAAGTCTTTGGGGGAGCTTCCTAAAGATTTATGCTGTCAATTTTGTTATATATCTCGTTCTGATTGGATTGTGGTTTGTGACGTCAAATGATTATAAGCCACATAGTATATTAGATCACAAATCCAGATTGCCCGATGAAAAATCCCAGTGGCTTACTAGAAGGCAAAATGCAACCTGTCCGGTAAACACACAAGAGGAAAGTTTCGTAATATTTAATTGTGAGGAATAATTAATTAGTTTTTATTAAATAAGTATGAATAATAATTTGGCAAAAACTGATATTGAAATATCAAAACTAATTAAGCAAGAGGAAGCAAGACAACAAAATAAGTTATCTATGATCCCTTCAGAAAATTTCGTCAGCAAGGCAGTCAGGGAAGCAGTAGGATCTGTACTAATTAATAAATATTCTGAAGGAAATATTGGAAAGAGATACTATGAAGGAAATCAATTTATTGATCAAATAGAAGCGCTTGCAATCTCTAGGGCAAAGGAGTTTTTTAAATTACCCAAAAACTGGGATGTAAATGTACAGGCACTATCTGGAAGCAATGCAAACTTAGCTGTATATCTTGCAGTATTAAACATCGGAGATACAATGATGGGTATGTATCTTCCTGATGGAGGACACTTATCACATGGCTGGTCGTATGATCCAGACAATAATACTACAAACGATGGTGTCATATATGAAGGAGGAAAAAGAAAAGTACATATAACTTCCAAAATCTTTAATACAATTCAATACAAAACTGAACCAAAATCTAATCTTTTTGATTGGGACAAGATAGAAGAAGAAGTGATCAAACACAAACCTAAATTGTTTATCACTGGTGGTACAGCATATCCAAGAGATTTTGATTACAAAAGGATCAAGCAAATAACTCAAAAAGTCGGTTGTCTGTATATGGCAGATATCGCTCATGAAGCAGGATTGATTGGCGCTGGGGTATTAAATTCTCCAGTAGGCATTGCAGATATCGTAACGTTGACAACACACAAAACCTTAAGGTGTAGTAGAGGATCTATGATTATGGCAGATGCCAAATTGATCAAAAAAATCAATAAAGCAGTACTTCCTGGACTTCAAGGAGGACCACATAACCACAATATCGCTGGCATCGCAGTTGGCTTACATGAGGCATTGCAACCAGAATTTAAAGAGTACGCTAGAAAGGTTGTAGAAAATGCCAAAGTTCTTGCAAGCGCTTTACAGGATTTGGGATTTGACCTTGTGACAGGTGGTACGGACAAACATTTGATATTGATCAATTTGACCAATAAAGGTGTATTTGGCAAGAAAGTAGCAAGAGCTTTAGATTATGCAAGTATTGTTGCAAATATGAATACAATGCCTCAAGAAACCAGAAGTCCTGCAGATCCATCAGCTCTTAGGCTTGGGACTCCTACGATCACCACAAGAGGTATGGGGCAAGAGGAAATGAGACAGATAGCTTCAATTATTGATCAAGTAGTAAGTATTTCTCAAAAATATAAAGAACTATCTTTTGATGATTTCGAAGAAAAAATCGCTAGCGATCAAGGAATCCTGAAATTATCACAAGAGGTGAAATCACTTTGTGCTAGATTTCCACTAGATATTTAATCTGTAGAAATTATTTTGCTATAGAGTGTTTCGTAATTTTCTACCATTCTTTTTATGGTGTAATTTTCTCTAACTCTTTTGTATGCCAGTTCGACGTTTTCTTCTCTAATCAATTTGTTGTGAATCACATTGTGTATGGCATCGGCAAGTTCTGAATAGTTAGCTGGTTCAACAAGCAACCCACCATCTTCAACTACTTCGCTCAAGGCACCTGCAGTTGTAGCTACGACAGGGATTTTGTACCCCATGGCTTCTGCTACTGCCATTCCAAATGATTCATCAAGCGAAGGTTGGACGTATAGATTTATGCCTTCCCAAAAATCTGTGAGATCTTCTACATCTTCTTGCCAAGAAATATCGAAATTGATTCCCAAATCAACGCTATGTTGTTTGAGGAAGTTTGAAAGAGGACCTTTACCAATAATTTTTAATAATAATTTCTTTTTTTCGTGTTTTTTTAGTTCAGCAAATGCCTCAAGTAGATATACAAATCCTTTTCTCTTATGAAATGACCCGATAGTCCCAATTACGATAGTGTCTTCATCCTCTCTTTTGGTGATTTTCTTAAAATCAACACCATTATATATTACGCTCACTTTGTCCCTTGGAGTGATTTTTTGGCTCACCAAAAAATCACGGACAGCTTCTGAGACTGCCACGGTATGTGTTGTGTATTTATCAAGATGCGCGAGTTTCTTGAGTTGATAAATTCTTCTCCAGTTTTGTGGCAAAGTATAGTCTTTTGTCCAATTGTGTTCAGTGTATATCAAGGGCAGTTTCAATCTTTTGTTAATACCTCGTCCAAAATATCCAGCCTTAACTCCTTGGCAGTGGATAATGGTCTGATCTGCAATATATGGCTTGATTATTTTGTGTAATTTCCTTGAGGCAAACAAACTCCGATTGAATTCGAATGTTTTGTATTCGACATTGATAGTATCCAATTTTTGTTGAAGTTGTCCTTGAGGACATACAACTAATAATTCATACTTCTTTCTATCAATATTTTGTAATAGATTGAAAAGTTGTATTGGAGCTCCAGTTAGCCCGGAATCTGCAATTAAATGAATTATTCTAGTTTTTTTTACTCTCATGTAATTTAGTGAGTATTAAATCATGTAATTATTTGATACTTGCTTTGTAAGTGTTTTCAAGAAGTTTGGCTACGGTTATTGGGCCAACACCTCCTGGAACAGGCGTCACAAGTACGTTCTTGTTTTTCATGTCACTAAAATCAATGTCTCCATGGACGCCTTGTGCACTTTTATTGATTCCTACGTCAATTAATACCTGTCCATCTTGTATATCTTCTGCCTTAATTATACCTGGTCTACCTGTAGCAGTAATAAGGATGTCACAATTTTTGACAAATTTTGATAAATCAGATTTGTCGGTATACTTATGTGCAATAGTAAGTGTTGTGTTGTATTTCAATAATATCGCGGCCAAAGGTTTGCCTACCAATAATGAATGATTGATGATGAGAACTTTTTTGCCAAGAAGGTATCTGGTCAATAATTCGTCATCGTCTTTATTTAATTCATTGATAGAGTATTTCTGATCATCATAAATACTGGCATTTTTCAGGCATTCAATTACAGCAAGCGCAGTAGCTGATACAAAGCAAGGATTCTCATGATATAGATTTCCAAGAGAAATTGGACTTAGGCCATCAACATCTTTGTCGGGATCAATCTCGAAAAGAATCTTTTTGGAATTTAGTCCTTTCTGCAGAGGAAATTGCAAGATATAGCCATCAATCGATTTATCTTTATTTAGGTTGTGAATTATTTTCAGTACCTCATCGTCATTGGTTTGTGGCAAATGAATAAATTGTGTTTCGATCCCAAGTTCTTTGGCCCAGAGAATTTTTTTTTCGATATATAATTCGCTGCTCACATTATATCCAGTATAGATAATAGCGAGTTTCGGTGTGACTTTATTTATTTCTATTAAGTTTTTTAGTTTGATTTTTATGCTTTCTGCAATTTTTTCGCCATTAATTATATTCATGAGCTTATTATTAATTTTTTCAATTATACAAGAGATATAGATAATTTCACAGCTAAGATTATCTCATGTGGCACTTGACACAAGAAAAGTATATAAGGTAATTTAGAGTAGTATAGTCATTTTATTTCTTCATTAAATTTTTTATGGCAAAAATAAAATTAAAACTATCTGCCACAAAGTCGATTGATTTTAATATCCAAAAATTTGAGAAACAACATTTCCCGATTAAATTTCTAAATAGTTTAAGTTCATTGGTTCTGATAACTTTTTTTATCCTTTTTGCTAGAGCCCTTGTAATTAGTCAATTTGATTCTGTCAATTTCTTGTATCTGCTTTCTACAACGACGATATTTTTGCTTGCTATTCAAGTTATGAAGATGTTGATAGGTGGAATTAAATATTTCCCAGAATCTGTTCTGGATCTATTTAGTTTGCTTCTTTCTATAGCACTGATTTCTACTTTGCTTACAAAGCAGTTGTTTGATCTAACAAGAACTGACGGGATGCTTCCTTCTGAAAGCACCTGGTTCATGACAATTTTGGGGGTTCTTTTCTTATTGCTCTTTGCTTATCTTGTCGATATTACAACAAGAATCAAAAATCGTAATGTAGTTTTGACTGTTATTTTTATTTTAGCATTTGAATTGTTTGTTCTGATTCAGGCGATTTTGGGAAATACTTTGCCAGATAGGGTTTATCTGATCATGTTATTTGGCGCAGTATTATTACTTCCATTAGTAAATAATTCGTCTAATAGATATATAAATTATGCAGCATTAGTTAATATATTAGTATTATTGACAATAGGATTTATCAATCTTGATGGATGGGTATTGTTCTTATTCATGCTGGTTTCTTCTGTTTTGTTGGGATTTGGCTATTTCTTTAAAAAATTTGGTGTCACACAATTAAAAGCGACAAAAGATGTATTTGCATTTTTGAAAAGGGGCCAATTAAGAGTAGCGAAAGTCAAGGCAATCTTGCCTTTTGTTGCTACCTTGGTTGCAATTGTTTCTTATTGGTTGGGGTTGCTGATAGCAGGTATATCCGGCAAGGTTAGCTTACTTCCCATCAAGGAAGGGGTCAATTCGATATTTGATTCAATTGAGGCTACGTCAAGTATTCAAGAGGTACTATTGGGTAGTATCCACCAGATGAGCTACCAAAGCTTTGTAGGAAATCTATTTTCTACTTATGGTGTTGTTGGACTTAGTATTTTTGTGCTTTTTGTATCAGCATTTTTTTCATTCGTTGCAAAAAAATATTTCCAATCTTCCAAGAAAACTGATTTATTTGGATATGTAGTTATTGGGATTATTATTTTTCTAACTTTGTTGATGTTTGTATCACCCATAGGCGCTGAACTATTAATTACCTATTTTGTTCTCATTGGCTTGTCATTAGGGGCCTATGGTGAAGACAAAAAGATCAAAATCGAAGAAGGAGTCTTTGATTTGCAGAAATTAAAGAACATTAAGGTTAGATATAGTCTAAGATTTTTGCAATTACTTTCTATAGTATTACTGGGAGTCTTAGCAGTTTATTTTCTACTTAATACTCAGAGTGTATTGTCAAATTTGTAGGATCAGCATACAGCATTCAGAATATAGTTATGAGTTAAGAGCTTTGAGCCTTGAGTATTTCCTAACTCTAGAAGGCCGAAAAAATTAAACTGATAGTATTCGAAACTTTTGCAATAGTTGGACCGGCTTCTGGCTGGCAATACTCACTACTCATAACTCATTACTCAACACTCAAAGCTCATAACTCAATACTCATAACTCACCACTCAACACTCAACGCCTAGCTCTTGACTTCTCTCAAAAATTTACTCATACTGATTTTAAAGTCAATATTGAATTATAAATACATGAAGGGGAATATTAGAAAATTTACAGTTTATACACTATTTCTGCTCACAATTGTCTTAGCAGGGGTGGCTGTATATGTTGGATACAAGATAACCCAAGAAGATCAGGCCCCAGAAGATAGTAGTGCGGCAGACCCATTGCCATCATGTAGCTGGTCATGTAGTGTTAATAATCCATCACCAAGGAGCTGGACAGCAAACTGTACCGGTACAGGAGCTGTTACAAGCCATGTGGTAGCTCTGCATCATTGCCCCAGTATGACCAAGACAAATAATCCAGGATATTGTAATGAAGTAAATGGTACTTTGCAGTGGAATAGAGAGCCTACTCCACCAACAGGTACAATATCACGTACTGCATCACCAGAATGCGGATGCTATCAATTTGATATAGGAGTAGATTTGCCGGATGGTAATTGGTGTATGGCGTATGCGAAATTATCATGTTATGATAATGCATGCTCTGGTACTACGCCACCTACAACACCACCGACTACGCCACCTACAACACCGACAAAGACTCAGTGTTGGGGATCGTGTACAGAAAGTAGTCAATGCGGTACAAATATGTGGGGAACTCAGTTGTCATGTGTACAGGGAAATTGTGTCAATCCTGGTTGCTCAAAGGCAGCAAATAATGAGTATTGTGCCTGTACAGGAGGCACTTGTGGACAACTTTGTGGCCCATCAAATAGCAATACACTTTGCTCAGGGACTGATGCTCATGGCACGAGATTGTCATGTTATCTATTCAATAATCCGACAGCACAAGCATGTCAATTTAGATGTCAGCCTGATATTGGAATATCTAGAGTGGGAGCAGGGGTTTGTGGGAACGTCATTGGTAGCACAGATTATTTCAAAACAACAATTCCTGATTATGATACTTTGATGAGCCAGTATTGCAATCCAGTAGTTCCGCAAGATGCTTGTGGAGATGGAATTTGTGCAAGTGGAGAATATTGTGAAACTACATCATCAGGATCAATAGCGTGTCCTGGAGGCACACCAATATCAGCAACGTGTAGAAATGATTGTACATATTGTGGTGATGGGGTTCTTAATGGCGGAGAGACATGCGAAACAGGTATTGCTTGTCCAAATAGCCAAGTATGTAGCAGTACTTGTCAGTGTACAACTCCTCCACAGGATATGGTATGTCAGGTTGTTGAGGGTGATACAAACAATATTGGGCCAGCAGAGTCTAGGATATTTAGACTAGTTATCAATAGAGGTACTCAATCTCCTCCAACTGGTAGCAGTGTTAGACTTAGGGTATCTTCAACATCAAATGATACTGCTGTTGGGCGTGATGGATATAACAGCCCTACCGCAGCAATAGTTAGACCAATATCGAATACAGCAAATTCATTTGATCCATCAAATCCGTCGTTGGTTGAATTTCATTTTGTATGGGTAGCAACGAATGTAGATAATAGCTCTCTCTCAAATGGGAATTATGAAATAGAGGTAAGCCTTGATGGAGGTAGTACTTGGGTAGCTCTTTCAGCATGTATTTTGAATTTTACATATGATAATACTGTAGTACCTGACGCAAATTTCTTGATTATTAAAGAAGGTGCATCTGTATGTTCCACCTCGACAGGCGCGCAGTTGACTTATACTGTTAGTGTTAGAAATCTTGGACCAGGTCAAGGGATTTTGACATACGTTGAAGATCAGTTAGACGCAAATATCCAATCAAGCTGGGTAAGTAATATTACTTCCTCGAGAGGTATTACTGGACAATTATCCGGTAACACAATCACTTGGACTGGGACTGAACAACAAAGAACTTATCAAGACGGAGAAACTGCGACATTCTCTTATACTGTAAATATTCCTGCCGGCTCATTAAATACTTATCGAGAAGGAGTACCAAATGTAGCAACTGTTGTTTTTGGTGAGAATCAAAATAGATACAACTTAGTCACCCCAACAGGATGTTTTGGTGATGGAAGATTACCTGCAACTGGTATAAATGACAGTATGCCATACTTACTTGCAGCACTTGCAATAACTACTGGTCTTATCGCATTCAGGTTACAACTAGGACAAGGATTTGCCTTGATATTGTTAGAAAAGAGTGGACAATTTGGAGTGCATATGCTTGATAATATTGGTCTAGAAGGAGCTTTAAGAACAAACAGAAAAGACAAATTGGAGAAGAAATTTAGGAAGCCTTAAACGAGTTCACTTATTGGTCTGAAACTTTTTCTGTGAATATCACATGGACCATATTTTAAGAGATTTTCATAATGTAACTTCGTTCCATATCCTTTGTGTTTATCGAAGTCATATTCAGGATAAAACTTTGAGTAATCTAACATTTCTTTGTCCCTAGTTACTTTGGCCAAAATTGATGCTGTAGCAATGCTATAAAATGTTTGATCTCCTTTTTTGATTAAGAGATAATTACATTCAAATTTTTGCTTAAACACGCCATCAATTAAAAACAATTTATTACCTTTATATTGGTGATTTATTTCAGATATTATTTCTTGAATTAGTTTCTCAATAGTTCCAGCTATGCCTATTGCATCAATTGTACTACTTGAGCCAAGTTTGATTTTGTAGTTATCGTCTTCTTGTAGCAAATTATATATATTCTCTCGTTCTCTTTGCGTTAGTTTCTTTGAGTCATGAACACCATTAATTGGAGCAATATTTGAAGATAATGCGTAAGCTGCAACAGCAACTGAACCAGCCCAAGGACCTCTTCCGGCCTCATCAATCCCAATGACATAATCATACTTTTCTAAATATTTTGAATCGGCAGTTGTATCAAGAAATGTTTTGGACATAAAAAAATACCTGAATAATTATTAATTATAACAGGTATTTCTGATTGAGATTTATGATGCTTTTTTGACTGATTCGTGTTGAAGTTTCATACCTTTGGAAATTACACCTTCAGCAATTTTTGTAGCTCTTTTTCCAATTCTTTGTCTCATGAAATAAATTTTAGATCTTCTAACCTTCCCTTTTCTGATAAATTCAATTTTTTTGATGTTTGGAGAATGTAGAGGAAATATCTTTTCTACTCCAATACCAGAACTTATTTTTCTGACTGTAAATGTCTCACGTAGCCCACTTTTCTTTTTGGCAAGAACAATACCCTTAAAAACCTGTATTCTGGATTTTTCTCCTTCCCGAATTAGATTATGTACAGCAATCGTATCTCCAACTTCAAATTGAGGGAAGTCGGTTTTGATCTGCTTGTTTTCAATTTTCTCTAAAGTTTTTGTGTTCATAAGTATTTATTAATATCAAACGTGTAGAATTGTACAATATTTCGTCCGTAAATGCCAGTAATAAAGACTATATATACAATTAAATATCTAAATTAGTAGTTTGTGCCAGTGCCTTTATCTCTCTAAGTTCACGTCTTATGTCTCTGAGCATTATTTCTACGGCTCTAAGTCTTGCTGCAACCTTGTATTCTCTTGCATCGGCACCAACAAAATAGCCAATTGGTTTTTTTAGTAGTTCAGCAAGTTTTTGTAATTTATCGATTGGGGGACTAATTCTGCCTGATTCGTATCCTGAAATAGTCTTATCGGATACACCTAAAGAAACTCCAACTTGCAGTTGAGATAGTTTGGCTTCCTCTCTAGCTTTTTTTATTCTTTCTGCTAATGATCCCATAACAAAAAATTAATAATTTATGCTTTTTAATACCTCAAAAATGCTATCAATTTTGAAGCCTTTGCGAGCTAAATAATTGATTAATTTAATCTTGCGCTCTTTTTTAGATAGATTTTTGATTTTGCTTGTCCGCATTTTCTTTTCAATAATATTGCTAATAAGAGCCTTTTCGGTATCATTATTAAACAAGTTATTAAGAATAGGCGAATAAGTTTCTTTGAGTATACCAAATTTAATTAATTTTTGCTCGATTTCTTTTTGGCTTTTGTTTCCTTTGGCAATCATTGACTCAATAATCCATTTGGCAAATTCATTGTCATCTAATAGTCCAATTGTATTAAGCTTGCCTATTACCTTGCTTATAGAAGTGTCAAAGATATTTGATTTGTATCTATTTGTTAATTTCCTTTGCAAGAATTCTCGAATTTCATGCTCACTTCTTCTTCGAATGTTTATATATTTCAGGCTTTGAGAAAGAGCATATTGATAGATATCGTATTTCTGGATTTGTTCAATTTCTTGAGTATCAATTTCTTTATCACTATATAAATGGTACTTGAGCAAAGTCGGTTCCTCGATAGAAAAGGAATACTTTCCATCAACAAAAACATTGACTCTATTTGAAGTTTTGGCACGCTCTAGTGAGGTTATCTTCAATTTTTATTCTGGAAGATAATACATATATATACCTGGCTCGCTGTATACTTTTTCGGTTACTTTTGTAAGTGGGTTAAGCTCTTTAGATACAAACATCCTAAAACTACTAAACGGATCTATATATGAAGCATAGTGAACTATATGGGCATCTTCTATGCCAGCTTCCTTTTCAGCCACATTGATTGCTTCATTTAAGCCACCAAGAGAATCGACAAGTCCCAGATTTAGTGCTTCTGTGCCACTATAGATACTTCCATCCGCTATTTTGAGTAATTGCTCTCTTGGCATCCCTCGGCCATCAATGATTGTTTGGATAAAGCTTTCATAGTAATCATTAAGTACTTTTTCTAGTATAATCCTGTCTTTGCTACCAACTTGATCTATGTCTTTTAGGGTTTTCATATCAGAGTTTGTATTAGTGATTTGTATGACTTCAAGGCCAAGTTTTTCATAGAGTCCATCATATCTAATTACCTGGATAATCACTCCAATACTTCCGGTCAAAGTAGTTTCTGAAGCAATGATTTTATTTGCAGATGACGCGACATAATATCCACCAGATGTGGAACTCATCTCCATGAGCGCTACGACAGGCTTATCAGCTTTAACTTCCTTCACTTTTTCTGAAATAATATGACTATCATAAACTGTCCCTCCTGGGGTATTAAGCCTAATGATTACGGCTTTTACATCTTCGTCATTTTTTGCCTTTTCAAGTTTAGCAATTATTAGATCAACCATATCTTTTTGACCACTTCCAAGTGGATCTTGACTGGAGGCTATTGTTCCTTCGATATCTATTACTGCAATTTTTTCAGTGTTCTTGCTCGATTGAATGTCTTTTTCTATTATTTCATTTGTAGTTGCTGTTGTTGCAAAAGAAACTGCGAATACCATGAAACACATAATACAGATACAGATAAGTATGAAGGGAAATAAAAGAAAAAAAATACCACCTATGATTGATCTTTGTTGTTTCATAAAGAAGTCATAAAAAATAAGAAATAAATTATAGCATTTATGATTCGAAGCTGACATACTTCAATCAATACTGTAAAATAAGGCGATATGAAGTTAATAGTTGATTATTCTACAAATCTTGAAGGTTCATTTGAAAAATATAGGCAAAACATTGCTTATCAACTTTCATTGAACAATGACCTTTATAAGTACCATGCAAAGGGACTAACGCCTTTTACTCAAAATATTGTTTCAACAAAAACTGGAATCTTTCACAGAAATAAAACAAAAACAATTGAGAAAAATAGATTTGACGCATATATCTCTTTCGGCGCTCACAAAAATAAACTAGCAGACAAAATTCCATCTTACATATTTATCGAACCAATGATTGCAAGATATTTGTATAAGGATGAAAAAAGAAAAATTCGAAAAATACTTGGGAAATTAACTGACTTTAAAGGAATAATAGTCAGGAGTGAATATTTAAAATTAATTTTGGTAAATCAATACAATATTGAGAAAGAAAGGATAATAGTGACTCAGCAGGGTTTGAATTTTGATTTTTTGAATAACAATATTGATAATGACGAAAGAAATGTCCGAAGAGTATTGACTATCTATCAGATAACCAAACCGTACATATATATTAGTGGTGATTTGGATGAATACAATGCGGTCGATAAATTTATGGAGGCGTTTCGTGATATTCATCAGAAGTATCCTGAAGTTAAACTTGTTATAGCAAGCCCTGATTTCAAGATTGGATGGGATAATAAACCTCAACCCCAGAATAAAGCAGCAGCAAAAATTTTGGAATTAGTAGAGGACTATAAAATCTTTCGAAAAGTTGTTTTTGCTGGAAACATAGATATAAATCATCTACCTGTGGTAGTTTCAAATGCCAAAATTTTTGCTGACGTACATACCAGAAAATTCTATAGTACTGCTTTAGTTGAGGCCATTGCTTCAAAAGTTCCAATCATTGTTGGAGATGCTCCTGTACTCAAAGAAATTGCTCAAAATGCTTGTATAGCAGTTAGTGCCAAATCGATTGATTCGATTACAAATGCAATGAAAGAAATTTTATCTAATGATGATATCGATAGTAAACTTAGAGTTAGATGCACAACTCGAATTGAGTATTTCTCATGGAGCAAAACTGCAAATATTATTGGTGATAGAATTAAATATGATCAAAGAAATAGAGCAAAACGAAAAGCATTAATTATTCAAGAAAAGCTAGATAAAATATACCCGGCAGAGTATCTAAAGCATCAATTAGAAATTGATTATTATGAAAAGCCTTCACGTCCTAATCAGAAGGATTTTCTTTCTCTATTAAGCATGATTAGGCATTATGATGTTATCGTTTGGGCAGATAAGCTCAATATTATAGTATTTATATTAATTAGGCTTGTCTTTTTGAAGAAAGCTTTTGTGACGATTTATCCAAGCAAGAAATCAGCACTTAAGAAAACAAGATTTCTAGCATTCAAAAGCTACCTAGACTTCAAATCTAGAATAGGGATATTTCGTCTGTTATCCAAAGAGGTGATTATTAACAATCATTATGTGTATCGAAAACTCACCAATAGTATATATGCAAGCAAATCTAAATATAAATATTATCCTGAGATCTTAAGACCTGAACTTAAGACCATAGATAAGACGTCCCTGAAAGAGATGTATAGTCTCAAAAATTACATAACAATTACTTTGCGAATCAACAATCGAAATACGATAAATGAGACGCTTCTTGAGCAATTGGGCAAAATCAAAAATATAAAAGTACTTTTATTTCAAGACATTCATGCTGATTCGAATTCCAAAAAGATTATCGATCTAGAAAAGTCCAAACTTTTTGAGGCTTTGGCAAATAGCAAGATATTTATTGATTTATCAAATGAACTATCTGAAAGAGAACTATTGTCTGCTATGTATCTAAAAAATGTATGTTTTTTAGAGGAAAGTAATGCTTCAAAATGGTTGATACACCATGGAGTGAATGGTTTTATGAACAAAAAATTAAGTGCAAAAAAACAAATGGAATTAATTAAATTATTGATCACAAACAAGGAGTACTTAAATGATATTAGAAAGGTTAACTATACCAATGCATTGCAATTTTCTAAAGACAGTGTATTATCGAAATTAGATTTAGATATTAATTAATAAAAGTGGTTGAACTCAAGTTTGAAAAGACAAGATCGGATAGATTTTTTGAAAAAATTCCACCTATTGTGACATTGTCATTGATACTTTTTCCTGTTGTTGGAAGTTTTTTTATACCTCAAGTTGTGGCAATTTTTGTCATTTTATTTAATGTGTTTTTTTTGTATAGATCAATAGCTTTCACTATTCAATTCGCACTAGGGACAATTTTTTTGCGGCAAGCAGAGCAGATTGACTGGCAGGCAAAAGTTGAAGGTCTATCAGATATAGAAAAAGAGATTAAGTCATTGAGGGATTCTTTAAACACCATAAAAAAACTCAGTTACAAAGATACTAGAGATAGTTTGGCTATTAAATATAGGCATCCGCATTACAAAGATGTTTTCAAACTACCTTGGGTTATGCAAGTTGCGATATTTCGATGGGAGAAATTCAAGACAGTTAATTTCATCAGATCCGAAATATCAAAGTTATCAGAAATAAAAGACAATTTAAATTTCAATTGGCACCAGATCAATCATGTAATTATGATACCTCATGCTAAAGAGCCCTTACAGGTATTAGATAATACCTTATCGGAGATTGCAAAGCAGACTTTTCCTCTCAAGCAGATTCATTTAGTGCTTGGTGCCGAAGCACGTGATGAAGAAGGGTATGAAAAGTCCGTTCAGCTACAAAAAAAATATGGCAAGATCTTTGGTAATATTTGGGTTACAAATCATGTTTTAAAAGAAGATGAAATCGTTGGGAAATCATCAAATATGGCCCATGCTGGTCGTGAAGCAGTCAAAGAGATCATGAAACTTGGTTGGGATTTGTCCAAGACAACAGTTACAAGCTGTGATGCAGATTCCAGGTTACCAAAAGAATATTTCTCATATTTGACTTATGAATACGTGACAAGATTCGAAAGTAAGTATAAATTTTTTACCGGTGCGATACTATTGTATGCCAATATATGGAGATTAGATCCTATTGCTAGAGTCCGAAATTCATTATCAAGTATGTTTAATGTCGGCAAACTTGTCAGGCCCGACAAGCTCATACCTTTTTCCACATATACAACATCGTTTTGGTTGGTTGATCAGATAGGTTATTGGACTCCGTGGGTTACTCCAGAAGATTTTCATTTATTTTTCAAATCCAGTTTTCACTTCCCACATAAAGTATCTACTATCCCATTATTTACAAAAATCTATGTCGATGCCGCAGAGGGTGACACTTATGTTGAATCTTTCAAAAACAATTATATGCAATCAAGACGTTGGCAATGGGGAGTATCTGACGATGGCTGGATGATCAAAAACATGGTGATGAATATTGGTAAGTACTCGTTTATGGTTTATTATAGAGGGATCCACGTTTTAGTAGATCATATACTAGCTCCATCATCAGCATTTCTTTTGATGTTAGGGGCGAATTTACCTCCTTTACTAAATGCCAGATTTGGGGGGCAGGTTTTTGGTGCTAAGTTGCCAGGAATTTCAGAGACAATTCTTCAAATTACCTTCTTATCGTTTATTGTAGCAATATTTTTTGATTATTTAGTCAAGCCAAAACGTGATGGGGTATCACTATTAAGGAAGATTGTCACCCCTTTTGAATTTATCATAAATCCAATAGTAGGTTTGACTCTAACTTCTATCCCAGGCATTGAAGCACATACTAGGTTACTTTTTGGAAAGTATCTGGAATATTACATAACGAAGAAGAAAGCATGAGATGAGTAGCGAGTTTTGAACATTGAGCTTTGAGCATTGGGTTATGAGCATTAAGTAATGAGTAATGAGTTAGGAGTTGTGAGTTGTGAGTACTAAACACTCAAGACTCACTGCTCACTACTAGGTTTTTCGCAGTTTCCACGTATTGATAAGTGCCTCTTTGAAGATGTTGCCGGAAAACTTGGACTTGCCATAAGTTCTATCATGAAAATGAATAGGGATTTCAGTATACCTGAAGCCCTTCGACTTAGCTCGTTGTTTCATTTCTATTTGGAAAGAGTATCCATTACTTCTTATTTGGTCCAAATCAATTGCTTCTAGTACTTCTCGTTTGTAGCCATTAAACCCTCCTGTATAATCACGAATACCAAGACCTAAGATGATCCTGGCATATAAGTTGCCACCTGCACTTATAAGTTTTCGATCTATGCTCCATTTTGGAAGTTTGCCACCTTTGATGTATCTTGAGCCAATTACAAAATCAGTAAGTTTCAAACTTTTTAACATTTCTCTTATAGTTAATGGATCATGAGAGAGATCAGCATCCATTTGAAAAATAATATCTGATTTTTCTTCAATTGCTTGCTTGAACCCTGCGATGTAGGCTGTCCCAAGTCCAAGTTTTCCAGCTCTTTTTATGTATTTAATCTCAAAACGAAATACGCTTTTCAATTTGTCTATTCCTTTTGTTGTTTGATCTGGAGAATTATCGTCAATAAACAGAACCTTAAGCAGGTAATCATTTTGGATCGATTTGTGCAATAAATTTATTTTATCAAGCAAGGGAGCAAGATTCTCCTTTTCGTTATATGTTGGAATTATTATGTGTATTATTTTTTTATTCATTAATTTTTTGCCATAACTCTAAGTGTAGACTTCCATTATAATCATTTTTGAATTCTTTTTCATAGTCACCATTGGTTAGCGCAGTTTTCATATTGTCTTTTTCTCCCCAAAGATAGATCACCCAGACTCTATTGTATCCGCTGATTTCAGATCTTCGATAATAATCTTCTTCTTCAAGCACAGCTAAGCCTTCAAAATATGGAAGTTCATCGTTTGGATTGTAAACATAATTGGGTAGCTTAGAGTACACTTCGAAAGCGTGATGCGTGAAGGCGTTTGGATGAATTATCAAGTCTCCTTCCTGAAAATCTATATCTTCAATCAAGCTTCTTGTGTCTGCTTTTTTGGTTACTAAATTGTCCCTATAATCTAGATACATCATTGTTGGGGCGATCAGGAAGATAAATATCACGAAATATTTCAAGTATTTGTTATTTATTTCAAATATTTCTCGAGATAGGATGATAATCAATCCTGGTATCAAGTACATCAAATATCTGATATAGAAAAACGAAGTTTTGATTGAATAAAGAAATACCCAGATGATATTCAATAAGAACCATTTGGTTTCAAATGTGGTAGCTTTTGTGTTTGTTGACTTGGCTATTGAGATAATTAATAAACTAGCAATTATTATGGAATATATTGCAATGAAAATAACTGTAAACAACGAATATCCATAGATATTGTTTTCTCCGATGATAAATTGTCCCATTGCTTGAAGGCTATCAGGGATAGGATGAAAAACGAGCCAAAAGCCCTCATCTGATACTGTGTCTACTTGTTTAAGTAAAATCATAAACCAGGGCAAATATCCAAGTCCAGCAATGAAATAGGTGATCAATATTTTCTTAAATCTTTTGATCTCCTGGATAAATATCTTT
>CAYUFB010000013.1:0-31668 GCA_964444125.1 uncultured Candidatus Saccharibacteria bacterium
ATTCTTCTAAATACCCTCTTTCTAACTGTTCAACTTTTTATGGGACAGCAGTGTTATAAATATTATTTTAAATATATAAATGAGCACTCCAAATCCAGAAAAAGTAGAACCTAAGGTCATCAACGAGCCAAAAGAAAAAAAATCCGGCAGTAGCAAATTTCTAATGGGTGTTGGATTATTAGTCTTTTTTATTTTGCTAATTTGTCTTTGTTGTTGCGGAACATTCTATTTCATTGGCAAAAATACAGAAGATAAAGTCGCAGATACAATAAATACTATTGAAGAAGATTTGGAGATAGAAGTAGATGACATAATAGGATGGCAAAGCAATACGACACGCAAAGACAACACTTGGTCAGAGTATCGCAATTCTACGCTCGGATTTGAAATACAAATTCCAAACCAGATAATTAGTTATTATGGAGGTTGTAGATATGACGCGATAGAAAAATCGTATAGACCAAAAAGCGATCCAGTGAAAGTAATCGTCCTTGAGGATGAGTCAAATGGCAGAATATATATATCACCAGAGTACTACTACAAATTATCTGGTGAAGAAATCAAAGACGGTAAGTCATATTTCTCAAAATGTGACAAAGTCCCAACAACTTTAGAAAATGTCCTAGAAGACAATATATATTATTCATCATGGGAGATAGTCACACTTCAAGCCGAAAGTGAATTTGAAATTAATGAGTTTATTGTTGATAGATATGGAATTGGATGTAATTATGAAGGTCGGAAAGAATCCAATCGCAAAGGAATCTTTGATATAGTCATTGGAGGTGAATTACCAGAAGATATGACATTCGATGATCCAACCAAATGTAATATTAATTATAGTACAGTACTTAAATACATTCCTGCATCAAACATTTTGGTTTCATGGAATACAGGCCAATCCTGTACTTTTCTAAAAGGATCGACTGCTTGTTATGATGATGATATGGTCAATAGCTTCAAACTGGTTAACAATTAAAATAATTACAGAGCTAAAATTACCAAATAAATAAAGCTTGTATCTTTATCAATTAATCTCTATACTAATAATAGGTAATTTTTTAGTATAACCAAAATGCCCAAAAATGAAGATACAGGTCCGACAACTTTAAGCCAAAGACGAGGGACAACTCCTACACTGTCTTCTGGTATATTGTCAAATAATAATTCAGCTCCAACTAATTTGAGAGCTATTGCACAAGGCCAACAAAGTGAAGACGATAATGCCGTAGTCAAAATTGTAATCTGGGGAGTAATCATCCTTGCAGCAGGTATCGGTCTTGCATTTCTTGTTAGAAATATGACAAAAAACGAATCAACTCAAACTGCTCAAACTACCGATACTGATCAAATCAGCCAAGTTGTAGAGGAGGAAGAAGAAGAGGAAGTAGTCATAGAAGAAGAGCCTATTGTAGAAGAAGAGGAAGTCGTAGAAGAAGAGCCAGTAGCGCCAACAACACCTACAACTCCAGTAGCAACTGGCGGATTGAATTTGACCAATGAGTATTCAAAATTAGCACAAACAATTAACGATGGTGTTACTACAGCTGTTGCTACAATTTCTGGATACTCATACGAAACATCTTCAACTAGATTTATGTATACCATCAAATTAGCAGGTGATACAAAATTTCCAACGACATCTGCTACACTTGATACCACAGCCAATACACTAACTGTAGTAGTTGACAATGTCTCAAGAGACAATATTGTAGGAAATGGCGGCAGTGGCTCTACAACTTTTGCAAGTGCAGTAAATGCTGAGAGTGTATCAATTTCAAATAGTGGTGGCAAAAGTACATTTGTATTCAAACTAAAGAAATCTACTGAATACAAGATCAATGCAGTATCTACTGATGGCAGCAAAATCACTGTAGAGATCAAGCATAATTAGTGTTTGTACTATCCAGATGTAATTAGCGTTTTATGCTATAATTGTAAGTTTCATTACTTACGGTATTTATGGCAAATGCCAATACACATATAATAATCAAAGGGGCAAGGACTCATAATCTAAAAAACATAGACCTTGAAATCCCCAAAAATAATCTTGTCGTAATTACAGGAGTATCAGGATCAGGTAAATCATCTCTTGCTTTTGATACTATATATGCAGAAGGGCAGAGAAGATACGTTGAATCACTCTCAGCTTATGCCAGACAATTTCTTGGTCTTATGGATAAGCCAGATGTAGATATTATTGAAGGGTTAAGCCCAGCAATATCTATTGATCAGAAAAGCGCCAGTCATAATCCAAGATCCACAGTTGGAACAGTAACAGAAATTTATGATTATCTAAGACTGCTATTTGCTAGAATCGGACACCCACATTGTCCATATGATGGAGAGCCTTTGAAAGCCCAATCAGCACAAGAGATCGTAAACGATATAGTATCCCAGGATTTTTTAAATAAAAACTCAACTAGGATCATCATCCTAGCCCCCATAATCAAAAACAGAAAAGGAACTTATGAAGAGTTATTTGAAAGACTATCAAAACAAGGTTATGTCAGAGTTAGAGTAGATAATCAAATATTTCATCTTGAAGAGGATATCATCCTTGATAGATACGTCAAACATAATATTGAGGTAGTCGTAGATAGATTAAATATTGATATAAATACAAAAAATAATGATGAGAAGCGAAAAAGAATTACTGATTCAGTAGAGACAGCACTAAATCTTGCAGAAAGAGAATTAATAATTAGTTTTGAAAATAATAATATTTGGGAGGATAAGCTCTATTCAGAAAAAAACGCTTGTAAGTTATGCGGCAGATCATTTATGGAACTTGAACCACATTTATTTTCTTTTAATTCACCATTTGGTGCCTGTGAAAGTTGTAGTGGGCTTGGATTTATCAAAGAAATTGACCCCGATCTTATATATAATCCCATACTCACAATTTCTGAGGGTGGAATTTATCCATGGTCTAGGATGGCTGATAATCCAGATTCGTATTATATGAATTTACTTGAAGCAGTGGCTCAGGCAGAAGGATTTTCAACAAGAACAGCTCTTGGGGATCTGACTGAAGATCAGATTCAAAAAATCCTTTATGGCACAGGAGATACAAGATACAAAATATCATACGTAAGCCAAATGGATGGGATCAGGAAAATCCATAATCCTAAATTTGAGGGTGTAATTAATAATTTACTAAGAAGGTACAAAGAAACTACCTCTGAATATATTCAAAAAGAAATTGAATCATATATGAGAAAGTTGCTATGCCCAAAATGTGAAGGGAAAAAGCTTAAACCTGAAGCTCTTTCTGTGACCATAGGTAATAAGAACATCTTCGAAATTACCCATTTAGACATCAAATCTACAAAAAAATGGATTCAGAATATTAAAGGAAGTAACCAACTGACAAATTCTGAAAAAGACATTTCCAAACAAATTTTTAAAGAGATAGAAGCTAGATTAGACTTTTTAATCGCTGTTGGGCTTGATTATCTAACACTTAGTAGATCTGCCAATACTCTATCAGGTGGAGAAGCGCAACGAATCAGACTTGCCTCTCAAATTGGATCTGGCCTTACCGGCGTTCTTTATGTACTTGATGAGCCATCAATTGGGCTTCATCAAAAAGACAATGAGAAACTGATACAGACACTTATGCACTTAAAAAAACTTGGTAATACTGTCATTGTGGTTGAACACGATGAAGATACAATAAGACACGCCGATCATATCATTGACATTGGACCAGGTGCTGGTGAACATGGTGGAAAGGTAATTGTTGAAGGGGATATTAAGCAGATCGAACAGTCTTCAACATCTCTGACTGCTAAGTATTTAAATAAATCATTAGTAATTAGCAGATCTGTTATCAATGATGAAGTTAGAAAGATACTTTCCAGGCATAAAGTTAATAAAGCAGAGAATAATGACAAAATTACTCTAACTAATGTATCTCATCATAACCTTAAATCAGTAAATGTTGAATTTCCATTATCCAAGTTTATTAGCATCACTGGTGTTTCAGGTTCTGGCAAATCTTCTCTTATTAATGATGTTCTATATAAAAGTCTTGCTCAAAAATTCTATAGATCAAAGTCTGAGCCTGGAAAATTTGAACTACTTGAGGGAATTGAAAATATTGATAAAGTAGTAAATATTGATCAATCTCCAATTGGCAGGACGCCTAGATCTAATCCTGCAACCTATACTGGATTGTTTACCCCAATAAGAGATCTATTTGCCTCAACGAAAGAGGCCAAAATAAGAGGATATAAGGCTGGGAGATTTAGTTTTAATGTCCGAGGAGGTAGATGTGAAGCTTGTATGGGAGATGGAGTCAAAAAAATTGAGATGCAGTTTCTACCTGATGTATATATTGAATGCGAAACTTGTCATGGTCAAAGATATAACAGAGAAACTCTTCAAGTAGACTTTAAGGGCAAAAACATCTCACAAATACTTGATTTAACAGTCGAAGAAGCATTAGATGTTTTTGCCAAAATACCGTCAATTCGCAACAAACTTCAAACTTTATTTGATGTAGGACTTGGTTATATTAAACTTGGACAACCAGCTACCACACTTTCTGGAGGAGAAGCACAAAGAGTGAAACTTGCCTCAGAATTAAGCAAGAGATCTACAGGCAAAACATTATACATTCTTGACGAGCCTACAACTGGACTTCACTTTGATGATGTGAAAAAGCTTCTGATCATCTTACACTCTCTTGTTGCAAAAGGTAATACTGTCATTGTAATTGAGCACAATCTTGATGTCATCAAAACTTCTGACTGGATTATTGATCTTGGGCCTGAAGGTGGTGACAAGGGAGGCGAAATAATTGCCACAGGAACTCCAGAGCAGGTAGCTAGTACCTCAAATAGTTATACAGGAGAGTGGTTGAAGAAAATTCTATAACTCCAAAACCCCATTAGTCACCTTAATAGGCCTAATTTTGATATCTAGATCATGATCAAATTCGACAATCTTGCATCCGGCTTCTTTGGCAATCAAAAGTGGTGGCAATATGTCATAATCTTTGGTAGTACCACTGATATCAACAAATCCATCAAACCCTCCATCTGCAACATAACACAAAGATGCAGCAAGTCCCCAACTCCTTATTCTATAAACCTTTCTCTTCAAATCATTGTAGACTTCTTCCCCCCAAAAATCCCTACTTTTGTTTGGCAATTCTACATATATAATTGCTTCGCTCAAGTCTGAAGTAGTTGATGGTGTAATTGAATGACCATTCTTCGTAGCACCATTACCTTTGACAGCCTTATATACATCTCCAAGCTTTGGGAAATAGACAACTGACAACAAAACTTCGTCTGTAGTATTATCGAAAAGCGCTAAATTAATACTCCACAAAGGCAATTCACGAAAATAATTTTTTGTTCCATCTATCGGATCTACTACCCAGTAAATATCTGAATCAATATTTTGATTCGCTTCTTCAGAAAATACAGGAAAAGTCTTTGGTAATTTTGCTAATCTCTCTAAAATCATTTTTTCACAAGCCAAATCAACATCAGTTGCATAATCACCTTTTTCTTTATCCACCATTTTTTTCGCTGTTAATTGTGCATCAAGAGCATACTTACCTGTTTCAAGGACAATGTTCTCGACCAAATCACACAGATTTTTTAATTCTTCAACCTTCATTATTCTTATATTTTAATAATTACTCACTTATTTTTCTTTTGATTTCATCTCTACTAGTTTCAGTGATATCAAATCTATTATCTTTGATCTCTAATTCCTGCTCTACATAGACAAATTTGTTGTTTTCAACATCTTTAGTAAGTAAGACATTAGATCCTATCATAGAGCCAGAGCCAATTTTGATTCCCGGAGAAAGTGATACATTGATACCAATTCTGACATTATTGCCAACAATATTTCCAAGCTTTGTTTTGCCGGTATTAATTTTTTCGCCTTTGACATAGACAGATATTTCTTGTTCATCAAGTCTTAAATTTGCAGTGACAGCACCAGATCCCATAGATATATTGGATCCCAATATAGAATCACCTACATAGTTTGTATGAAACCAGCAACTGTCTGATATATAGCTTCTTGCAATCTCTGTTGCGAATCCTACGACACAATTATCCCCAATGATTGAATCTCTTACAAGTGCATTATTTGCAATAATAGTATTTTTACCAATGTAGGCTGGACCTTTAACAACCGCATTTCCAAATACCTTCACACCTTCTTCAATTATTACATTTCCAGATATTGTTGCCGAGGATGCAATCTGAGCATTTGGCGATATAGAAGGTTTATCAATTGTGCCCAAAAAGTAATTCATCATATCTAAGACATGCCAAGGGTACTTAATAGTATTCCATACCCCATCATATTCAATCATCGCGAAACTTTGATTTGAGGCCATCATAGTGGACAAGGCGACCTCATAAACATCATCCCTGTCGCTAGAAACACCTTCTATAGTCTGCCTTAGTTTTTCAGAATCTACAAAATAATCAAATACGATCCTGACATAATCAGATGGCTCATTGCCTTCACCAGGTTTTTCGATAACCTTCACTACATTATCACCCTCAAGTACAAGGTAACCGCCTGGAAAGTATTTATCAACCTTAAATCCCACCAAGGCATTGGAATTATTATTCTCTACAAACTGCTGAAATTTCTCAAAAAGTCCATCATCAAAAATATCATTCATATTTACGATAAGTAGAGAACCGGGTCCCTCAAGATTGCCCAAAGCAGTGGTAACTGCACCAGCCTGACCCTCTCCAATTTGCTTCAAGACTTTCACATCAAGCCCCAGTGCATCAACTTCTCCAGTAATAACATCAAAATTTTCGTCATTGCAAATTACAATCATTTTTTCAAAACCAAATTTTCGAAATTTCGAAAGCTGATATTCAACCAGGGATTTACCCAAAAATTTAAATAAGTTTTTTTCCGTTAATGGAGCGAACCTGGAACTCGATCCTCCTGCAAGTAATACTAGAGTAGGGAACATAATTAAAAATTGTATAAGAAATTAACTAAACCAGCTAAGTTTCTTTGGACTTATGATCTTATGATACAAAATTTTGCTTAACTTGACACTATCATGCCTTATCAAACTTCGAACTAAATCATCTCCTTGATCCTGCTCAACTTCGTATTCAGATATTAAACTGGCACGAATAACCTTATATTTATCATTCTCCTGGATATCATCCTCAATTATTTCTTCACCTTTTTCTTTGTATTTCTGCAAAATATTGTCTGGAATTTCTTTATGGTTCAACAAAACATAATCAGGTACGCGACCAGTGTATTTCATTATTTCTTCAACCAAATCACTTGCCTTCATACCATGGGTTTGACCTGTCTTCGTCATCAAATTATTTATAAATATTAACTGACCTCTAGATTTCTGAATAGCTTCAGCGACCCCTTCAATAATTACATTGGCAATAGTAGTTGTGTACAGATCTCCAGGCCCAGCAATTATGTAATCTGCATTTTTGATAGCGTCAATTGCCTTAGGATTGGCCTTAACTTTTTTGTTTGTTTTCAGTTCAACAATCCTTCTTTTTGCATGGCTCTCAGCAGGCTCATCAATAAAGTGCTCCCCCTTGATCACAGTCCCATCATCATATTTGGCAATCAATCTAACATCATCAAGAGTCACAGGGATAATTTGACCTTTGACATTGAATAATTTACTCACAGCCTCCACAGCAGCTTCCTCACTTCCGGTTATCTCTGCAAGCCCCATCATCACCAAATTGCCCAATGTATGTCCTTTCAAACCTTCGCCTTTGGCAAATCTGTAAGTAAAAACATCTCTTAATATACCATTACCAATACCAGAAAGACCGATCACCGATTTCCTCAAATCACTTAAAGGCAATAGTCCAAACTGATCCCTAACTACAGCCGTACTACCGCCATCATCAGTCATATTGACTACTACACTAATATTCAAATCATCATATTTTTTCAAGCCATCTAAAACAGCTACAGTTCCAGTCCCCCCTCCGATTACTACTACATTTTTTTTAGCCATAATAAATCCTTAATATACGACAAAGGATGCCAAATACGACATCAAGCCATCTTAATATTTAAGCCCACAAAAAGCAAGTAAACGGAAGACGAATTACGGAATATGGATGGCGAAACTAGAAATAAGTAATTCAAGATACGTTATCCTTCATCCGTTTTCCGTAATGCGCAATCCGCCATCCGTTTTTCGCTATTCGCCATCCGTCATTCGTTTTCCGTTATTATTTCACCGTCACGCTTTTTGCTAAATTTCTTGGCTTATCTATACTATTACCCAATACTAGTCCCAAGAAATACGAAAGTAATTGAAAAGGAATCACATTTGAAATAGCGCTGAAATCACCAGCATCTTGAGTTTTGATATGTTCTGCAAAAAACTTAGATTCCACTTGACCTATACCAATAGTAAAGGCGCCTCTGGCTTGGACTTCTGCGACAGCAGAAATCATATCATTTTGTACTTCGTCATCTGAGACAATACAAAATACAGGCGTGCCTTTTTCGATTAATGCAATAACTCCGTGCTTTAATTCTCCGGCAGCAAATCCTTCAAAATGTTTATATGTAATTTCTTTAACTTTCAGTGCTCCTTCAAGAGCGATATAGAAATTAGCATCTTTGCCAAGTACAAAGAAATGATCCTTTTCTTTCAATCTATCTGCTAGAGACTTTATCTGTTCAAACAATTCTGGAGTGAAATATGACTCAAGACCCTTGCTCAAAAGTCCAATTGTGTTTTGTGCTTCATCAAATTTACCAGCTATTGCATTTGCGACAAGATATCCAAATGATACCTGCGCAGTGAAAGCTTTAGTTGATGCGACACAAATTTCCGGACCTGATCTAGAATAATATTTATAATCGGAGATCCTTGAGATCGTTGATCCCATCATATTTACGATACTTGCGACCTTAAGTCCTTTTTTCTTCGCAATTTCTAATGATTCTATAGTATCTGCAGTTTCGCCACTTTGTGATACTGCAATTATCAAATCACGTTTTTGGAAAGTATGTTTAAATGAACCGATCTCATAGGATTTAAGCTCAATTGCTTTTTTGCCGGCAATTTTTCTTAGATAATAAGCTATTTGTCCTGCAGCATAAGCAGCAGTCCCAGCACCTATCGTATAGACTGTATCAGCTTTTTTGATTGCGTTAAGAAGTGGTTTTAGTTCTTCTTTTGTATAATTTGCTGCTGCCTTGATAGTATATTTTTGCTCTACTATCTCTTTCAACATGAAATGCTCATATCCTTCCTTATCTATATCAACTGCCCCTTCCGAGACCTCTTCAATTTCAAATTTAATTTTCTTGTCAGTTTTGACATCAAATAACTCAATATCCTCATTTTCTATATTGACCATTTGATAATCATCAACAAAAATTACATGGCTTGTATGATTTGCAAATGCCAAAATATCAGAAGCCAAGAAAAATTCTTTTGTATCTTTTTTGATTCCTGCAACAAGAGGGGATCCATTTCGAATCGCAATTATATGATCGCTATTTTGCTCAAGTACAATAATTGTATTTCGGCCTTCAAGATCCAAAAAAGCAAGTCTAGTAGCTTCTTTAAGATTATCGACATCCCTAAGTTTAAGTTCAATCAATCTGACAATAACTTCAGTATCTGTCTCGGACTCGAACTTAAAACCTTTTTCAATCAACATATTCTTTAGCTCATGAAAGTTCTCCACAATCCCATTTTGTGCTACAACAAATGACTTGTCTGTTGAAAAATGTGGGTGAGCATTTGTTTGAGTCACTCCTCCATGAGTTGCCCATCTTGTATGCCCAATGCCGATAAATGCATTTGGCAAATGTTTAACCTCTTCAACTTCGCCAATTTCTCCGATTTGTTTTTTTACAAATAACTGATCATCTTTCTTGACTGCTACTCCCCAAGAATCATAACCTCTATATTCAAGTCTCTTGAGTCCTTCAGTGACAATTTTCTCTGCGTCACTTTTGCCAATATATCCAAAAATCCCACACATAGTTAGAACGATAAGAAATAAAATCAGCTTTCAGCCTTCAGTATTCAGTATCCAGTAAACCAAGCCGAAGGCAATGGTAACTTTCAGCACAAAAGGAACTGTATGCTGTATACTGTCAACTGTACGCTACTATATGGGGAATTTGTATATTTCGTCTTTGTCGATGAAGTTTCCTTCAAGTTTTCTATACGAAATTTGTATAAGCTTTACAAAAAGCTTGGAGGCATCCGCTGAAAAATTCGATCTTCCTCCACCTCGTATCCCTTATAAGGTTTGATTTTCAAACTCCTATACGGAACCAGCCGCTAAATTTTCAATTAGTCTTTGCAATCTTTCCCCAAGATCACAAAAAGTTAAGTTACAAAACGTAACCAAAATCATCCTATCACATAGGAAAATATTTGCAAAAGTTTATAATTAACATCCCATAATTCGAGTTGGAACTATTAGCATTAACCTTCAAGATAGATCCAAGCAAAAGGTGTTAAATCATTTCTGTTAAATCCATAAAATTGGATTCCTTTTGTATCTTTTGGTAATACGTTATATTGATTTGGGATACCTGTTGCTCCATATACTTCACCTTGAACATGATATCCAGTTTTTCCATTAATAGTATTCCAAACCATAACAGCAGTAACTATAGCCAAACTAGTTTCATCGCCAACCACACTTGGTCTAAATATCATATTAATATTGGAACCTCAACATTCACCTGGATGGTATCATGTTCTTCCCCTATAGATGCACTAGTTTGATGGTCAGGCCCTGTCATAATTTTCTCTATCTAAAAAATTAGTAATGCGCATGATACTATGTTTTGAAGTTTTTGATAAGGATATTTTAAATATGTGACTGACTAGTAATCCTAACGGAGTAATCACTAGAAGTTACAAAATATCCCTTTACGTCATAAAGACCTCCATTAATTCCTATTTTCCAATTGATATTATCAAACAAAGTCTCTTGTCCAGTTTGGAACAAATGATAGTCAGGAATTGATGAACTTGTTATATTAAAGCTCTCAACACAAACGGGGATAGAAAGGACGTTTTGAATAGCTGGAATACCTTCTAAAAAAGGCGTCGAATCATTTTCGGAAAAGATCGTTGAGGGATCTTGTAGTATGATATATACTTTTTAACCTTGTTGATCTGCAACAATAATTTCTTGAATAACTAAATCATAATGAAATCGAGCATCTTGTTGTGCATGCAATATATCAGGACTAGACACATTTGAATCAATAAAAATCAATCGATTATATCAGACAATATACGCATATTACGAAAGAGGTAGAACTGGCTTGCCCGCAACACCATCTATCTGGTATCCAAGAATTACGAAGTCTTCTGAATCAATACCGAAATCTTCTGAAGAGTTAAAACCAAATTGTCCTAAAAGATTTCTAGGATAATCTAGACAAGGTGAAATTCCTTTCACATCAACCATATATTCTCCATCAATACTTCTACGTAATGGCATCCACAAGTAACGAAAAGAGTTTGGCATTTCTTTCGTTAACTTTGTAGTGCCAACTTGATCTATTTATAGATCCAAATCTTCATGTAACATTCTTTTCTTTGTTGGGACTGCAGCAACAAGTAACTTGACTCTTTTGCCGGCGAGAAGGTCCGTAGCTATATCTTGACGCAAAAAAGGCGAATTCTCAGTTTGTGCAAAAAATCCCAAATACATTTTAGAAATAATAACCATCAGTGAAAACGTAGGTCAGCGTATATCATCACCTTCGACAAACTCCCTTTGGTTTCGCTTCCACCAAAGGCATAAAGACAATTCTCAATAACTCACAGGTTCTACAGCTTCTCAGTTTCTAAACTCAATACTCCTGCGACCATGCCAAGGGCAGGCGAGGAGGCAGGCAATCCCTCCAGAGGCGGACATGCCCTACCCATTACTCACTTCGGCAAGCTCCCCAAAGGCGAACAAGCTCCCCAAAGGCGAACAAGCTCCCCAAAGGCGAACAAGCTCACCAAAGGTGAACAAGCTCATGGCAAGCAATATTCCATAACTCAAAGCTCATCACTCACTACTATTTTGTAGTATAATTTCGGACAATCATACCTATTTCTGTGCAAAAATATTCACTTAGCCAAATGATAAAAGATATTTGGCATTATTCAAAACCATATAAATCTAAATTAGCTGTTGCTGTGTTTTTGCGGGCAAGCTCAGATATTGCAAATCTTGCGCCAGCTTTTATCTATAGCATGGTTATTGAAACCCTATCAAGTGATAAACCAGATAAACTTGATACAATCTTCCCACTAATTCTAATTTGGATCATTGCTTCATATTATTATAGAGTTGCCCATGATCTAGCTAAATTCATCGGACATACACTCTCAAAGCACATTGGGCTTGAAGCCAAATTGGCAGGGCTAAATCACATGTATCATCTTGATCTTACATGGCATGAATTAGAAAATTCTGGCAATAAAATAAAAAAAATTGATAACGCCAAAATTGCCATACAAAATACCATCAAATCCGTGTTTGATATATTAATTGAGAATCTGGTTAATATTGTTGGGGTTGGGATAATTTTCTTCAAAATAGACAAGACAATAGCAATAATTTTTCTAATTTACATGATTGTATTTTTCCTATTATCAAGGAAAATGAGCCAAAGAGTCTCAAATGCCTATAAACCAATTAGCAAAGAGGAAGAAAATTACGAAGGCATCAGTTTTGAATCAATTCACAATATACACACACTCAAATCATTACTTCTTTATGATTATGTAGGCGAGAATCTCAACAAATCACTGACAAGGCTCAAGAAATTTATAACAAAATTTATCCTCATAAGCAGAATTCGTAATCACATCCTGGATATGCTCACAAGGATAGTAGATTTCAGTATTATGATTTATCTGATAATTAGAATAGCAAACAACATAGAAGATTTAGCAATATTAATTCTATATCGAGGCCTTTTCTGGAAATTAATTGAAGCTATCTGGGAATTTACGGAATTGTACAACGAATGGTTAATCAATAAAGTATATATGCAAAGATTTCATGAACTCATGATCCAAAAGCCAATTATTGAGATTCAAGATGGTCAGGCAGATTTCCCCAAAGATTGGCAGGAAATTAATATCAAAGATCTTACTTTTTCTTATACAAATAAAAAAGTTCTAAATAACTTAAATCTGATTATAAAAAAAGGCGAGAAAGTTGGGATTGTAGGCATATCAGGTGCTGGGAAATCTACATTTATCAAATTACTTCTTGATCTTTATGAGGACTATACTGGAGAAATTAACTTTAACAATTCTTCACTCAAAGAAATTAGACGAGAAGATTATATAAATTATGTATCATACGTAAGCCAGGATACAGAATTATTCAACTCAAGTCTGGAAGACAATATTGTAATGGGCTTCCCAAAAGCTACCCAAGCCTCCATAAAAGAAGCATGCAAAATTGCCCAACTTGATAATGTGATATCTAAATTGCCAGAAGGACTTGATACAATTATTGGCGAGAAAGGATTCAAGTTATCCGGTGGAGAAAGACAAAGGGTAGGTATAGCAAGAGCAATTATTCGCGATCCACAATTATTAATCCTTGACGAAGCTACATCCCATCTGGATTCTGAATCAGAAGAAAAAATTCAAAAAGCTTTAAACACTATTTTTCAAAGAACAACTGCAGTAGTTGTCGCACATAGATTATCCACACTTCGCAAGATGGACAAAATTATTGTGCTTGATCAAGGTGAAGTCAAAGAAACCGGTACAATGGAGGAATTAATTGGTAAAAATGGACTATTTTTTAAGTTCTGGAATAAGCAACAGGGACAAAGTTTCTAAATATGACCAAAAGCAATAAAATAATTAAAACCTACAGAATTGAAACTTATGGATGTGCAATGAATATTGCAGATTCAGAGAGATTTAATACTATCCTGCAACTTTATGGCCTGAAGGAAGTCGCATCAAGATCAAAAGCCGATTTATTAGTATTTAATAGTTGCTCAGTCAGGCAAAAAGCAGAAGATAGAATTTACGGTTTGACCAAGATAATTAGTAAAATCAAAGATAATAATCCAAATTTGACAATTGTACTTACTGGTTGCATGGCAAGAAGGAAAATCAATGACAATCTAGAAAAAAATACTAAAACTCAAAAGACTAACACAAAAAGAGCAGAAGAAATCAAAAAAAGGGCGCCATGGATAGATATTGTTATAGAAACAAAGAATTTCCATAATCTACACAAACAAATCAAATCTCTAGTTCTTGATAAAAAGTCAGAACAAAAAATCTTTAACGACCTAAAGACTGGAGATAATTTTTTAGACATACAAAGAACGCCAGAACACTCTTTCTCCGCAGGAATAACAATTTCGCATGGTTGCGATCATATGTGTTCATTTTGCATCGTGCCATATGCCAGGGGCAGAGAAGTAAATAGAAATTTCAATCCAATATTTGAGGAATTTAAACACGCAGTTGCATTTGGTACCAAAGACATCATGCTGCTAGGTCAGACTGTAAATAGGTGGATCAATCCAAAATTTAAAGATGATTATCTAAATTCAGATAGAATGGTGTCTTCAATTCCAACTCTCAATACTAGTAACCTTTGCAAAGGAGATAAAGAACCAAAAGACTTTTTGCAATTGCTTCAAACTCTTGATCAAATTGATGGAGATTATTGGCTAAGTTTCATCTCATCTCATCCAAACTACTTCACGAAAGAATTAATTGATTTCATTGCAAATTCTATAAAAAATGGCAGACACATGCGCCCATTTATTCATCTAGCCTTACAATCTGGCAATAACGAGATACTTAAACGCATGCGTCGCAATCATACAATCGAAGAATTTATCGAGAAAGTTCAATATATGAAGAAAACCATACCAGAAGTTGCAATCACCACAGATATCATTGTTGGATTTCCAGGAGAGACAGAAAGTCAATTTCAAGACACTGCCAAAGTCTGCAAACTTCTAGAATTTGATCAAATCTATATTTCAGAATATTCACAAAGAGATGGCACAGGATCTGCTTTTATGCATGACGATGTCTCACATGAAATGAAGACAAGAAGAAAAGATAAGATCAATGAAATACTCAAAATAACTGCACTTAAAAATAACCAAAAACTATTAAATACTTCACAGAAAGTACTAGTTACAAAAAAGCTGGATCAGGGCATTTATCAAGGGCGCACGAAACACAATAAGATTGTTCGCGTTCAAAGCAATCAAGAATTGACTGTTGGAGAATTTAGAGATATCATAATCACCAAGGTTATAGCCTGGGCTCTTGAGGGGGTAAGTTTACAATAGCTAAGCAGCACAATCTCCCACAATCCTATCAACCTCATTTATTACGTCTGCTTCAATTGGACACCTTGATTGTATAAGGTCTTTAGTACGTTTAGCATACCTTCCTAAAGTATCTTCGTCCAAAGGGCAAGTAATTCTATTACCATTTGCGTCTATGATGCTTCCACCATGTTCCATTTGATGCCTCAATTGTTGTAAAGCGGAACAATCTCTAACACTCGCAGTTTTTTTCATACCAAATGCTAGTGAACAATTTTCACAAGTTGGCTCCATATTAATTAAATCAAAAGAAGATTATAATACATACTAATATATATAGTCAATATATAGACAGCAGGGTAATATAACGATGTATTATTTAACCATTTGCAGGGCCACCCTGTCTTGAAGATCTTCTTCTAGTCAGATTAAATAAACCTTTTCTTTGTGGTGTTGGTTGTGCTTTCCTAACCTGTTGGACTCTTGTAGCAGGGACGACATTCACAGTTCTCCTATCTACATAAGCTTGAGGTTGTCCTGGTTGAGGCACATTTATGGTTATATTTTGAGCTGGGTTAGCAGGCGCCTGAGGCATATTGTATGTTGGAGCGACATTTACCGGAACTTTTTTCACAACCTTCTTTTCTTTATTTGGAAAAAGTGTATCCAATATACTATAAGTAAATTCTTCAGTCACAAGGTCAAGGATAATTATCACAATCAATGCTACAACAGTCGAGATTTCAAAAATGATATCCCCAGTCTTAATAGCAGGCAAGATCGTCGCAAAAGGTTCGTGAACGAAATTTGATAAATCGTATATAAATCTCACAAAGGAAGAAGTCATCGAAGCCCCAGTCAGTTTAAAGATAAATCTTGTAACTAGAAGAAATTCAATTACCTTAAAAAACGAATCAACCATCTCAGCTATAGCTCTCTTCCTGCTATCTTCAAATGGAGAACCTGCGGACTTGCTTAAGACCATTGAGATGATCAAATAAAAAATTACTGCTGTCAGAGAAAAAAGCTCAATAACCATAGATCCGGATTTGATACTTTCATAAATCATATCCCAAGGTTCTACAAACACATAGCTTAATTCATACCAAAACATAGCAAATTCATTTGTTGGATTCGCTCCAATTAATTTCAAAAAAACTCGAATTAAAACGATACCTATAATAATTGCAAATATTGCATAGACAACATTTCTGATTTTGCCTTGTAGATCATGCATAAAATGAATTTAATAAACTAAATATATTTTATCAAAACAAATCCACCAACAAGAAGTATCAAAAACAACAATGAAAAAAGATCAAAATATTTCTCTATAGCTGATTTAATCCTTTCACCAAATACTTTGATCAACCCAGCCACAAGGAAAAATCTACCCCCACGGCCTACAATCGAAGCAATAGTAAAGGTGACTAGATTTAGTTTCGCAATTCCTGCAACTATAGTAAATACTTTGTATGGTATTGGGGTAAATCCAGCCCCAGCGACTGCCAAGAACGCATTATCATTGTACTGCTGTGTGACCTTTGAGACAAAATCCTCAAGGCCATAAGTCTCAAATATTGCCTTTCCAACCGTTTCATAAAAACTAAAACCTATCAAATACCCGAGATAAGCACCAAGGATGGATCCAACAAGAGTAATACCAGCAATCATAAATGCTTTCTTAGGCCTACTTATAGCTATGGGAATCATCAACACATCAACGGGTATAGGGAAAAAGGCACTTTCCGCCACAGCAATCACAAACAATGCAATTAGAGCATGAGTTGATTCTGCCCATTTGATAGTCCAATTATAAACTCCCTTCATCCATTTCTTCGGTAATTTGATAATTTTTTTTAATTTTTGCACTTTAAATTATTAATAATTAATTGATACACAATATTTTCTTGATACTTTCGAATCTCTTGTATATCATATAGTAATTTAACAAAATATAACATATGCAACGAAAACAAACAAAAAAACTTGCCCTTTCTATGCGAGGCGGTGGAGCAAGAGCAGGAGCCTATTTAGGAGTGCTTGAAGCACTTGAAGAAGAGAAGATAGAAATTCATTCGATAATTGGCGCAAGTGGTGGAGCATATATTGGGGGATTGTACGCACTTGGTAGATCAATTGAAGAAATCGAAGGACATATGGCCAGACAAACTTTTTCTAACTATTTCGGTTGGGATGCTATTAAGGATTTCTCACTTTTTAGTGATGATAAGAGCGTCCCGTTTTTGGACATAATTACAAGGGGCAAAAAAATTCAAGACACTAAAATCAAATTATATATACAAGTAACAAACCTTGATAAACAAAAAATTGAAGTTTTTGAAAAAGGCGATTTAGCGCAAGCGATATATGCATCCATGGCGATGCCAATACTCGTAAAGCCTTATGAGATTGATGGTATACACTATGCAGATGGTGATCTGATATCAGGCTTTGATACTAAATTCTTAAAACAAAAAGGTGCAGATGTCGTTTTAGGTCTGACTCCTATGGACATGAACTTTAAAAATAATAGAGAGGAGCATAAATCTATTTCAAGTAGAGTTATGGATATGTATGAAATGATGATCAGGACTATCAGACAAATGGATCAAAAAATCGATCCGGTCGATCTTCTTCTAGACAACTTGGCAGATAATTCAATTGGAGTGCTTGATCTGCCTTCCGGCATAGCGCAAAGAGCTAGAGGCAAGAAAATCACCAAAAAGAATATGGATAAAATCTGGCAACTTATTTCCTAAATTTTAACTTTTGGCTGTGGAAGAACTAAATATTGAAGAAATTTTTACCAAAATTGCACCTGTTATTAAAGAAGCAGGGCTTATGTTGAAAACTGAGTATCTAAATAATCCTTCATATAGTTACACGATCAAATCAAAAGGAGAAATAGTGACCAAAGCAGATAAGATAGCTGAAGAAATAATAATTTCTAATATCAAAAAACTATTTCCAGATCATGCGATTCTCTCTGAAGAAACAGGGCAAAATGACAAAAACTCTGATTATCTTTGGATTGTAGATCCTCTAGATGGTACGACAAATTTCGCAATGAAAAACCCGTTCTTCAACACAACCGTATCGCTTGTATATAAAAATGAAATTGTTTTGGGCCTTGTGTATGCACCGATATTTGAAGAGTTTTATTATGCTATAAAAGGCAAAGGTGCATTTTTAAATTCCAACCCACTAGCAATCTCTGAAATTTTGTCATTTGAGCAAGGATTACATGCTTTCTGTTATGGACCTGGAGATGAGGCAAGATCTCAGGCAGCAGATTATTACAAAAAATCACTTCTTGCAGGCCTACAGACAAGGCAACTTGGAGCTGCAGCACTCGAACTTGCTAGAATTAGTGCAGGTACTTTGTCCTCCATGGTAATTCCAAACGCAAATCCATGGGATATTGCAGCAGGAGTATTAGTTGTAACCGAAGCAGGTGGAATTGTTACTGACATTGAAGGTAAGAAATTTGATATAAACAAACAAAATGGCATAATCGCTGGGGCCAATGAAGAAATTATCAATAAAGTCTTGAAACTTTTATGATATTGCCACTTTGAGATGCTTCATTAATTTGGATTCTACTAAATCAATAGCTTCCTGCCAGATTAAATCTTTAAGCATAACTGGTTCTGGAGAATTATCTATTGATTCCTTATCGAGTAATTTCTTGAAACTATCATAAGCATTAAAACTCAAGTCCGGATAGGCTTTTTCGAAAACATCAAGTAGATTTTCCAACTTGATGAGATTTTGATCCAGAAAAAATAGATCCACAATATCTTTTTTGGTAGTTCGTCCTTGCAAAGCAAGCAGCTTCATCAATCCAATATCAAGTGGATCTGCGAATCTAATACCATCTATGGTTATCAATTTTTTTTGTCTTGGATAAGCAAAATACATAAACATCACTTTTATTCCATCTATCACGACTTCTATATAATTATTTTGAATTGAGATTGTATTTTGTATATGTGGCAACACGTGAGATAACGAATTTGGAAATTCAGCCTGAGAGAAAAAGTCCAGATCTATAGATTTTCTGTGACCAAGCATCAAGGCAAGCGCAGTACCACCAGCTAGATAGAAATCGCCAAATTCCTCTTTGTTTAATATTTCTATTAATAGTTTAAGGGTAAGGTCATCAACGACCTCTCTATGAATTTGCATAATTATCCAGATATGATTTCCAAAATGAAGCAGTTTGAGTTGAAATATTCGAAGAAGTAAAGACAATCTTAGAAATTTCCTCAGCAGAATACACTTTAAACATTATCTTAATTGCCAATAAATTTCCTTTTTCCAGAATTCTAGAGATAATAAATTCTTTGTGCACGCTTCTTTCCAACCTGTTAGTATCAACATCCCAGAACAAAAATTTATATTGTGAAAGCAAAGAAGAAAAATCCATTAGTACAATATAGAGAAAAGAAAGAATAGTTACAAGTGTTGAGTCGTGAGTGTTGAGTAGAAATAAATAGTTTTACTTATTATTGCCTCTTACCCACCGCTATTAACTCAAAACTCATCACTCTGGGCTTTCTATGCTATAATTTCCCTTGAATTTATCAATTTCTAAATGTACAAAACAGCTGAAACAGTCACACCACTGCATCCGGATAAAATCTGCGATCAAGTTTCAGATACCATACTCGATCATTTCCTGAAAGATGATCCCAAAGCTAGAGTTGCAGTTGAGACAATGGGTAAGGGCAACGATATATACATAGTCGGAGAAGTCACCAGCACAGTAGAATTAGATATACCAGAAATTGTAAGAAATGCAGGACTTGGACTAGAAGACTTTGATATCAAGGTTAATCTGTCACAACAAAGTGGATTTATCGCACAAGGAGTCGATACCGGAGGAGCAGGAGACCAAGGAATCATGGTTGGATACGCTACAAATGAGACAAGAGAGTTGATGCCCAAAGAAGTTATGCTCTCAAGAAAACTTGCCAAAAAGATCTTCGATGAAGAGAAAGAGACTGATGGCAAAACGCAAGTAACTATAGAAAATGATCAGATCAAAACAGTTGTAGCAAGTTTTCAAAACATTTCCGGTACTAGACTGAAAGAAATTGTCAAAGAGTTATACCCCGAAGTTGAGACAATTCATACAAATCCTGCAGGAGACTGGCAAATCGGTGGCCTTGTCGCAGATGCTGGACTTACTGGTAGGAAAATTATTGTAGACGCTTACGGTCCTAGAATCCCAGTTGGAGGAGGAGCGTTTTCTGGCAAAGATCCAACCAAAGTCGATAGAAGTGGAGCATACATGGCAAGAAGGATTGCTGTAGACTATCTCAAAACAAAAGGTGCAAATGAAGTCTATGTGTATCTAGCATACTCAATAGGAGTGGCAGAGCCCGTTCAAGCTATTGCAGTTATCGATGGTATTGAAGAAAGTATAATTGGATATAATCTGACTCCAAAAGGAATAATTGACTTTCTTGATCTACAAAAACCACAATATGCACAAACCGCCAGATGGGGACATTTTGGGAATAACTTCAAGTGGGACGGAAAAGAGCGTTGAGCAATGAGTATTGAGCTGTGAGTCGAGCGTTTCGACTATTGAATAGTGAATCTTGAGTGGGAAGTATTGAGCTAAGAGGGGAAATTTATAAGTGATATAAATTCTAACCGCAATTATTGCTGAATGCTATTTGCTCAAGACTCAAAGCTCCTGCCTACGCTGAAGCTTCGGCAGGCAAGCAGTGCTCAATGCTTATTTCTTTCAAGCCACTCGTAAAATTCGCTTTCTGTTCTAACACCATCATCCAGATAAGCATTGTACAAATCTACGCTCGAAAATTTCTTGTGATAATCAGGATTATTTACTAATTTTGATTTCAAGCTAAGCAATTCGTTTTTATCTATATCCTTTAGTTTCAAGGCCAAGTCTCGATTTTTCGTCAGTTCTTTTGAGGCATTTTCTTTATTCATCACCCAAAGATCAATTTTCCAACCTTGAATATATAAACCCACCCAAACTCCAATTGGTCTTGTTGTATTCTTTGCTTCAAAGTTATCTTCATTTTTTATTTCCTCAAACCTTAGTTTAGCCTTTAATTCCTCAATTAATTTAGTTATTTCATCTTTATCATATTTATCGAGATCTAGAACCAAATCAAAATCTCGTCATGCCATAAGATCATAAACATAACTACCTACAATGTGTACCTCGCCAAATTCGTCGAGTAGCCCAAACAAACCTATATCTGAGCTCAGATTATCAATCTCTTTTTTAGTTGGTGGTTTATATTTACCATATGTTTATTATTAGAAATTATCACGAATATTATACTTTATAATTCTAACAAGTCACGAATCTCCTTTTCTATTGTGGGATTAAATCCAGAATACGCCTTATTTTTGACGAAAATGATCGGATAGTATTCAAAGGAATCCGATACTCCTATGCTATTTGTAAATTTTGCTTGATAAGAATTAAGCTGTGAGTAATAGTCATCATCAGTATTAAGCACTTGCTTGTAACTTATATTATTTGTATTCAAAAAATACAAAGCATCCTTGCACATCGAACCAGTATTATTATGAAAAATCACTAAATCAGTTTCTTCCTTTTGCACACTGCCAGACGAATTTGATTGAGCGTTTAGATCATCAACTCTACAAGGATTGACAACATCTTCCTCTTCATCATATGGTATAGCTGGCCTAATTTTCTCGGGTGTATATGGTGCATTCGTATTTACCGGAATTTGCCAAGTTGGCATCACTTTATCAACTTGCCCCAAAGTATCAAGATCAACCCAATCTACATCATAATTATCCCAAAAATTATGCCACATTTCATTCCATCTAGCTTTCTGGCCACCAATATATGTATGAGATACTCCGATAAATTTATCTTCCTGGATAGCCCTCTCGTATTCTCTAGTCATATCCTCAGGGCTTCCAGATCTCTCATAGAAACTATAATCACAAAAACTACCGTATTTAAATTCAGGAACATCAATATTTGAGACAGAAATAATTTTCACATTATATTCTTCTGGCTTATATATTGTTGTAGCAAGTTCTGTAGTACCTCTTGCCGTTATGTATTCGATCCCTAATTCATCAGCAATCTTAAGAGTGTTTTCATCTGAAGCCATATATCTAGAACTAATAATTCTGACATCCACTCCAAGTGAGGATTTGATCTTTGTAATCATATCGTTAATTATTGAGTATTGTTCATCATAAGGTATATCCCAAAACGGTTTTGGGTCATAGGAAGCTGCAATTTCAATATTGCCGGACTTTAGTACCTCCTTGATTACATCTTTATTCTTCTCAGCAAAATCTCCATTAATCAACAAAATTCCATTAATATTTCTTTCTTTCATATCATTTACCATATTTACAAGTCCATCAGTATTTTTAAACTCAATTAATAACATCATTGCTTGAGGTCTAGTAGTTTCAATCTCATTATCTGTATCACAGCCATACTTTCTGACTACAAAGAAAGTCATTAGCACGGCAAATGCGATAATAAAGACAAGCAAAGATATTGTGACAATATTTTTTCGCATGATAATTTAGATAATAAGTAAATTTAGACTAATTTAATAAACAATATCTAACAAACTCTCAATATCTTGACGCTTACTTTCGTTTATCCTGTAAGCTATGTGTTTACCTGTTCTGTTAGATTCGATATAGCCAAAATCAACTAATGTTTTTAAATGATGAGACATCAAGTTGTGCTTGAGTCCAGTACACTTAACCAATTGACACACACAAGTCTCTTTTTCTTGAAGTAATTTCAAAATCTCTATTTTGTTGGGAACCAATAATTTTTGAAGTTGACTGATTTTTGTTGAAGTAACTTGATTCATATATTTCAATGAGTATTGAAATAATCATAAACAAAATTATTTTGCTTGTCAATATTTATTATAAATACACTCCCAGATAAAAAAAGCATAATTAAGCACACCCTTAACAGCGAAATAGGTATATCATAGTATAAATCGCCTGAAGTATAGAAAAAAGTACTTCCAAAAACATAAATAGGATTTATAGATAATTTATATCAATATTTAATTCTCTTTCTATTGAAGTGAATATATCTTGTAAGAGAAGACTACTCATTGCCTCTTTCATACCCCGGATATAATCAAGATCAACAATTGTGTTTGAATTATCTTTGACCCATGGATTTAATCCTGACATAATCCGCTTTATTTCATCTTTCAAAACATTTATTTGAAAAGAAGATACCTCAACAACTATACCATCAGGATAGCTATAATCCCTTGGATCCATTCGAAGCGAATCAGGCATTTTACGATAATCAGGACATACATTATAGTCTGGCACACTTCCTGATTCATCAAATCCATCAATTGACCTGACCGTACTTTCATTATGAGAATGAAATGAATAATTCAATACTGGATAATCAGCAAAAACAATTTTATTAGACTGGGTATGGAGCATATTATTCAATAATCTGGCCATCTTGGCCAACTCATTTATACCAAGCATCTGATAAATATCCGCATAGGCACTCAACTTCATTGTATTTGCGACAATATCATCAGGACTATTAAATCTACGAAGATGAATAAGAAATGCAGTATGAAAGGAGTCATTCAACAACTTCCCTGTCAAAGATAATCCATATTGATCGTTTGTCTCAATATTGGCTGATATCATGATCATGCGCTATTGAACTATATATTTCTTTCTGTCCAATATGTTCCATCACAAGTTTTAATCCTGTACAAAATTCTCTTTGCAGGTGAACATAACTCAAACTGCCTTTTTCTGTTCCATCTTCTTTATTCTTGCCTAAACTAGATTCAATGTCCCTCGTTATTCCCAAATTTCTCAAACTCACTTCGATTATGATCTTGGCCTTCGCAATTTGTTCTGGTGATATCAAAAAAGTTATGTCGTTTGGGTATTTGTAGTCATAAAAAGAGCCAGAAACACAATTAAACGATGAATATGCATAATCAGGACAACGATTAGACACTGGAACACTGCCCGTACTATCATATCCTTGTATGTCAGATGCAAGACCTTCGTTGACTTGATCGATTGGATAATTCAATTCGGGCAAGTCCTGCCAATAATTTGCAAATGAGATATCAGTATCTACTTCATTCAATAAATCAATATTATCAGCCATTTCCGTGATACCAAATATCCTAAGTAACTGCGAAATATCCGCAAGCCTTGCTAAATAAAGATCAGAACTATTAATTTGTCTATTTGCTTCATCTATGCCTAATCCCAATCGATTCCTTTCCCGATCTTCTGAAATTAATAAGTCTTGTTTTTGATTATAATCATTAAGGACAAGAGAATATAATTACTGCCTCTGATTATCACCGGATCATTAGATTGTTGTTCTTCAGAACCAAACAATATAGTATACATAAACAATATATATTATACCATTATATATACACTTTACTCCAGAAAAATCATAGCTAAAAAATTGATGATTGGATAATTACTACAAATATGTCTAGATTGGACCACATATCTATATATTGCATATATATTTAGCTATTGATATAATCACAAAATTACAAAAACGTATTGTCTGAAGCATTAAGTCCTACAACAATAAAAGAATTATGCGAAATTTCTGATTCCCCATGGATATACATTCATGGCACTAGAGATGGTTATTTATTAGTTAACGGAGAACCAGACCCCGATGAATACAAAAATTCCTTACCACCAGAGAAGTGGCAAGATAAAGTGAGATATGTGATAGAAAATCTTCCTAATATTGCCGTCGGAAGAGTATTACAAGGTGAACTAATTTATTCAAATCAGTTTTGGTCTGGGATAGGATTAATTATTAAAAACGGCGATATATTGGGAACCGGCGCACACAGACGAGACATTAATGGCGATTTAGTGCCCTATGATCAAGGTCGGGATGAATTCATATACCCTGCAGACAGGAATTCTTGCGGCCTATATGAATTAGCTGTTTCCCAACCAGAGATAAAAGGATTATATTTTCTTCCAAATACTCCTGCTCAAGACATTCAAAAAGTTTGCGCAATTGCAGATGAATACAACTTACCCGTTTATACATTCGATATAAATACAAGGCCATTTGTTTACCAACAAGCCATAAAAGAATAGAAGAAGAACAAATAGTTGCAATAGTCACAAATAGATAGAAAGTAAATTATCAACTAAACAATCCTCACAACCAAATAACCAAGATAGAACATGATAATAAGTATTCCAGAAACCCTATTGAGTGCATTATGTCCGCCAAGGAGTTTCATCTCAATTAATATACAGAAAACTACCAAAGTATTAAGTATACTAAAAAAATATACATCAGAAACCGCCTCTTTATTAAAAGAAAGAGGCTTAATCATTGCAGGAAGCCCTATTCCAAGAGCCATATTAGCAATTGTACTTCCAAAAACATTACCTAAAATAATATCTACATAACCTTTCAATGCCGATTTAGCAGAAGTGATAATCATTGGCAAAGAAGTACCAATACCTATAACAGTTAATCCTAGAACGTATTGGCTGATACCATAATCCTCTGAAAGTATTGGAGCAAATAATGCAAGAAACACACTCAAGCCAATTAATAATACAAACCCCATAAGTACATTTATCAAAGCATGAATAATACTTCTATCTTCTACCTTTGTCGTGTTTATTGTGCTTGTATCAAGATCAACCTGTTTACTATCATTCGATTGCAATTTTTCTCTTAACGAATACTGATAGATAACATATAAAGTTACAAGATAAGCAGCAAAGATGATCATCCCTTCTACGCGATTTATTGATCCATCAAGTGCAAAACTAGTGACAAGACATGAAATAGCAAGATATACTGGAATTTCTTTTTCAAATACCTGGTATTTTTTGTGATAATTGTAAGCAAAAATGCAGGAATCCCTAATCCTAATCCAATATTTACAAAATTTGTCCCTAAAGCGTTTCCCACAGCAGTATCAGCACCATTAGTATTTAATAAAACTAAAGCAATATTCACTGCTATAGTTGGTAGCCCTGTACCAAATGCAATCAAAGTTGAAGCAATTGCTAAATCACTAATTTTCATTCTTTTTGCCAAAATTACTGCTCCTTTCATAACAAGTTCGGAACCAATTATCAAGAAACCCAAGGCAAAAATTATTAATATTGTATCAATTATTATATTCATAAATTTATCAAAACCAAGATAAGGCAGGGGATTATATCAAGAACTTACATCAGAAGCCATAGTTAGAAGATTATCTAATCCTATTTAGAGTAGACTATGGGAATAAGTGTTTCGTAACAATGCCTTCGTTTTTAGCTAAACCATTACTTCGCTAAAGATAAAAAAGGCTTCGTAGAAATTCAGCAGACTCATGATTGAGTATTTACTCATTTCATTCGTAAACTCAATCGGAGCGACAGGACGCGTTACGAACTTTTTTCCAAAGTTTTGGAGTTTGTTTCCGAACTTCAAAATCGTTGGAAATTCCTTGCATATTACTCCGATGTTAATTTAAACTTGTAATATTATGATGTATAAAAGAGGAAAAGGAAAGCGAATCTATAGGAATAGTGGGTTTGGAAACTTTGGGTGTATTGGGTGGATCTTATTTCTCCCATTTTACTTGATTTCATATATCATTGTAGGGATTTTCAAAAAGGTTACTAAGCGTTAGCTCTCTTAAGCAAATCATGAAGGTCTTCTTCCTTTTCATAACCCTTTAAACGACCTGTAAGGTATCCTAACCGATATGAAATCCCCTCAGACATTAATCTTCAATTAGTAGACTCAAGAACCGATTTAATAGCTTTTTGAAGTTTATGAATACTATCATATTCTACTCTCGATGAATCAGCTTCTTGTACAGAAAATTTTACTGTTAGGTATTTGTCTATCTCAGGCTTATCTAAAGAAAACCGTATGTATTTTAGAGGTTCAAGTGTTTTAGAAAGTAAAGACTCCACTTCAATAATTGAGATCTTTTTTAATTCCTTTACTTTTTGCCAAACTGGATCAGTAGCTTTAACTTGTTCTTCAGATCTATGATTTATATAGCCTTTAGTCCGATTAGTATGAATTATATACTCTTCACCTTTTTCGGCTGTTAAGCAGTATTTATTTCTATATTTTTCTAGAAGTATTTTATTTTCAAGCTCTTCTTGTTTAATCTTAGAATTATCAATATTTAAATCAAGTTCATATTTATCTTTGTAATCACAACTACTGCAAGTAGTTAGAATTGTTAATAGTTTCTTCTTTTTACTAGATTTTCTATTAAGTGGGGATTTACAATTAGGACAATATTTGGAATCCGACTTATATTCCTCACCATTATCATATAATCCCTTTCTAGTCTTACAGCTTGAACATTCAAAAAGGAAGAGTACTCTCAATGGCTTTTCAAAAAAATCTATTAGCTCCTTATCAATCAGATTCATTAGTTTATAACATTCAGAACACAAGACAGGTGAGGGGTCTAAAGCTTTATTGAAGTAATCCAATTTGCTCTGATCTTCAGCAATCCATTTATCAATGGTCTCTCTTCGAGTTCGATATCTTTCTCCCGATTTAAAATAGTTAATTAGATCTGCAAAGTGACCTTTTAATGAAGAGACAGTATCAGAAGGCATGAGGTGTTGATTTGGAAGGGGGACATCTGTTTCTCTGTGTAAAGTCTGCAAACAAAGTTGAATAGTGTATAGATCATATTGATTTTCATAATATTCTCTCCCTTTTGCAATATAATTCATGTCAAAATTGTTACAGCTTAAATTTTTCCCGAAGTAGAGATAAATCCTTTTTGTTAAATTTATGTTTTAAACCTTCAAGTATCTTTTTCTCAGTTTCTGGAGTCCAAAAGATTTTAAGTTTATTTTTAGCTCTAGTAATCGCTGTATAAAATATATTGTGAGTAATCATTTCTTCTGTTTCATATGTAAAAACGACCTTAACTGAGTTATATTCTAGCCCTTGTGCCTTATGTACTGAAACAGCATATGCAATTTGAAATGGGACAGTATTTACAGATGAATCATTGTCTTCATCTGTACTTTGTAACTTATCTACTGAAAATCTAATAATGGATTTACCTGTATCTGATTCACCAAGTAGTTCTAAATCGAGGTCGAAAAGATTTAACTCATTAATTGATTTATCTATTTCAATATCAAAAATAATCTTTTCTTTCTCTAAAATTATATTAACAATCTTTCCTTTAAGATTATTATGAATCAAAGGTTTAAACCTATTTGATTCGTTAAAGAGTATCGGATCACCAACCTTATATGTATGAATACCCCATCGAATAGTTTCTGAAGGATTACTTTCTTGTAGGAATCGATTGATATTATTAATACCGTATAAGCCATCGTAATTAAGACAGAGAATTATCTCGTCATCATCGGAACTGTCAAAAATAGTTGAATCTAATCTTGTAGATAAATTGTTTTTGGTAATATGCTCCAATATATTATCTTTAATATTTCGAACCCTGTCCCATAACTCAAGAAGAATAGTATTGTTGGTACGGTATGGTTTTGTTAATTCGAATACAGATGTTTTGGGTAAAAATGATTTCGCAATTCCAAACCAGTTTCCGAAAAGTATCGATTCTATTTGGTAAATATCTCCAACTAAAACAAGGAGTTTAAAGTCTGCCTTATTCAATACTGCAATCATATCTGAGTTACTTACAGTACTACACTCATCAATGAATAATAAATCAAAAGAAACATCTTCATTTCGTTTACTTAAGAAACTAGTGATCGTTTGAAATTTAGAATTGCCAGCGGTAATTCTCCGATTTAAATTTTCTACTGCAGGATTTGTGTTCGCTAAGTATAATTTCTGAAAGTCTTTATGAAAGGTGGATATATGATTAATTAGAGTAGTTTTACCTGTACCTGCTGAACCATATATCATAGCAACATGCGAGTTTTCAAATATTTGTTTTAATATGGAGACCTTTTCATCACAATCAACAATATTCTCAGGTGATTGAAGCCACTTATCTATAGAATTAGAGTAATTTTTAATACCATTTTTAGAAAGTTCTTTTAGCTTTTCAATAATATGTAGGGTATCTGTTTCATAACCGCATATATAGACATTTCCCTTATAGTCACAAATTTTTCTTTTTTCTATGTGTTTAAAATACAGTTTCTTATTATAAATCTCGATTAAATCATCAACATTCTCAAAACCTGTTAAGTCATTTCTAGAGGTATAAAGAATTCCATTTTGTTCGGTATTATTTTTTATATAATTGGCAAATAGCTCGTGCTTTCGACTCAAACATTCAACACAGTTTAGAAGATCTTGCCGTCTCGGATTATGTTCTATTAGTGAAGTATTAAACGGTATATTATCAAATGGTATGCAACCCCATTGTAAAAATAGATTGGATAGTTTTTCACATGGTGCGTTGTTGGATTGCAATTTTATTACTTTGTTATTCAAACTGTATAACAAGTAGCTTAAGACGTTACTGCCAGCAAGATTTCTCTGCACAATATCACGACATTTATCAAGAATTTCCCAAAAATGTGATGTCTGAGCTCCAACTAGTGCAACTTTTTTAAAACGAGCATAGTACTCATCTGAAAGGCGAATAACATCAATTAAATTTAAACCCGATCTGGTCATCAATTGCATTAGGTTATAATATTCTTTTGATCCAGCAGATATTTTTGAATGTGAACCAAATACATCTGCAAAATGATCTAATTCGCAAGGTCTTATTGACACTTGCCATTCATCAATTATTTGTATCGGCATTTTTTTACCTAATACCTCAATTACTTCATTTCTAATTTTTAATTTAACAGCATAGTTAGGTAAAATATCAAACTTACTAAATGCAATTACTCGTTCAAACTTACTCACATTATCTATTGCAGTTGTAAAAGTAATCTCGTAGTAGACAGACTCATTAACGAAAAAAGGTTTTACTTTTTTAATATAAAACCGATCACTATATTTACTCTCGCTATTTGCTATTATTGGAATATTAATTTTTTCCGAAATTTTTTTATAATATTCCAAAAGAGCTGAATCTTGAGTAATTGGAAACTGATAAATATTGTGCAGTACATCTAGTCCATACTCTGATTTCAGAAAAGATTTTACTCTTAACAAATATTCATAATATTTAAGCATTAACCTTTCTGAATTTTCCTCATCTGGGAGGTAATGAGAGAGTGTTTGTTGTAAGAATTGATGAAATTTTCGTAAAAACTGTAAGTTTGCCTTAGTAGTAATAAAGTGTTTTGCCTTTTGATCAAAGATATCATATCGATATTCAATTTCGCCCGAAGCTTTTACAGCTATTGCTTCGACAAAAGTTCGTAATTTGTCAAGAATATTCTGTGATAAAAAACCCCTATCTTCAGTATCAATTTTGTCAATTAGTTTACAAATTGCATCGTTCGAAACTTTTATTTGGTCATCTACATTAGTCATAGTTAATTATTTGACAGACATTTTGAGTTTTTGATAATCAATTCGATATCTTTCAAAAAGTAAAATGTAGATTAAATATGATACTTATTTTTCCTATTTTCAAAAGCCTCACGACCACCTTCAAGAATATCGCATACATGTTCTTGAATTCCTCTGCTATAAAGTATTGGCTGATTTGCTTTTACTTTTTGCGAAAACTCTAAACTTCCTTGAACATACTCGAACTGATAGGTACGATTTTTAGTTTCTGTACCTTCTTGGTTTGCAACAATAACACATTCAGCATCTGCTCCAACAACTAAATTCGGGTTGTGTGTTGCAATAATGATTTGTCGCTCTTTTTTCTTACTTTTAATAAATCTAACTAAATCAAAATATATTGATCTATTATCTAAGTCATCTTCAGGTTGATCCAATAGGATTGGACACTTACTATTATCTAATTCAATTAGTAGTTTTAATAAAACAAAAGATTTTTTCCCAGGAGACATTGTAGACAAATCATCACCATTTTGTTTTATCTTAAAATCAAAGATATACCAATTCTGAAGAAGTTTTCTTATTGCATCGGCTTGTGTGTAGTTATTCTTCAATTGTATCTGTTTTTTCAAAATACCTAAGATTATCTTTTTAACCTCATCTTTAAATGAAACGCTATCTTTGAATTGGTAATTATCCAATTCTACTTCGTTAAATTGATTTAAAGTTCTTAAATTACAGACCTCATCTATGAATAATTTCTGAAAACTATCATTCTTGAATAAGATATTAATATCAAACTCTAGTTCGCCTTTAATAATATTTTGCTGAAGAATTAAGTTCTTTGCTTTAAAAACTTCAGAATAGTACTCTTGATGTTTGTTTACTAA
>CAYUFB010000014.1:0-14547 GCA_964444125.1 uncultured Candidatus Saccharibacteria bacterium
CAGATAGAGAGCTTTTTGGGACAATCTTTATAACCAAAGAGAAGCAAAAAAAATTGTCTTCAAAGCAGGCAAAAAGATTGTTAGATGAGATAGAAGGAGAAGTAGAAATGGGTGATTATGTCGTGCATGAAGATCATGGAATAGGAATATATTCAGGCATTATAAGAGATAATAATGAAGATTATGTATCGATCAAGTACGCAGAAAATGACGAATTATTAATACCATTAGATAAACTTCATAAGATTACAAAATATATCGGAGTTTCAAATCAGGAGCCGGAAATTACTAGGCTTCACAAGGGCAATTGGGAGCAGGTAACCGCCAAGACAAAAAAGCTGATTGCAATTGCAGCTAAGGAATTAATAAATCATTATGCAAAATTGGAATTATCAAAAGCCAAAGCGATAAAGGATAACAATGAAAGTAAGTTTGATCAATTTGTAGGAGACTTTATTTATGAAGAAACTGAAGATCAGATAAGAACAATTGGTGAAATACTTCAAGATCTTTCTAAAGAAAAACCCATGAATAGACTTATCGTGGGAGATGTTGGATTTGGCAAAACTGAAGTCGCTATGAGAGCAGCATTTAAAGTTTTAGAGCAGGGGTTGCAAGTAGCAATTTTGACCCCCACAACTGTTCTTGCCGCACAGCACTACAAAGTCTTTAAGGATCGATTTTCGAGATTTGGATACAATGTTGAGATGATTTCAAGGTTTGTAGGTGATAAGCAAAACAAAATCATTGCCCAAAATCTTATGAGTAAGGACATTGATATATTAATAGGAACCCATAGATTGCTAAGCAATGATGTGAAATTCAGAGATTTAGGTCTAATTATTATTGATGAGGAACAGAAATTCGGCGTCAAACAAAAAGAAAAATTAAGAAAGCTTAAATATGGAGCACATGTTTTGACAATGACTGCAACACCCATACCTCGTACACTAAGTATGGCGCTATCTGAGATACAAGATATATCAATTATTTCAACTCCACCAAAAAATCGTATGGCTATCAAAACAACTGTAGAAAAAATGGATTGGAATAAGGTTGCAGAAGTAATCAGGTTTGAAGTAAATCGGGGAGGACAAGTGTATTTTGTACATAATAGAGTTCAGACAATAGATTCTGTTGCAAATAAGTTACAAGCACTTCTTCCGGAGATAAAAATTGTGGTTGGGCATGGTCAGATGGATGAAACGACACTACAAAAAGTGATTGAAGATTTTTATAACAAAAAATATGATTGCTTGTTATGTACGACAATTATCGAAAATGGTATAGATATGCCAAACGTGAATACTATTATCATTGATAAGTCACAAAATTTTGGATTAGGACAACTGTATCAGCTTCGAGGTAGGGTTGGAAGAAGTGATAAACAGGCATATGCTTATCTATTTTATGACGGAGACAGCTTGGAACAAGAAGAAAATGATATAAAAAACATCAATAAGACAGCAGAAGAGATAAAAAAGGAAAAGACCAAGAAGTATATCGAAAGATTGAAAGCTATAGTTGATACTGCAGATTTAGGTTCTGGTTTCTTGCTTGCAAGCAGGGATCTAGAAATTAGAGGAGCAGGTAACTTGCTTGGTAGAGAGCAACATGGCCAGATAAGCAAAGTTGGACTTGCCTTGTATATGCAGATGCTAGCTGAAGAGATAGAGAAATTGAAAATTGATAACGAGAGATCAAATCTGATCTAAAATATTTTCAATTGTTCTTTTGGTGCAGGCTTAGTCCTTCTATTTGATTTAACTACTGATTTTTCTTCTTCGATGATTTTTTGATCCTGAGGTTCTATTAATTCGCTTTCGATACTTTTGACCTCAAGCATACTTTCTTGTTCTAAAGTTAGAAGTATCTGGTTTGCTCTACTAATAACCAAATCAGGCACACCAGCCATCTTGGCAACATGAACCCCATAGCTTTGATCTGTTCCTCCAACTTTTACTTTTCTTGTAAATTCGATCTCTCCGTTTTCTTCAAGTACATCTACATTATAATTTTTTACTTTCTTAAGTTTGCCTTCTAAATCGATCAGTTCATGATAATGAGTCGCAAACAGGGTCTTAGCACCAATCACATCGTGAAGATATTCAACAATTGCCCAGGCGATAGCTACACCATCATAGGTACTTGTGCCTCTACCTACTTCATCTAAGATTATTAATGAGTTTTCTGATGAATTGTTTAATATATTGGCAGTTTCATTCATTTCTACCATAAAAGTTGATTCTCCACGGGCTAGATTATCTGAAGCTCCAACACGAGTAAATATTTTATCTACAATACACAAATTTGCCTCTCTAGCAGGCACAAATGATCCAATTTGCGCCATTAAAGATATCAATGCGATTTGCCTTATATACGTAGATTTCCCAGACATATTGGGGCCTGTAAGTATGATTACTTGTTGAGTAGTATTATCAAGAAGTATGTCATTTGGCACATAGCTTGATTTAAGATGTCTTTCGACGACAGGATGTCTACCATCTGCTATTTCTAGTTTGTGGTTGAGATTAAGTTTGGGCTTTGTATAGCTATGCTTCCTTGCAAGATGTGCAAAATTACAAATTACATCAAGAGTCGCCAAATTATCTGCAAGAAAAAGCAGTAGTTCTATATGTTTAGATATCTCATCCTTGATGCTTTGAAATATCTCGTATTCTAGGCTACTAGCTTTGTCACTTGCGTTTAGAATTTTTGATTCCCATTCTTTTAATTCCTCAGTTACAAATCTTTCGGCATTTACTAAGGTTTGTTTTCTAATGTAATTATCTGGAATCTTGTCCAGGTTAGACTTACTAACCTCAATATAATATCCAAATACGTTGTTAAACTTGATTTTCAGGTTTGTAATTTTGGTGCGTTTAATTTCGCTAACTTGAAGTTCTTGTAGCCATGTTTTGCCCCTCTTCATCAGTTCACGAACCTCATCGAGTTCCTTGTTATATCCTTGTTTTATTATTCCGCCTTCTGTGATTGTAATTGGGGGATCTTCTTTTATTGAATTGTTAATGATGCTTATAACTTCTTTAATTATCTTTGTATTTTCCTTAAACTTTGCTTCAAGATTGATCAATTGATTTTTATAGGATTTAGAAAATTCGAGAAGCTTGATTACATGATTTAATGAACTTTGAAGAAATAATAAATCTCTAGCATTGATATTTCCTGTACCTAATTTTGAGACTATTCTTTCTAAATCGCAAATTTCATTAAGCAAATTCCTGACATCTGATAGTCTCATTGGATCAATTAAGAGCTCTTCAAGAGCATTGTGACGTTCAAGAATCGGTTCGATATTTATAAGCGGCCGTAGTATCCAATTGCGAAGTTTTCTTTGACCCATTGCGGTATTTGCTTCATTGAGGATCCCAAAGAGGGTAGTATCTATACTCACTCCATCGCTTGGCCAAACAAGTTCGAGATTTGTAATAGTTGAAGGGTCAAGGGTCATATAGTCATCATCGATTTCTTTAGAGATTTTCTTGATATGGATCAGATCAGTTTTTTGTGTTTCTTTTAGATATTTGATAATTATTCCAGATGGGATAATTGTTTCATCAGTTTTCTCAATGCCAAAGCCTTTAAGTGAAGTTGTTTTGAGATGATTAAGTAGTATTTGATAGTTATCGTCAATTTTGAAATCATCATCGTGAATTATTTGTATATATGAGTCTATAAAGTCTGATTTGAATTTCTCAAAAAGTGTTTGAGGAACTAGTATCTCGCTTGGATTTAGTCTAAATATTATTGTAGATAGTTCGTGGTAAGTATCTAATTTTTTGACCTTAAATTCTGCTGTAGTTAGATCAACAAAGGCAAGATGATAACCACTTTTTGTGTTATAAAATACTGCTACAAGATAATTATTCCTTGATTCATCAAGTACACTTTCGTCTGTGAACGTCCCGGCAGTAATTATTTTTGTAACCCCACGCTCTACAATTCTGCCTGTTTGTGCTTCTTCAAGTTGATCTGCAATAGCGACTTTTTTTCCTGCTTTAATTAACTTTTTGAGATAATTTTGAAGTGCATGATGCGGGATTCCTGCCATAGGGTGCCTTGTCTCTCCCTTGCCACGACCAGTCAAAGTGATGTTTAGGATCTTTGATATCTCCTTAGCATCGTCATTAAATGCTTCATAAAAATCTCCAAGTCTGAACAGCACTATGCAATCAGCGTGTTTCGCCTTTAATCTCTCATATTGTTGCATCATTGGAGTTGTAGACATGCCTCAAGTATATGATTTATCAGGCTTTCTTTCAAGATGGCAAATTTTATGAATTTTTCTTTATAAAAATACTTGTCATGAATTAAGTAATTTTGTATTCTAAATAGTATATATTATTCTCTTTCTGTTATGAAAAAACTGCTTAGTGTTACAGTTGTAGCTTCGTTATTAACTATTCTTTTGCCTTCAGGATTTTCTCAGGATGTTGATGCAGCAACGTATCAGTTTGATCCAACGTTTAATGGAGTAGGATATGTAACTCATAACAATGCTGCAGGAGGTGATAGCGGTGATTTTGCCAGAGCAATTGCTATGCAGCCTGATGGAAAATATGTAACGGCAGGTGAAAGTAGAGGAACGTCTATTGATATGGCTGTTTGGAGATACAATACTGATGGTACCTTAGATACAACCTTCAATGGTGTTGGTTATGCAGTACATTCAAATGCAGCAGGGGGTACATTTACAGATACAGCTAGATCGGTTCAAGTACAAAATGACGGCAAGATAGTCATAGTAGGCAATAGTGCTGATGCAGATTTCACAGGACAAATGGTTATATGGAGATACAATGCCAATGGTACATTAGATACAACATTTGGAGGCACAGGTTTTGTCGTATATTCAAGTGCACAATATGAACCCAATCAAGCAAATTCATTAGTTATCTTGTCAGATGGAAAATACTTAATTACTGGGTATTCTGACTATGACATGATTATATGGAGGTATAATAGTAATGGTACATTGGATACAACATTCGGTGGTACTGGTTTTGTTAAATACACAAGTCCAACACCTTTTGATCCTGTTGAGGGATCTGGTATTGTCGTGCAGGAAGATGGAAAATATGTAGTGACCGGTTGGCGAGGAAATGGGATGATGATTTGGAGGTATAATACAAATGGATCCTTAGATACGTCGTTTAATAGCACAGGCTATGTTGTATTTGGAGGTAGTTATAAAGCAAAAGCAGTTGGTATTGATAGCAATAACAAAATTGTTGTGGCAGGAGAAACAACTGATGCCTCGCATGACATGATGGTTTGGAGATATAACTCAAATGGTACCATTGATACAACTTTTAATGGAGTGGGATATAATTCGTTTAATGGTCCAGGTAATAGCTGGGATGCGGCTTGGAGTATATATATACAAGGTGATGATAAGTATGTATTAGCTGGATATACAACTGGTGCAACAACACAAGAAGATATGGCGATATGGAGATACAACAATAATGGCACATTAGATACCACATTCAATGGGACAGGCTATATAACTCACAATAACCCAGCTGGAGGTAATCCCAATGATTCTTATGAGTTTGGTTATGGTATTATCCATGATAATGGGCGGTTTGTAGTTACTGGTTCTGGAACAGATGCCTCTTTTGGAACAGACGATATGATTATCTGGAGATATGAAAGTAGCTATCAGATAGGAGTTCCAGTTGGAGTACAATTACGAAACGGTTTGATAGATGTTACGACACTTGGTACGACAGGTTCATCAGGCACGAACTTGATGCTAGATCTTTATCTTGATGATGTCTTATTAGCAACAATAGATACGAATCTATGGGAAGATCTAGACTGGGGTGGTGTATTTGGTGAGGTGGACTTTGATAATTATAGATCATTTATTGATAATTTGGCAGAAATGGATGGAGTCAATAGTTATGCACTCTATGTGCCATATAGAGAAGGAGATAACAGGGTGGGGTTATGCTTAGATCCAGGTGAAGATATGGTCTTCATGCCCGATGCATCGCTACAGGATGCATATGATGGTTGTGTAGATTTTGGATCAAGAAGTGAGGATGATGAAGATACATCAATAGTAGAGGTAGAAGGGGAAGACTTCTGGATGGTATTGGGACTGACACAAGATATGGGAGGATATTCATATTATGAAGTAGAGCAAGAAGAAGATCCTCAAGATCCAGGAAGTCCAGAAACGCCAGTAGTACCAACACTACCATCAACAGGATCAAATGTATATCTGTACGTATTTGGAGGTATGGGTAAGCTATTGTTTTAGTTTGTAGGTAATGATAGATATGTTTAAGGGAGGTTGATCAACCTCCCTTTTTACAACTAATATTTGATTAATACTAGTCAGCGATTGCTTCTCAAGGTATAATTTTCTCATTAATTATCAAAAATTATTATGAAATCCAAAATTGAGCCAAAAATTCTAAAAGGGTTTAGAGACTTTTTGCCAGAAGAGTACAATGTTCGCAAAAAAGTTTTTCAGATATTTGAAAATACCTTTAAAAAATATGGATTTGAAGGATTAGAGACGCCGGCATTAGAATATTTTGATATCTTGATGGGCAAATACGGTGAAGAAGAAAAGCTTGTTTATAATTTTGAAGATTTTGGAGGCAGGGAAGTTGCCTTAAAATATGACCTGACAGTACCAACTGCTAGAGTTATAGCTATGAATCAGGACAAGATCAAGATGCCCTTTAAAAGGTATCAGATACAGCCAGTTTGGCGTGCTGATAATACCCAAAAAGGAAGATTTAGAGAATTTTATCAATGTGATGTAGATGTTTTTGGTTCAAACTCCAAACTATGTGAAGCCGAGCTCATGTTATTGTCAATTGAATTGTTGAAAGAATTAGGATTTAAGGAATTTGTCATTATGATCAATAATAGAAAAATCTTAAACGCTATAGCCAAATACGCTGGTGCTGAAGATAAGTTTTTTGAAATAGTTTATGCGATAGATAAATGGACCAAAAGGACTCCAGCTGAAACCAAGGATGACTTGATAAGAAAGGGGTTAGCAGAAGACCAAGTTGATAAGGTATTTGATTGTCTAAGCTTGAAAGGATCAAAAAATAGTGAGAAACTAAATGACTTGGAAACTAAGCTATCTGGAGTGCTAGAGGGTCGAGATGGGATTGAGGAATTAAGGCAGATAATCGATTTAGTTGATAATGAAGAAGTGATCAAGTTTACTCCAACTATTGCAAGAGGACTGGCGTATTATACTGGGCCTGTTTATGAAATATTGATTTTAGATGGAAATGTTGGATCTGTTGCAGGTGGGGGTAGATATGATGAAATGATTGGGAGTATGACAGGAGGCAATACACCTGCTGTGGGTATTTCATTTGGCATAGAAAGGATAATGGAGATAATAAAGGAAAGAAATATGCTTGAAGGTATTGATCAAGAAGAAAGAGCAATGGTATTGAACATTGAAGGTTATCAAAAAGAGTGTTTTGATCTAGCAAATCGCATAAGGCAAAAAGGTGAAAGTGTATTTATGTATCCGGAAGCGAAAAAAATTGGCAAACAACTAGAATATGCTGCAAAGCAAAATTTCACAAAAGCATATATATTGGGTGAGGAAGAGATTTCTAATAATGAGGTGTCTATCAAAGACCTTAAGACAGGTGAGCAGACAAAAATTGCAATAGAATAAAGCATTTAGAACTTTGAAATTAATAAATATGTTGACGAAAATTCAGGAAAGGAATAAGATAAGCCTGTTTTGAATCATTAATCATATCAAATCATGAACAACAAAAAAAATCCTCAATTCTCTGTGACTGTAGTTGAACATATGGATGATCCAGATAAGAAACTGGCATCATTTCATTGGCAATTTGTATCAAATTCTTTAGGTGTTATTGATTACAAAGTTGCAAGAAATATGGGGATAGAAATTTATGAAGAGACTGAGTGTATTGACGAGAGAGCTGCTGCTCAGACAATTATGACAGGCAGAATTAGAATAGAGAATAATTGTCCTGGTGGTGGGTTTGACTATTTCACCAAAGAGGATATCAGGGCAATTTTATTAAGAAGCGAAGGACTAGTTGTATTAGATCCGCATAGAAGCTGTGGTTGGGGAGGGATTAGACTAAATTTCTATATCAATTACAAAAAGGAAATCTCAAAGCCAATTGATGGTACAACTATGGTTATCCCATCTGGTGTTACATTTGCTAACGGTATTGACTATATTCATTATTTAATTGCAGACTCGTTTGTTGATTCAAATTTCTTAAATAGTGTTATGCGAAGTGCTAGGATACAAAGAGAGTATAATTTTAGGCAGGATTTTGAAAGGGCACTACAAGAGGCATTTGCGAAGGATGGGCAATTGGTATTCAAAGACAGCCTGCATCAAGAACTTCTCGAGCTAGCATTTGTATACGCAAAATTAAAGGAGTTGAAAGTGTTATTTGATAATGAAGCAAGGACTCTTGGACTTGATTTTGCACATATCAGATTGAACCCTGACTTATTATTTGATCAGCCAACTCATCATGTAGCAGCTGGAGCTGTGTTAAACATTGGCAAAAGAAGATTGTTAAGAAGGTTCCCATTAGAAAGTGCATATCCTGAATCATTTTTTGTTGATGTAGATATGGGTAGAATGTTTGATGTACTTGATGTAATAGTAAATATCCTAGAAGGAGGACATTCTTTGACTAATGATAAATCCCATCAGGTATATATTGTCTGTACAGCAAGGCAGCTGAATGATCTACAGGAAGTCGTCAAAGGGTATATTGCAAGGCGCAAAATTAATAGTGATAAAGAAATCTTCATCCACTTGATTGAAGATGATGAGAGGCCAAAATCTCAAGAAGAGATTTTGGCTTTAGTAAGGTAATCAAATTCCCCTACTTGCTTGATTCTGTCTATCGCATAGGTATATAATCACTGGTCTTTTATTACTATAAGCAAATGACTATGGCCGGTGGTGAGAATCTTGATCCTATATATCAACTTGAGTCTTTCGGCTTTGTTGTGCCAGGAGATGAGAGTGTTTCAGAATCTGAATGTAGATTACGAAATTGGATAAGCTCGGAGGGAGTTGGAGATCACGAAATCCCATTTATCTACAAAGGTAATTCGATCACTTCACCAGGATCAATTTTTACTGTTAACGAAGTTGCACAAGTACTAGGCCAAGAAAATTCTACTGGTCGAGAGGGAATAGCTTTTGCAATACATGGAAATATTCATGCATTGAATATTGATCTAGCAAGAGATTTGAGTTTCTATGAACCAAGCCAACAAGAGAAAAAGATAATAGAAGAACTCATTGGAATTAAAGATTTTCAATCAGTTTTTGGCGATACGTTTGATATAGGTCCTAACGAATTTATTGGCAAACTAGTTGAGCAAGGGTTGAGTTTGCACGATGCTACAGATAAACAGGCACACCAAGGTTGTGCAGTATTAAATACTGCACAAAAAATTTATCTTGCCACAAGATTCTACAAAGAGGTTTTACCTAGAATTATAGGCATAGAAGATTCACAAACTGTGAATGTGTATTTCGAGGACTCGAGTTTGAATAATGGTAACGCAGATGACGTTTATCAATTTGAAATTGACAGCGACAGTGGTCAAATGAGATTTGCCAATGGTGGTGAAATACAAAAATCTATTAACGAAGCGTTTGTTTTTGGTTGTGTAGACGAGACAGCGGGTACTCAAGATTTTGGTAGAGGTGAGAATGCTCATAATGCAAAATATATATCAATCGGCACAAAAGGTACCTCAATCGATGCATTCTTGATTTCAGATCATCTTCAATTAAAGGAGCCAGGCTTTGCAAGTTTACATTTTTTGCATCATCAAGATAGAGATCATGTTGACGATGCTAGGTTTTCACCTGTGACGAAAAGCACTAAGGCTAATTTCGATCATCTAGTAAGAGTAATTGCTGCAAATAATGAGCAAAATGCCGAGATAGTCATTGATAAAAGGTTGCTTAAAGTATATCTACCGCTAATTCAAGAGCTAAGAGATAGAAATAACGAAAATGATGAATCTCATAAGCTTCAATCCATAAGATTGGTGATAGTTGATGAAGAAAAAGGAAGCTATGATACAAAAATTTTAAGTCTCGCTGCGTAATAAATATCACAAATATTTGCAATGTATTCAAACCTGATATAGACTAAATTAGGTGAATATAAATTATCTCAAACTAATGGATAGGTATAATAAGATTACTGGAATTAACTTCTTTAGCCCTGTTGCTGTATTAGTGTTCATGGGCTTTGTGTTGGCTATTGCATGGGCTGTAAATGCTTATGCAATAGATGTCACCGGGAATATCGCTACTGATACTACATGGACAATTGATAATAGTCCTTATGTTTTGACTGGTAATGTTCAAATTCAAAGCGGAGCTACTTTGACTATTGATCCTGGTGTTGAAGTCCACTCTAATGGAAATTACTATATTCATGTTGCCGGAGGAGGAAATATGGTTGTAAATGGTACAGCTGGTAATATGGTTACCTTCCGGCATGCCACTGCAACTACTCCAAACAGTTGGGGAGGATTGTATGTTGCCCAGAGCGGAAATTTGACAATAAATTATGCAAATATTAAACATGCTTCAACTGGCATTAAGTCAGAACGTGGCACTTTAAGTGTTTCTGATTCATTAATAGAAAATAATCATGTGGGAATTGAAGTATTTGGCTATCAGGCATCGGTTACTACAGCAAGAAACACTTTCAACTCAAATTCATATCTGCCTATTGTGATTAATCCTGATGTTGGAACTGTAAGTCTGGGACAAGGAGTTGATGCAGATATACTAGGTAGTGGTGCTACTAAAAACGGTTATAATGCAATAGGGATGAGTTATTCAAGAACTGTTGAATATGACTGTCCTTCAGATATCTGCACAATACCCCAAAGAACTTTTGCTGGAATTGCAAACATTCCATATTTATTTTGGAATTCATTTGAGCTTCAATATGATACTTTAAGTATTGATCCAGGTGTGATTATTAAATTTAGAGGTTCTCTACTTAGATTTACGAATAATGCCAAAATGACCATAAACGGCACAGTAGGAAATGAGGCAATTTTCACCTCTCACAAAGACGATACATATGGTGGAGATACAAATAATGATGGAACAACCATACCTGCAAGAGGTGATTGGGGAGGTTTTGTTTTCTCAACATCAAAAACGTTTACTATCAATGGTGCTAAGATCCTTTACGCAAATGCTATAGAATCAAATTCTTATGGGTATATAAATGCAACTGATTCATTGTTAAGCGATATTTCTACTCCTTTTCGGCTAGATAGTTATTCATCACTTACTACAGCAAGAAATACTTTCCAGAATATTTATGACGTACCTATCTATATGACCCCAAATTCTGTTTTCAATCCAGGTCAAGGTGCGGATGCAGATATTTTCGGCTCAAATATACCAATTAAGGCAATTGGCCTTTTGCCAAATAGTAGCTGTCCTGCTGGTACATGCACTCTTAGTTCAAAAATTTTCGCTGGAATTACCAATATACCATACTATATCCCTGGCGAATTATGGTGGACAAATCATATGTATAAGTTTAATCCTGGTTTGATAATTAAATTTAAAGTAAATGGTTCGATTGTTTTAAATGCAAATGCCAGCGTCCAATTGAATGGTGATATAACTGATAATATTTATTTGACTTCAATAAAAGATGATAGCATCGGTGGAGATACAAACAGTGATGGTACTGCCACAACACCTCTTAAGGGTGATTATAGAGGATTTGATTGCCGAGGAGGTGGTAGTGCTGATATAAAATTCACAAATATTACCTATGCAGGTTCGTCAATATATGGTCAAATTAATAGTGTCTCAATTACTGACTCAAATTTCAATCAAGTCAATTATGCAGTGTACATAGAAAATCATATATCAACTCTTTCCACTGCTAGAAATACCTTTTCAAATCTGACTGTTACTCCAATCGCGATTTCGCCAAGTGTCACCTATACTACCGGGACTGGAGCTGATGTCGATATTCTTGGATCAAACATTGGAATTAGAGCCATTACTCTGCTGGGAAGTAATACCTGTCCCGCTGGAGGATGTACAGTTAAACAGCTAAATTTTGCTGGGATTTCTAACATCCCATATCTTATGCCTGGAGAAATCTGGTGGTGGACACATCTTTATAAAGTAGATCCAGGTGTAATAATTAAATTTAATGTTGGTGCGAGCTTGAACTTTAGCAATAACGCTTCTCTTCAGTTAAACGGAACTTCAAGCAATAATATATATATCACATCAATTAGAGATGATAGCATTGGTGGTGATACTAATAATGATGGAAATGCTACTGCGCCTCAGAAAGCTAATTATCATGGAATTGTAGGCAGAGGGCCTTTTTCTGCAGATATAAAATATACGAGATTTACCTACGGCAATAGGGTTATTAGTGGACAGATAAATAACGTTCAAATCGTCGATTCATATATGAGTGATTTTCACAATGTAATATATATTGATAGTACTCTTGGTACACTTTTGACTTCTAGAAATACTTTCGAAAACATTACTGGTGTGGTAGTTGCAATGCCGCCAAGTGTGGTTTACACACCAGGAATCGATGCCAATAAAGATATTTTAGGCAGTAATATAGGAATAGATGCTATACAATTGTTTACTACAAGCAACTGCCCCGCTGGAGGATGTATAATAAAGTCGTTGAATTTTGCTGGCATTAGTAATATTCCCTATTATGTAGCTGGAAGTCCTTGGTGGCAAAACAATCACGTATACGTTTTTGATCCTGGCGTAATTATTAAATATTCACCTGGCTCATATGTGACCATAAATAATAATGCTCGTATTTCGATTAATGGTAATAACGAAAATAGAGTATATTTCACTTCTATTCATGATGATACTATTGGCGGTGATACAAATAAAAACGGTTCAGACACTGTACCTGCTATAGTCGATACAAAATTCTTTATTATTAATAGTGGTGCTAACCAGATTGATTTTGCAGAATTTAGGTACAGTACTACAGCTCTAACGCCTCGTGGGTCTAGCTCTTTGGTTATGAATGATAGTGTCTTCAGACACTGCAATTATGCAATATATAACGAATCTTCAGTCTCTCCTGTATTAGCTAGAAATAATTTCCTAGATCAAACGGGTTTATTCAATAATGTTGCAACATATTTTAATGCAGAAAATCAATATTGGGGCACGTCAACTGGACCCCAAGATTCTTCCAATGATGGAGCATGCCCTATCAATAACGGCACGGGGGGTACGGTAAATGACAATGCTACAAGAACAATAGATTATTGTCCATTCTCCACAAAAGAATTCAACGTAGCCGCTATTCCAACTACATCAATTGTCTCTGGCGTTTCGAATATATATGCTGGATTATCGAAAGAAATAGTTGTCGATTATATTGATGACAATGGTGCTAGTGATCTAAAAAATATGTATCTATCAATTACTAATCCATCTGGCACAACAATTTCATTTGTAGCTGATAACGGATCTAACGGTATAGATTTACTTCCAGTAAATATAACTGGAGGTGAATATGTCACAAATATCACATATGATAGATATTATGAATACAATGATACTTATACAACAAGAATAGTGTGGAAATTTACATCTATTGGCTGGAACTGGACTGAGAGTAATGATGTAGAATATTCTGTTAGAGCTGTAGATGTAGGAGATCAAGATAGTGGTTGGATTTCTACTGATAATAACTATATTTATGAAAACGACCTTGATTTTTATGGTACGCTAAGTGCTACAGGTCAATATCAGGGAAGTCTATCAAGTGGGGATTATGTAAGGGGTGGGGAGAGTATCACATGGTCAGGAGTCAAAGTTGTATACGAAGGTACAACAGATGTATATCCACCAGACGATTCATTTAATGTAATACTGACAGATGATGATACAGGAAGCTGGAATGATACAACATCATCAGGAAGAGATATAAGTATAGTATCAGTAGCAGATAATCTCACAGATACAGAAGATATACACACACTGGCCATCACAGATATCCCAACAGGAGGTAGTGCGATAAGAAGTCTTATTTATACGATAAGGGTAGATGGAGATACACCAGATATAGTCGAAGTGACAGGAAATAGCAATAACGTATGGCAGGCTACAGATGGTGGACCAGTAATAAGTTGGACAAATCCAAATTCTCCATCGGGAGATACATATTACATCACAAATGATGGAAGTGAGCCTACATCATCAAACTATCATTACATGACCACAAATAATAGTTATGATCTGCCAGATCAAGGCATAGGTATGACAACGATAAAAGTGATAGCAAGAAATGGAGTAGGAATATATTCGCAGATAAGGACATTTACAATTAAGTATGATAATTCATCACCAGATATAGTTGATATCATTGGTGAGAATGAGGGAGTATGGCAGAACACAAACCCAGGACCAGTGATAAGTTGGACAGATCCAAATTCACCATCAGATGATACATTCTA
>CAYUFB010000014.1:14647-31127 GCA_964444125.1 uncultured Candidatus Saccharibacteria bacterium
TCACCATCAGATGATACATTCTACATAACAATAGATGGAAGTGAGCCGACAATTGCGAATTATGAATATTCAACAATAGAGACTAGCTACGATTTACCAGATATGGATACCGGTATCACTACAATCAAAGTAAGACCTGCAAGTGGTATAGGTACCTATGGTCTGACACGAAGCTTTGTACTGAAATATGATCCAACCATACCAGATATAGTCGATATTGTAGGAGAGTATGATGGAGAATGGCAGAATGTAGATCCGGGACCAGAGGTAAGTTGGACCAATCCAAACTCTCCGTCAGGAGACACATTTTATATCACAATAGATGGCACTGAACCAACAAGTGTAAACTATCAATATACTACAACAAGCACTGGTTACGATCTACCGGATTTAGGTCAAGGGGAGACAGTGGTTAGGGTTAGGCCAAGAAATGGTGCAGGTACATATGGAATAGCATATAGTTTTGTAGTTAGATTTGATTCTATACCACCAACAAACGTATCGAATCTTTCTATTCAGGTATTATCGACATCTAGTTTGAAATTGGATTGGACAAATCCTGTAAATAGTGATTTCGCAAAAGTCAAAATCTTACGTAAACTTGGCTCATTGCCTCTTTCTGAAAATGATGGATCTTTAGTATATGAGGGTACTCTTTCATCATTCACAGATACAAATCTTGCTGAGGATACGAAATACTATTACTCAGTTTTCGCAATTGACAATTTGGGCAATATATCTTCAGGTGCTGGAACAAGTGCTACTACACTGAAAACTCCAACAAGTGGTCAAACAGGATCGGGTGGAACAGGTACTACGCCACCACCGTCAACTGGTACAACAACGCCTCCAGCCCCTGAAACACAGCCCGTGATCTCAGATGAGATGTACGAAGAGGTCGCAAATGAGATAGATAGATCAAAACCATTAGAAATACCCAAAGAGAAGTCACTTGTTACTTTGATATTTGATAACATGACATTAGATATTTTCGCTGGAGATAAAATTCATTTCTTCCCTCAGTCTGAAGTTACCTTAAAGATTGAGAAGTCCAAATTGATGAAAGATGCTACTGCGGAATTGGATAAGGTACTACTTTTAGTAGAAAACGATACTTATATAATGAAATATACTCCAGAAGAGGATACATATGAAGCATCATTTTCAGTTGGTGAGATGAAAGGTGACTTTGAGGCCAAAATCCTTGCTATTTATATGGATGATACAACTAAAACCTTGACTTTGGGCTATTCTGTTGATCCTTACGGATATATCTATACTACAAATAATCAAGGAGAACAGAGAATTAATGGTGCTCGAATTGAATTATGGACAAATAGCACAAGTCCACAGCTTTGGGAATCAAATGATAATGAAAAATATCCAAATCCTCAAATAACAAAAATGAATGGTGAATATATGTTCCTTGTTGAGCCAGGATCTTATCAATTAAAAGTATTTGCTGATGGTTACAATGATTATGAGAGTGAGTGGTTTGAGGTTACTAATAGAATTATACAAATGAATATCAAGCTTGAAAAAGAAAAAAATTATCTTGTTCCAATCGTTCTTGTTATTGGAATCCTTGCGGTTGGACTTTCAGGATACTATGTTATCTCAAAAAAGAAAACTGTTTAGATAGTACCTATTTGTGATACTTCCCACCTGATAGAAGGTTGCCACATCTATATATTTGTTCCAGTAGAAGCATAAGTGCGACTTCATGAGGAAAGGTCATATTACTCAACGAAAGTTTTTTGATATTTTGCTCTTGCACATTATCGTCAAAGCCCCAAGCATTTGCAATTACAAAATTAAGCTTAACTGAAGAATTTTTCCATTTGGTTAGCTTTTTTGAAAATTCTTTAGTAGTCAGACCTTCCCCGTTTTCAGTTAGCAGGATTGTAATTTCTCCAGGTCTGGAGATCTTTTTTATAACATCGGTATTAATCTTTCTATTAGGATCAAAATGTGATATCAGAGCAGTTTTGAAATATTTATTCGATAGTTTCAAATAGTAGTTAGAAAGCGTATAAATTTCTTGATTTTTTATTTTTCCAAAATGATGAATAGTTATCATAGCGTCAAAAATAAGATATTGATATAATTAGTGTATTATTACATATATTTAGATGAATGACGAAAATACAAACCAGAGTAAATCCTGGGTCGAAAAAGCACTAGATTTTAATCGAAAAACTGACAAAGTTTGGTACAAATTTTCGGTCATAATCTGGATTGTTGTGATTATTTATGTATTATTAGTAATAGTCTTTTGACTTTGAATAATAAGAAAAAAGTATACGTAGCTATGTCTGGGGGAGTTGATTCTTCTGTTGCGGCATTGTTATTGAAAAAGGAAGGGTATGAGATTACTGGAGTATATATGAAGAACTGGTCGGGGGATAACTATGGTATACAAAGTGATTGCCCATGGGAGAAAGATCAAGAAGATGTTCAAAAAGTTTGTAAGCAACTTTCTATACCATTTAGGTCATTTAATTTTGAAAAAGAATATCGAGAAAAAGTTGTGGACTATTTTTTTGATGAATATCAAAAAGGTCGTACTCCAAATCCGGATGTAATGTGCAATAAAGAGATAAAGTTCCACCTGTTTTTGCAAAAAGCACTTCAAGAAGGTGCTGACATGATAGCAACCGGGCATTATGTGAGAAGAGATTATGTTAATAATAAGTATAGGCTGCTAAAAGGAGTTGATGGAAACAAAGATCAAAGTTATTTCTTATATAATATTACCCAAGACCAGTTAGCAAGGACATTATTTCCTATTGGAGAATACCAAAAAAGCGAAGTCAGACAAATCGCAAATGATAATCACTTAATAGTTGCAGATAAGCCTGATAGTCAGGGAATTTGTTTTATTGGCGAAATTGATGTGCAGAAGTATCTGAGAGAAAGAATTGAAAAACATACTGGGGAAATAATAGACATTGATACTAACCAAAAAGTTGGTCAGCATGACGGGATTGAATTTTTCACTATTGGGCAAAGAGAAGGACTAAATATTGGTGGTGCAAAAAAACCATATTTTGTGATCAGTAAGGATGTAGCAAAAAACGTACTATATGTAGGGCAAGGAAATGATCATCCTGAGTTATTGAAGAAAAGAGTGTCACTTGAATCTCTCTATACAATTGACCCTGATATCGATATAAAAAGTATGCCAGATCTGCAAGGATCAGTCAGATATCGACATAAACCAGAAAATTTAAATATTGTTACAAGTAATAAAGATATCTCTGCAGAATTTTCAAAACCTCAGCGTGCTGTCACACCTGGCCAAAGTCTTGTCATCTATCAAGGGGATCTTTGTTTAGGTGGTGGTATAATTAAATAAACTCTACCTTAGTCAGTAACAACATATTGACCACCCTTGGAGCGGATAACTTCAAAGGGAGTCTTTAAATCGAGACTCAAGTGTGGCCTTTCCGTATTGTAAATTTTAAGATACTGTTGGTATTGCATATTCAATTCATTGATATCTCCTGGTCTTTTCTCTAAATAGTAGTAAAACTCATCATGGTCAGTCCTAAACGATCTTTCAATAACAGCATTTTCATTTGGACTGCTTTTATAAATATGATAGTGCTCAATTCTTCTTTTTTCACATTCTCTATGAAATCTATTCCCATACTCCCAACCATTGTCTGTTTGTATGTAGATTACTTTACAGGGCATAACTTTCAACATATATCTTAAAGCTGTTATTGAAGCCTCTTGATCTAAATTAGGCATTATCCATGCTACTTTGTATCTAGAGTAGATATCAATGAAAGCAAACTTGTATGTTGTGAATTCTAACCCTGATAGTTCTGGAGTAACATACTTTACGTCTGCTTGTACAAATCCTGTTGTTTTTGTATTTGATGGTCTCATACATTTACCATTTTGATATCTAGGACGTCGATACTTTGGTTTTTTAGAAATTAGCTCTGGGGCTCGTCTTTTAACGATATTATACACAGTCTTTGGACTAATTCTTATCTTGTGCTTTTGATAGTACATGTGGGCAATTTTGATTTGGTCGTATCTTCTTTTTCTTACTAGCTCTACTAAACGTATTTCCTCAACTGGGTTTAATTTTTTATTTGGATTTTTGGGAGAAGTTGACTTCCTTCCTAGTCTTACCATTGATAGATCCAAAGTATATTGACTTACAGCTCTCTTTTTCCATAATTTTACGGTATTCCTACTGATAGATAAGTCCCTAGATGTTTTTGAGATGTTGTCGGAATTTTCTTTTAATTTCTTTACTATTGCTCTTGGGTTAATTCTTCTCATATTGATATTCTACTCTTATTTCTCAGAGGGTGGTCAATATGTTATTACTGAACAAGCTCTACTTGCACAGGAGGAAAAAAGGTTGTAAGATGAACCTTTGGATTAGCAATAATTAATTATATATACACAAATGGAGGTTTTCATCACAATATTTACACTAATTTCTTTATGCATAATTATCTCAGCATACTTCAATCCTATTACAAGAAAGATTGGATTTAGAAATATCAGAAGAAGAATTGGCAATACATTTTTGGTCATGCTTGGGTCTATGGTAGGTTCAGCATTAATAGCTGGTTCATTGGTATTGTCTGATTCATTAGATAAGACATTTTATAATCTTGTTGATGATCAGCTAGCTGAAGTTGATTTGCTGATTAATATGAAGCAAAAGACGCAAACAGGAAGTCCAATAGCATACGCTGGTTCAGATGAAAAACCTCAAATAGAAAATGCACTCAAGTCAGAAAAAATCGATGGTATTTTGTTTACTGATTTTTTTCAAATCTCTCCTGTCAAAGTCGACCAGGAGAATAAACCTGTTGTAAATATGTATCAGGTAGCACTTTATGGGTTAGATATAGAAAGTTATAACCAGTTTGGAGGTGTAATGGAGAAGAAATTAGACCCGTTTGAGTCTGATAATAGTATATTTATAACAGAATATATTGCCAAAAGGCTTGAATTAGAAGAAGGTGATAAAGTGGTTATTCCTTTTGCAGAACGTCAAGTCGAGACTATAGTCCAAAAGGTATACCCTCGAGGGTATATTCCAAGTGATCCGGTTATTGTTATTGATAGATCGTATTTGAATTCAATAATTGGAATTCCTCAAGATGGATATAATACTGTATTTGTTTCAGCAAAAGGTGGAATAGAGCCAGATGATTATGATGGCAAAGAGTTTCAGAAACTTGTAGAGGAAAAAATGGAGATTGTCCAATCTGATGAAGTTGACTTTGTCTATTATGAATCTAAACAGCAGGCACTAGATGGTTTTGGAATGAAAACATTTTCTGATGTGTTTTTGGTTATGAGCTTTTTTGGAATATTTGCAGGTATTCTTCTGATAGTAAATCTCTATATGATGCTTGCTTCAGAAAGAAAATATGAAATGGGTATTTTGCGCGCTATTGCACTTACTAGAACGCAATTGATGCAAGCGTTTGTATATGAAGGATATTTGTATTCAATAGCATCATCTCTACTTGGAGCTTTTGTTGGAGTAGGTATAGGATACTTTATTGTCAGAGCCCTCAATCAGATGTTTGGGGAGATTTTTGCTTTGATGGGACAAGAAGATATATTCAATATAGTCTTTGACGCAAAAATTGATAGTATTGTTATTGCTTTTTGCTTCGGGGCTATCATTACAATTATTACAGCGACATTAGCAAGTTACAAAATTAGTAAGCTAAACATTGTCTCTGCAATTAGAGATATGGATGAAATCACAATCCCGAAAAAAGGTATCAAATGGATGATTACGACTATTATGATTGCAATATTAACATTTGTAGGTGTAAGTACGCTTGGATCATATTTTACAGTAGAGAATGCACTGGTAAATATGAGAGATCAAGGTAATGCTGCTTTTGCTGAATTAAGTGATAGGCAGTTTAGTGAAATTGTAAATGTTGCAAAAGCTTATTCTTTGTATGTAGGTGTAGTATTTACATTAATTTTTGGAACATTTTTTGTAAATAGATTGATACATGCAATCACAAAAAAAGATATTTCAAGAATTACGGTATCCTTAAGTAGTTTGGCCATTATCATATTTACTGCACTGCTTTCAAAAGTTGATGCGTTTATTGAGGCCGGACAGTCCCAAAGCTCAATCGGATTATTCTTTATGAGTGGGATCATATTGGTTATAGCAGCATCTCTAGTTATTATTTACAATATTGACTTTTTAGTGAGAGCTGCGACTTTTGTGTTTGCACCTTTCAAAGGGCTTGTCCCTGTTATGAAAATCTCATTGAGGTATCCATCAGTCAATAAAGCAAGGACAGGCCTTACAGTTATTATGTTTGCTGTTGTAATCTTTTTGATCGTATATACAAGTATGATGAAAGTTACAATCAGACAAATTAATGACAAAGCTCTAAATGAGACACTTGGAGGATATGATGTACTAGTTATACCTATGTACGATAGAGGATTAGGTGAGCTAGGGCAAATCCAATCAAAGATCAATAATAATAATGACGTACAAATTAGTACTGAAATTGTGCATACCAACGTGATTATGCCAGAGTACAAGTACAAGGACTTGGATGAGTCACCGTACTATGATAATCCATACATGAATTTATATAAAGATGAAGATTTCTTTGCTACAAGCTTTGATGGTTTACCTGTTGAATACATAAAAAATAAGAATATTGAGTTGGAACAAAGACTGGATCGTTACAATTCTGATGAAGAGGCTTGGTCAGATGTTATAAATGATCCATCGAAAGTGATTTTGGGTGTTGCATTTAGCCAAATGGGCTACGGCAAAAAACCAGATCTCAAGCTTGGCCAGAAAGTACAAATTGCTGATATCTTCAATAAAGAAGCAAAGGAATATGAAGTAATTGGATTTACTAGAATGCAAGGTGGTGGAGTTGGTGTAAATGCTGACTTCAATCCAAATATCATTACAACGAATACAGCAGTTACAGATCGTTTTGAGAGAGTTTACGTTGATCAGTTCTCTAGTGCGGAGATACTGGTTGGATTTAATGATAGTAGATCAGTTATAGATCAAAATAGGGATTTGAAAAAAGATCTTATAGAATTTGATATTGCTCAAATTTTTGAGTTAAGTGAATTAACTCAAACAGCCCAGAGTTTTATGGATAGCTTCATTTTATTATTTCAAGCATTCTTGGGATTTAGCCTTGTCGTTGGTGCTTCAGGTCTTGCAATAATTGTTGCCAGAAGTGTCAATGAAAGACGGCAGCAAATTGGTATGCTTAGAAGTTTAGGATTCCAAAAATCAATGATACTGACCGGATTTTTTGTTGAAGCAACATTTATTACCTTTATTGGTATTGTAATTGGTGTATCTATGGGAACTATTGGAGCTCTTAATGAGTTTTACGTTGCTTTTCATGATCAGCCAGATATTAAACCAGTATTTGCGTACAAAGAAGTATTTATCATTGCGCTTATTGTTTATTTAGCATCAATAGTTTTTTCAATTAGCCCTGCGATCAAGGCATCAAGATTAAGTCCTGTTGAGGCAACTAATTATCCAGAATAATATTTATTAATAAAATATCATGTCAGAAAAAAAAGATTACATTGTAGATGTCCAAAACATCAAAAAAATTTATAACAAAGGGCAAGAAAATGAGGTTCGTGCAGTAGACGGCGTGAGTTTGCAAATTGAACGAGGCGAAATAGTTGCAATTATGGGACCGTCTGGATCTGGAAAGACAACTTTGTTAAACATAATTTCAGGTATTGATGAAGCAACTACTGGGAAGGTTATAATTGATGGCCAAGATCTTCAAACAATGAAAGACAGAAGAAAGACGAAGTATCGAGCTACCAAGATGGGATTTATCTTCCAAACATTTAACCTTATTCCAGTATTAACTGCCTTAGAAAATGTAGCGATGCCACTTCTAATATCCGGAGTTCATCCTACAACTGCCAAAGAACAAGCTCTAGATATGCTTGATGTAGTTGGATTGAAAAATAGAGCAGAGCATAAGCCAGCAGAGTTATCTGGGGGTCAAAGACAAAGGGTAACAATCGCAAGAGCTCTAGTTCATAAGCCTGCCGTTATTTGGGCTGATGAGCCAACAGGGAACTTAGACAGGAAAACAGCTTTTGAAGTATTCGATCTGATCTTGAAATTAAATAAGGAAAATAATCAAACTATAGTTGTGGTTACACATGACCCTGAAATTGCTAAAAGAACTCAAAGGATAATAAAAATGGAAAGTGGCAAGTTACTTTAATACTCTAGTCAGAAAACCTTATTGAATTGAGGATGCTTAATGCGATTTTTGTTTTTTCGCTTTGTTTTACAAACCTATCAAAGCTTTCTTCAAAATCACCCATATTATAGCAATTTGATGAATATGAATAGGTGATATTGCCAAAAACATTTTCATTCAGTTCCACGGTGTAAAATCTCTGACTATTAATTGTGTGGCATTTATTATCTTGATCATCTTCATTGTCTAGTATTTTGCTAAGATGTACTCCATTAAAATCCTTGCTTTGGTCATTTACCTTTATACTTTCTGGAACACTTGTTACATTTTGTACGACTTCTCCTGTAGAAGTATTAAGATCACCTATCAAGGTAGACACGTTATTTATAGGACTAATTGTAAGGATAACTCCCTCATCAATTAGAGAAGTAAAAAATATAATCTCCCCAGTAGATTTGCTGTAATTAAGCTTAACTTTGTCTGCCGGATATTTTAGAGAATATCTGTGTATATCTGATTTGTATTCTACAAGATTATCGCTAATTACTGCAGTTTCAATTTGACCTAAATCTTCATCTTCCGGCTCATTCGACTTGATAGTCGTTCGAACAAATAGATATATTAATACGAGCAACTCTAGCAATACAATCAGTATTACTATGCTAATTAATGCTTTTTTCATATCACTGAGTAAATCCTCCTGTATAATACTTAACTACAGGTATAACCATATCTAATTGCTGATTCTTGTCTATGACAGCTGAGATATAAGACTTACCTTGTATGACTACTGTTTGAAGTCTACCAGCATTTGCCTCATCAAATTTGTATCCATTTCCTTCAATACTAATGAGGTATTTACCAGAATCTAGTATAGTAGAATAAGAGCCATCTGATGTTGTCATTTGAGAATCGAGAATAGACAATGTATCTGTTTCGTGAATTTTTACGATTGCGCCTTTGACTGGTTGTCTATTACTAGAATTAATAACTTTGCCAATGCCTTTTGGCTGACGAAGCATAAACCAAGTAACAACTTGTATAGCATAGATCCCAAATATTATTAAATTGACGGTATTGAAGTAGAAGATAGTTAATATTGCTGCAACAATTAGGCCAATTATGAATATGTATTTGTTTATCTTTGGTAGCAATTTTCTAAGTGTATAGACAAGAGAACTCCTACTTGTCTTCTTCAACGCTATATCATGATTGACTGTGCGCTGTTCAGAAATTGTCAGCTGTGTCTTATACTGATTGTATCCAGATTGCTGAGCAATAATTGTGTAATCACCAGGAACAACAGGGAAGATATATCTACCTCTGGTATCTGTAACAGTTTTTTGGATAAACACTCCATCTTTGTATAATTCTACAACAGCAAATGGCACAGGAGAATTATCTGATGGATCAAACACAATACCCCATGGTCGTAGTTTCTTTCTATTTCTAATCCATGCTACGGCATAGATAACAGAATTTGGATACGCAAATAATGTGGCTGTGCTAGCAAGTATTGCTCCAGTGACGAGTAATGCTGCAAACTCATCTGTATAAGAACTATCTACTCTGCCTTCTCGATCCTGTGTTTCTAGTGTAGCTTTGGCTATAAAACCTGATTTGACCAATTGAATTGGATCTTCTTGATCAGGGTCGTACATAGTACAATCTATTTGATAGTAGACATCAGAACCTGCTGGGAAATCTTGAGTTGAAAGGTAAGCGATGTGACTTGTGTTCAGGGTGTCATTGTTGTATTTAAACCTAAGATTATCAAGACTTGTACCATAGTTTACAACACAAGTACTTGGGTACTGTGTTGTATAGCTTATACTAATATCGCTATCTGTTTGAGATACATCTAAATCTGTTTTGATTGAAACGATATTTATTTCACCACCGGTTAAAGGAAGCGAATCTTTTAGTGTCATATTGAAGGCTTTTTCTAGTGTGGCTTTTTGACCAGTCAATGAAGTTGCAGTAATTTTGTACTTATAGTTAGTTTCGTTTTTATCAAAATTATTTAGTGTGACACAATGTTGAGTATTATATTCTGCAATATCAATTACATTATCAAATATTGTTGCTGTGCCTTTGTTTGCGCCATACTCAAATTTAGCACTTGTATCTACGTTTGTCTCCCAACATACTATTACATAATTATCACCGTATTCTTCAGTATTTTTAGTTATACTAACTAATTGAACAGCATCACCTGTACCATATTTGGTGGTTGGTGTTGATGGAGGTGGAGTCACTGGTGGAGTGACGGGTGGTTCTGGATCAGGATTAACTGGAGCTTGTGCAGTTATGAGACTAATTGCTCCGCCATCTGAGACATTTGGAACTTTCCAGTAATCTTGTCCATCAATTGTAACTGTTGTAACTCCAACAAGAGATGGTGTAAATGATTCAATTGAAGAGGTAGTAAATGTACTACTTCCAGCACAACTACTGGTTACTTCAGTTAAAGATGAAACTGGGCAGAATCTGACTGTATTATGATCAGCTCCCTTTGGAACTAGTAATGAAAACTCACCGGTCACCCCAGGTAGTAATGAGTGGTCTTTTGAAAATGATTTATATGCACTTTTATCACATGCAGCTTCAAGTGCAGACCAATCAAGGTCACTATTAAATAACACAGAAGCAAACTCGCCTATATAACAGTCCTCGAGATGATTTGCTACTCTCATTTGTGTCTCTGTGCCAATAAAGCCAGTTGTATAGGCTGAAGCTGGTCCAGCTGAATCACTTAATGTAACTTGCACATTAGTTAAATAGTTGCCGCCATCGCCGACATCATCAAATACCCAAAGCCTCCAAGTACCAATCGGCGTGTTTTCCATAAAATCAATTGTTACATCAACAGGGGTAACAGTGTTGTCAACTAAATACTGATCATTAAATACTGGTCTTACACTACCATTTGGAGACTGTAAGAAAACGTAACCCTCATCAGGATTTTCATCTGCGTTGTAGTTAAACTGAACTCTGGCTTGTACGTAGTTGTATGCTCTACTTGATGTAAATGTGGTCCAGCCGTTGTCATTGTATGTATCCCAAGTGTAGCTTCCTGATCCATTTGTCAAATTATATGTATCTGAATTAAGAGTTGGAGGTGTTGTGTCAGGCCCTTCCATAGACTTGAATGTGATAGAAACATTAGTAGCCGAACACCCACCATCACCATAGTCATCATACAACCATAGTTTCCAATTCCCCGCCTCTATGCTTTCTGCGAAAGTTAATGTAACTTCTATTGGTGTCGATTCGTTATCTTCTAAAACTGCACCCTCAAAAACAGTTTTGGTAGTTCCTCCTGGTGCTTCTAGATAGACAAATAATTCTTCTGGGTATCTATCAGAGTGAATTGTCATATTTACTGTCACTTGGACATAGTCAAAGGAATTTGCAATTCCAAGCTGAGTCCATCCGTTTTCCAAGTACGTATCTGAATTGTACGCGTTTCCGAGAGGGCTATTTGGAAGATTAAATGTTTCTTCACTTACAACTCTAACTCTTGGGCTAGGACCTTCTCTTTCTGCATTAATGAAACTAGAATTTTCTGCATCCAATTCACTTTGCATGTTATATACTTGATACTTTGCTGTATATAGTTTGGCTTTAGCACTATAGCTTGCAATATCTCTCCAGACTAGAAATATTTCATTATTTGCGCTAAGCAATGGAAATGCACCTTGTCCATGAACAAATATCATCGCTGCATTTTCGCCACTTGGGAGTGAATACGTTCCATCAGAGCTTATATGTTGTACAAAAACGTTTTTGTATGGTTGTGTATCAACTGGTATCTGATAGCTTTCGGAAGTTAAAAACATACCACCTGAGTTATCGGGGAAAATCTTGACACTGAATGTTTCCTCGTGGGTTTCATTCGATATTAATGGTATCCCAGAGCCACTCCATGCAAGTGATCCATCACTTAATACTTTTTGTCCTTTTATATCGACATTGTCCCCAGATATGTAATATGTCCATGCAATAAATGCTGAACCACTTGAATCGACTTCCACGTCAATTTTTTCTGGTGCAGCAGTTGCTGGAGTACCAACAGTTACTCCACAGCCTGACCAGGCAGCGACACCGCTGAGATTAACTTTTTGCAAATAGGTGGTGCTAGATAGTTGGGCAATATATAAGGAATGATCAGGTCCTATAGTAGCTTTGCCTTTTCTGCAGGTATTTGTAAGCGTATTACCATAAGCATTCCAAATTTTATTGCCAGCTGAGTCCATTCTGTTTGTGTATATTCCTACATTGTTATCCCAAGTCAATAATACTCCTCCGCTTCCATCTGGAAATATTTCAGGTGTTAATTGATTTCCGGTAGCAGAAGTGTCTACAGCTATACCACTAGCTCCCCATAATTTTGTTCCAGAAGAATCTATGTGTTGTATATAACTGTTTGTTACATTAGTATTGCTAGTCCAGATTGCCCAGGATAGAAAAAAACCTCCTGTATTTGCTTGTGCTACATTAAAACTTTTAAAAACATTTAAAGGAGCATAAACTAAGTCTATTACAGAAACGCCACCGGAAGAGAGTAAAACGTTACCATCTAAATCAAGCTTCTGCATATATACTCCTTGATTTGGGCTAAACCAAAATATTGCAATATTCCCTGATGTATCATTGGCAAATGTGGAATACAAAAAACTATCTGATGTGTATTCAATTTTAACACCAGAGCCAGCCCACAGGGCTGTTCCAGATGTATTAAATTTCTGAACAAAAACACCACTATCTGTCATTGTTGCTACTACATAATTTCCATCACTAGTATTTGCTGTTTCTTCTATCCAATTGACATTGCTTACTAGTGTCCTCCCTTGTGCTTCCCATAAGTTTGACGGAATTGCTGCACTTACATATTCTTTAGGGAGGAAATATACAGCTATTGAAGAAGCTAAAAATGCAATTAGTGCAAAAAAAACTATCTTGCGCATAAGAATTTTTTTAATAAATTTATTTACTTATTTAAATATAAAGAATACTATTATTGATGTAAAGAAAAATAGTTAGAAAAGTTATATTGATTATATTGTTGTGATATAATCGTGTCGCATTATTAGAATATTCTATGGAGCATCAATTAGAAATCTTTCAAAATTCAATAATCGGTCTGATGATGGTATTACTTATTTCGTGCTTTTTATATTTATTGGCAAGAAAGATCAAGTACATCCCTTATACAGTTCTGCTTGTATTAGTTGGTGTATTTGTGCAGCCAGGGCATTTTGCGCCATTTGATGCTATTAGGCTAAATCCAGGAATGGTTTTGTATTTAATCCTTCCAATATTATTATTTGAGTCTGCATTTAATTTTGATTTTAAGGAATTTCGGAAAGTTTTAGCACCCTCATTTTTGTTTGCTACAATCGGGTTAATAATTTCAGCTGTCATAATTGCATTGCCTTTGCATTTTGTGTTTGATATTAGCTTTAGTTCCGCATTGCTTTTTGGCTCTGTTATATCATCTACTGATCCAATTGCAGTACTAGCTATATTTAAACAGCTTGGTGTGCCTAGGAAATTACAGCTTTTAGTTGACGGTGAAAGTTTTCTTAATGATGGCACTTCAGTAATAATGTATAAAATTCTTCTTAGATCTGTTGTTGGCGTAACGGCGCTAGAGATGAATGGCAGTGCATTATTAATTAGCGGTGTCGGTGATTTCATTATAGTATTTTTTGGTGGGGCATTTGTTGGATTAGTACTTGGTTGGATTTTTGCCCAAATAATTTCTTCAATAGAAAATTCAAATTTTGTTGAAATTTTACTTACTATTATTCTTGCAATTTCTGTTTTTGTCCTTGCTGAGCACTATCTTGAAGTATCGGGAATACTAGCTGTTCTCGCTGCAGGTCTTATTATGGGTAATTATGGAAGGACAAAGATTTCTCCAAAAATTTTGCATCAAATGCATCAAACATGGGAAATGATTGTATTTGTTGCGACATCTCTAGTATTTTTGCTTATAGGTTATGAAATAGAGTTTCTTGGGTTTTTAGAAAACTATCAGATAATATTACTTACTATTTTTGCATTATTAATTGGACGTGCTGTTTCGGTTTATCTAGTTGGTTCAGTATATAGTCTCCTTGTTGATAAACGAGATAGGATATCTGCAAAGTGGTTGCATATTGTCAATTTGGGTGGTCTAAGAGGATCGCTGCCTTTAGTTATGTTGTTACTGATTCCAGAGACTTTTTATTATAGGGAGTTGTTTATTGATGTTGTTCTTGGCGTGATCTTCTTCACATTGTTATTTAATGCTTCAGTGATTGGCTTTGTAATAAAAAAATTAAATATTAACAAATTAAGTAGAACAAATGAGCTTGAGATGAATATTGTAGAGGTAATAATTCTTGAAAAGGTTTTAAGGCATCTTGATAAGATGAAGGACGAGAAAGAATTAAGAGAGCATATTTATAATAAACACAAGAATAATTTAGAAAAACACCTGAGAGATACAAAAAATACTATTGATAAATTGTTAACTAATAAAAAAGATGATGATTTAATTTCTGAAACAATAAAGATACTGGATCGATACTGTGTTAATTTGGAAAAATCTGTTTATTCGAGTTTATATTACAAAGGAGTCATATCAGAAAATATTTATAGAAGTTTAAAGATAAGTATTCATGAGCAGCTTGAGAGAATCAATAGTACTGAAAGACCATTGGAAATACTTGAACTTGAAAAGAAAAAATATCCGATTTTCTTTGATAAAGATTATAAAGACAAAATTTCAATAGGATCGATTGTTTCGAGTTTGAAGGGTAATAAATTTAGCGATCATATCAAAGATATTTATCTATATCATAAGGCAAGATATTTGGGAAATATTAAGGTTTTGCACGATCTTGAGAATTTGAATAGTTTTGGTTTCAAAGTATTTTCAAAATCAATTATTACAAGAAAGATCCAGCAGTATGAGGAGGTCAAACTACATAATCTAAAAACCTTGAAGCATATTGAGGCAACTTTCCCAGATATAGCTGATACAACAGAAGAAGCGATTTTTGAAAGTGAGTCAGACGAGATACTTTATTCTATGATAAAAAGGCTTGGTGAAGAGGAACGAGTTTCCTTACAGGCACTACAGAATCTCGATTTGAAGATCTAGCTCTCGATCATCAAGCTTTGCTCAAAAAAATCCAATACTTTTTGTTTATACTCGTCAGGATTAGTACTTAGTCCTTTAGTGTGCTTGCAATCAATCTCCCAAAGATAAGAGTCTTTTTGAGTAGTCTTTTGGAAAAACTGATTATATCTAATTTCCTCACGTTCCTTTTTGGCTGATATAAAGAAAAAATTTGTCTGAGATTGTCTCAATGAATCAGTAATAGTAACTTCTGGTGGAGTTTGGCTTGATAGTAGTTGAACGAATTTGTCTACAACATAAGTAGAAGATACTTTGTTTAGAAACCCATTTCCTCTTGGATAATCAAGAAACTCATTGTATGATCTATACGTTGCTCCTTCTGCTACAATTGATTTGATATCCGGGTTATCTTTGGCTGAGGCAAGTAAACTTTCAGCACCAAGTGATAGGCCTAATGCACCAATTCCACTTACTTCTTTATCTTTCAAGAAATTAACTGCTGCTTTGATGTCTTTATCAGATTCCCAACCAAATCTGTTTGTCTTTCCTTCACTCTCACCATGTCCACGCATATCAAAGGCTAGTACTCCATATTCATGCTCAGTTAAAAATTCTATATAAGGACGCATATTCTCTCTTGAATTGCCTGAACCATGAACAAGGATGATTACTTTGCCATTTTGAGGTAGTACATACCATCCTTGAAGTTTGATGTTATCCTCTGTGACAAATGAAACCTGCTTGGCATTTGGCGGAGTTGCCCCGACTTCACTATTGGCACTCTTTATGGCATAGATTGAGACAGTGAAGGGGATCAGAACAAAAAATAAGCATATTAGGGTTAGAGCGCATAATGGAATTATTAAAAACAGTCGATGCAATTTAATTTTGATCATTTACTTAAGAATAAAGTTATTAATTATAATTCTGGATTAAAGGAAAATAAAGCAATTAGAATAAAAAAGAAATATAGCGAAATGTTGCATATATTACTACAATATATTATCATTCTTCGACAAATATATATATTATTGTTAAATATGAAATTGCCACTCCTGTCCCATAAAAATGAGTTTTAGATTGTGATAAGCGAGATCTGACCGAC